>NZ_JBDJAW010000001.1:0-300000 GCF_039649665.1 Microbispora sp. ZYX-F-249 | reverse complement strand
ACGTACCAGGCCGTGCCGCCGCCGTAGCGGTGGCGGGTGACCGCGGGCCCGCCGCCGGGGTAGCGGGCGACCGCCTCGGCCCCGGCCAGGTGGACGACCTCGCTCCACACCGTCGCGCGGCCGAGTTCCGGCAGCTCCACCTCGTCGGCGAGCGGGCGGAATTCCTCCACGCGGATGCCGAGGACCTCGCGCAACGCCCCCGGGTAGCCGCCCGTCCGCACCCGGGTGTGCTCGTCGGCGATCCCGCTGAAGTGCGACACGACGAGCGTGCCGCCGCCCTCGACGTACGCCGCGAGGTTGCCGGCGGCCTCGTCGGAGACGAGGTAGAGGCTCGGCACGAGGACGGCCCGGTACGCCGGCAGATCGTGCGACGGATGGGCGAAGCAGGCGGTCACGCCCTGCCGCCACAGCACCCGGTGGGCCTGCTCGACCGCCGCGAGGTAGTCGATCTCGGTGGACGGCAGGCCGGGCCCCTGGACGGCCCACCACGCCTCCTCGTCCCACAGGATCGCGGCCTCCGCCTCGACGAGGGGCCCGCCGGGTGGTGCGGGGATCCGGCGCAGCGCCTCGCCCAGGGCGCAGACCTCGCGGAAGACGCGTGAGTCCGGGCCCGCGTGCGGGACCATGCCCGGGTGCCACTGCTCGGCGCCGCCGCGGGAGGCCCGCCACTGGAAGAACAGCGCGCCCGTCGAGCCGCGGGCGACGTGCTGCAGGCTGTGCCTGGCGATCTCCCCGGGCTCCTTGGCCGCCATGCGGGGGCCCGTCACGTACCCCGTGGCCTGCTCCATGAGCAGCCAGGGCCGCCCGCCCGCCCACGACCTGGCCAGGTCGGCGGCGAAGGCGCTCTGCTCGGCCGCCGCCATGCCCTGCCCCGCGGGATAGTGGTCGACGGCGACGAGGTCGACCTCGCGGGACCACTTCCAGTGGTCGACCGAGGCCCAGCCGGCCAGCACGTAGTTGGTGGTGACGGGCACGCCGGGGGTCAGGCCGCGCAGCAGGTCGCGCTGCTCGCGGAAGTGGGCGAGCATCTCGTCGGAGACGAACCTGCGGAAGTCGAGCGCCTGCGCGGGGTTCTGGAGATACTGCGTCGCCCGGGGCGGGGTGATCTGCGCCCAGTCCGAGTAGTGCTGGCCCCAGAACGCCGTCGTCCACGCGTCGTTGAGCGCGTCGAGGTCGCCGTACCGTTCCCGCAGCCAGGCCCGGAACGCCGCCGCGGCGTGGTCGCAGTGGCAGGGCGTGCCGTACTCGTTGTGCACGTGCCACATCGCCAGCGCGGGGTGGTCACGGTAGCGCTCGGCGAGGGCGCGGGTGATCCGCAGCGACGCCTCGCGGTAGGCCGGGGCGCTCACGCAGTAGGTGTCGCGGCTGCCGTGCGTGAGCCGTACGCCGTCCCGGGTGACGGTCAGGGCGTCGGGGTGCGCCAGGGAGAACCACGGCGGGGGAGAGGCCGTCGGGACGGCGAGGTCCACCCGGATCCCGCCCTCGGCGAGCAGCCCGAGCACGCGGTCGAGCCAGCCGAAGGTGTGCCGGCCCTCGGACGGCTCCAGCCGTGCCCAGGAGAAGACGCCCACGGTCACGAGGGTGACTCCGGCCCGGCGCATGAGCGCGACGTCCTCGGCCCAGACCTCCTCGGGCCACTGCTCCGGGTTGTAGTCCCCGCCGTACCAGAGCGGCATGCACGTGCCCTTCTTCAGGCTGGCCCTTCTTTAGGCCGGATGCCAAACTAATTCGGGTGGATCAAGGAGTCAACGGCTTCGTCTCGCGCACCCGTACGGGTGACTGGGAGCACGCGCTGATCAGCGGGAACGGCCGGCAGGGCGCCCTGGTCTACGGCGCGGGCCCCGAGATGCGGGTCACGCTGTCGCACGAGCGGCTGTTCCTGCCCACGCTGCCGCCGATCGACCCGCCGCACACCGCCCGGATCCTGCCGGAGCTGCGCGCGCTGCTCCACGCGGGGGAGTTCCGGCGGGCGGCCGAGCGGGTGACGGAGGTGGCCGTCGAACAGGATCCCGGCTACGCCGACCTGCGCTGGGTCGACCCGCTGATCGGCGCGGGCACGCTGACCTACACACACGGGACGGCGCCGGAGGGCTACGGGCGGAGCTGCGACTTCACGACCGGGCTGGTGACGCAGGAATGGCCCGGGGTCCTCAGGCAGGAGGTCTTCGTCTCCCGCGCCCGCGACGTCGTGGTGATCCGCCTCCTGGGCGAGGTCTCGGGGACCCTCGCGCTCGCGCCGGTCGCCGGGGAACCCCCCGCCCCGGTCACGTACGCGGCACTGGCCGCCCCCGACCGGCTGGAGCTGACCGGCGACTTCTCCCGACGGCGGGCCGTCACGGGATACACCGTCGAGTGCCGTGTCCACGCCGCGGGCGGCCGCCTGCGGGCGGGCGGCGGCGTGCTGGAGGTGCACGGCGCGCGGGAGGTCACGATCCTCGCCCGGACCGTCGTCCACCCCGCCCCGGCCGAGCCGTACCCGCTGGACCGGATCGTCCCCGACGCCGCCCGGCTCCTGCGGGACCACGCCGCGATCCACGGCGACCTGGCCGGACGCGTACGCCTCCGCCTCGGCGGCCGCGACGCGCGCCCCGCGAGCGAGGACCTGCTCGCGCGCGGCGGGCCCGAGCTGGTCGAGGCCGTCTTCGCGGCGGCGAGGTACGCGATCGTCTCCAGCGTGGGGGAGCTGCCGCCGACTCTGCAGGGCGTGTGGAGCGGGACGTTCCGGCCGCCGTGGCAGTCCGGCTACACCCTCGACGGCAACCTGCAGGCGGCGGTCGCCGGGCTGCTCGCCACCGGCACGCCCGAGCTCCTGCTCCCGGTCTTCGACCTGCTCGAACGTCTCCTGCCCGACTTCCGGGACAACGCCCGCGGGCTGTACGGCTGCCGGGGGATCCTCGTACCGGCCCACGTCTCGACCCACGGCAGGCACAACCACTTCGGTCCCACGTGGTGCCTGACCTTCTGGACGGCGGGGGCGGCCTGGCTGTCGCGGCTCTACTACGACTACTACGACCACACGGGCGACCTCGGCTTCCTCCGGGACCGTGCGCTGCCGTTCATGACCGAGGCGGCCGAGTTCTACGAGGACTTCCTGGACGAGCACGGGAACTTCGCGCCGTCCTACTCGCCGGAGAACGCCCCTTCCGGCGGCGACGCCCAGGCGTGCGTCAACGCCACGATGGACATCGCCGCCGTACGCGACCTGCTGCGCAACCTCGTCCGGGCGCACGGGGAGCTGTCGCTCGGCGCGCACCGGTGGCAGGCCCTGCGCGACCGCCTGCCGGCGTACCGGATCGCGCCCACGGGCGAGTTGTCGGAGTGGGCGCCGCCACCCGGTCTCACGCTGGAGGACAACCACGCCCACCGGCACGCCTCGCACCTCTACCCGTTCTGGTACGACACCGGTGAGGCGGCCGACCCGGCCCTGCGCGCCGCGGGGGCCGAGGCCGTACGCCGGCGGCTGGAATGGTGGCGCGGAGCGGAGTCGGACGAGATGGCCTTCGGGCTGGTCCAGCTGGGCCTGGCCGCCGCGAACCTCGGCATGACGACGGAGGCCTCGCAGGCCCTCGACCTGCTGGTCACCCGTTACTGGCGGGCCAACATGGTCTCCACCCACAACCGCGACGCCATCTTCAACGTGGACGTGTGCGGCGGGGTCCCCGCGCTGGTCGCCGCGATGCTCGTCCGGTCGGAGGGCGACCGCCTCGACCTGCTCCCGGCCTGCCCCTGGCCGTCCGGCGAGGTGCGCGGCCTGCGCGCCCGGCGCGGCGTCGTCGTCGAGCGCCTGACCTGGTCTCCCGAGGGCGTCGAAGCCGTCCTGTCCGGCGCCGCCTCCCGCCGCCTCACCGTCACCACCCCCGAGACCCGCCGCTGACGACGTACGGGTGCCGCGGCCGGTGCGGCCGCGACACCGGTACGTCGCTCGTCAGGTGGTGCCACCGGTCACCGTGGTGCCGGACTTGGTGATGTAGTAGGTGATCTTCGTGCCGCTCCAGAAGTGGAAGGTGAGGGTCACGCGGCCGTCGTTCACCTCGTTGAAGAACTCGGGTTTCAGGATGATGGTGTTCGCGGTGTAGTCGGGCTGGAAGGACGCCCAGAACTCCTTGTACGAGGTCCAGTTGGCCGGTCCCGCGGGGCTGCCGTCGGCGTACTTGGCCTCCATCGTGGCGAGCTGGTCGCCGCGGAACTGAGTGGGGATGGAGAACGAGGAGGTCGTGCCGGTGGCGGCGGCCTGGGTCGGCGGGTCGGAGGTGATGACGCTGATCTGCCAGGGTGCGCCCTGGGAGAAGCGGGCCTCGATGGTGGCGTTCACGCCGTAGGCCCGGTTTCCGGCCAGCCGGGTGAGGGCCGCCGCGGTGAGGGTCAGCGTGTTGCCGGACACGGTGTAGTCCGCGCCGTTGGCGAGGGTGGCGCTGCCCTGTCGCAGGCCCTGGAACGAGGTGCCGTTGAGGTTGAGCGTGAGCGTCTTGGCGGTGATCGTGCCACTGCGTGGGAGATACACCTGATCGGAGGAGGCCGTGCCGGATCGCATGGTCCAGCTGGCCTTCATCATCTCGTAGATGCCCTGGTCCCGCCATCGCAGCTCGTTGCGGTCCAGGAACGAGCCCGCGTCCCAGAGCATGGTGGTGAGCTTGCGGATGCGGGCGTTGTAGCCGACGGCCTCGATGAACTTCAGGAACTCGCCGCGTTCGATGATGCCGGGCCGGGTGTAGTCGTAGGCGAGCAGCGCCCACTCTCCGACGATCACGGGGATCCCGCGGGACACGAACGTGTCGTACACCCGGTCGAAGCCGCTGACCAGGTCGCTTTCGACGTTGCTGTCGTAGCGGGTGCCGCCGGCGATGTTGGCGCTGAACGGCCACCAGCCGTAGAAGTGCACCGTCGCGGCGAGGTTGGGGTCGTGCAGTTGGTCGAAGGTGCCCGCCAACGCGTCCAGCCGGGCCTGCTCGGAGCTCGTGTACAGGGTGGGCAGGACGAGCAGCCGGGTGGCGTTGCCGCCGCCGGACGCGCGCACAAGGCGGACGAACGCGGTGTTGAGCTCGTTCAGCACCTGGTCGCTCTCGCTGTCGCCCGAGGTGCCGGTGAACTGCGGCTCGTTGACGCTTTCGAACACCAGCTTCTGGGAGTAGTCACGGAACGTGCCGGCGAGCTGCCGCCACAGCGCGTCGTACCGGTTCATCACGGTCGTGCGGTCACCGGGGTATCCGTTGATCCACTGCCAGGAGTCGTGATGCATGTTGATCATCACGTGGAAGCCCTCGGCGAGCGACCAGTCGACCACCTGGCGGACGCGGCTCAGCCAGGCGGCGTCGAGGGTGTAGTCCGGCGCCGGGCCGTGGTGGTTGCTCCAGGTGATCGGGATGCGGATGCTGTTGTATCCCTGGGACCGCACGTAGTGCAGCATGGCCTGGGTCGTCGTCGGGTTGCCCCATGAGGTCTCGTCGGGGATCGCGTCGAAGGTGTTGCCCAGGTTCCAGCCGGGCTGCATGGCGGCCACCCTGGCCATCGCGTCGCCCGGCTGCGGAGACGCCGACGGCGAGGGAGACGGCGACGGGCTGGGCGAGGGAGACGGCGAGGGGGATCGCGACGGGCCGGCCGACGGCGAAGGGCTGGGGGACCGCGACGGACTGGCCGACGGCGAGGGCCCGGCGCTCCCGGTGCACGCGACGCCGTTGAGCGTGAAGGTGTCCGGCGCGGTGTTGGCGCCCGACCACGACCCGTTGAAGCCGAAGGAGACCGTCGCGCCGGTCGCGATGGCCGCGTTCCAGCTTTCGTTCACGGCGGTGACCTGCGCGCCCGACGCGGTGATCGTACTGCTCCACGCCTGGGTCACCCGCTGCCCGGACGGGAACGTCCAGGCCAGACGCCAGCCGTTGACCGGGTCGCCGAGGTTGGTCACGTTCACGTTGGCGGTGAACCCGCCGGGCCACTGGGCCGAGACGGTGTACGCCACGCGGCAGCCGGCCGCCGCCTGGGCGCCCACGGCCGTCGAAATCCCTGCCAGCAGCAGCGCGACCACGACGCCGGCGATCGCGCCGGCCCGCAGCCGAGCTCTTCGTAACCTGTGCAGATTCACCGTTGCTCTCCCTTGTGCGCGTCAGCCGTGGACTGCGCCGGCCGATCTCGACTGCGAAACAAGTCGGCTCATTTGCCGGAAAACTTTCCGATAATTCGCCGGAAACATAACAGCCCGATCTGTCGAGGGCCACTGCCTCACGCATGGGCCTCGAACGGGCGCGCAGGGACATGCCCGATGACGGCGATAATTTGTTGGATAACCAGCGGAAAACGAGGCTGAAAGTTTCACTGCGCCGGCGGTCGCGCACGCGGGCGACCGGCGCGGCCCGACGGGTTATCCTTTCGCCGTGAGCGCGCCCGCGACGTTCGACGGGCGGGACGGCAGGACGCGGCGCCGGGCCGGCAAGGAGGGGGACCGAGTTGTCGTATGCCGGGCCGGACGGACCCGTTGCCGGCCGGGAACGCCCGAAAGGCGATCCGGCGCGGCCCGTGACCATCTCCTACATCGCCGAGACCGCCGGGGTGTCGATCCCCACGGTGTCCAAGGTCGTCAACGGCCGTTCCGGCGTGTCGGCGGACACCCGCGCCCGCGTCGAGGCGCTCATCCACGAGTACGGGTACCGCAAAAGCAACCGCAGGAACCTACTGGAACTCGTCTTCGGACAGCTGGAGGACCTGTGGGGGATCGAGATCATCCGCGGGGTCGAGCGGGTGGCTCGCGAGCACCGCGTAGGGGTCGTGCTGACGGAGTTCGGTCCGCGGCGTGACACGGGGGACCACCCGATCGACGACACGCTGGCCCGCCGCCCCGCCTGCGTCGTGACCGTGGCCCAGTTGACGGAGGAGCAGCGCGACAGGCTACGCGCCAACGACATCCCCTTCGTGGTCTTCGACCCCACGACCGAGCTGCCGGACGGCGTCCCCTTCGTCGGCGCGACGAACTGGGCGGGCGGCCGGTCCGCCACCCGCCACCTGATCGGGCTGGGCCACCGCCGCATCGGCATGATCTCCGGACCGGACGGGGTCCTGTGCTGCCGGGCCAGACTGGACGGCTACCGCTCCGCCCTGGAGGCCGCCGGGCTCGCGATGGACCCGGACCTCGTGGTGCGTGCCGACCTCACCAGGCAGGACGGCCGGACCGCCGCGCTCGCCCTGCTGGACCGAGCGGACCCTCCCACGGCGGTCTTCGCCTGCAACGACCTGCAGGCGCTCGGCGTCTACGAGGCCGCGCGGGAGCTGGGACTGCGGATTCCGGCGGACCTGAGCGTGGTCGGCTTCGACGACCTGCCCGTGGCCGCCCTGGTCGATCCGCCGCTGACCACCGTCCACCAGCCGCTCGCCGAGATGGCGGCGGCCGCCACCGAACTGGCGCTCGCCCTGGGGCGCGGCGAGCCGACGCCGCAGGTCGGTCTCGAACTGGCCACCACCCTCACCGTCCGGCGGAGCACCGCCCGGCCGGCGGATCACTGACCCGAGCGTGGCGACGCCCCGCCGGTGGGAGGCGCGGCGGGGCGTCGGTCGGAGGAAGGGCTCAGCCCTTGATGGCGCCGATGATCACGCCCTTGGTGAAGTGCCGCTGCACGAACGGGTAGATGAGGAGGGCGGGCAGCACGGCGATGGCGACGATGGCCATCTTGATGGCCAGCGTGGGGGGCGCGACGTGCCCGAAGCCGCTGACGCCCACGGTGGCGGTCGGCAGGGGGTTGGAGTCCACGACGTACTGCCGCAGGATCAGCGCGAGCGGCCACTTGCGGGTGTCGTCGATGAACAGCGTCGCGTTGAACCACGCGTTCCAATAGCCGACCGCGTAGAACAAGCCGATGACCGCCGTGACCGCCTTCGACAGCGGCAGCACGATCCGCCACAGGATGCGGAACTCCCCGGCGCCGTCGATGCGGGCGCTGTCGAGCAGCTCGTGCGGGATGTTCATGAAGAACGCCCGCAGCACGACGATGTTGAACGCCGACACGGCCGACGGCAGGATCAGCGACCAGTACGTGTCCTTCAGCCCGAGCGAGGCGACCATCAGGTAGGTCGGGATCAGCCCGGGGAAGAACACGAACATCAGCAGGACGCAGAACAGTATCGGCCGGTGGAACAGCGACCCCGGCCGCGACAGCGCGTACGCCCCGAGGACGCTGACGGCGAGGCTGACCGCCGTGCCCACGACGGTGACGCCGGTGCTGACCAGCACCGCGCGGCTGACCACGCTGTCGGAGAAGATCTGGCGGTACGCGTCGAGCGTGATGCCGTCCGGCACCAGCACCAGGCCGCCCACCCGGTTCACCGTCTCGGCCGACGACAGGCTGGTCAGCACGATCGTGTAGAGCGGCAGCAGCACGGCGAGCACGATGAGCGCCAGCGCGCCGCCCTTGCCGACCCGGCCCGCGAGCGATCCCGGCTCCTCCCAGGGCGCGAGCCCGGAGACCTTCTTCCTGCTCATGATCGCGAGTACACCCCCCGCTCGCCCAGCGCGTGCGCCACCCGGTTGGCCGCCAGGATGAGCACCAGCCCGACCAAGCCCTTGAACAGGCCGGCCGCCGCGCCGTACCCCAGGTCTCCGGTGCGCAGGCCGGACCAGTAGACGAAGGTGTCGAAGACCTCCGACACCTTGCTGCCGACCGCGCTGCGCTGCAGCATGAACTGCTCGAAGCCGACGTTGAGCGCGTCGCCGAGCCGCAGGATCAGCAGCAGCACGATGACCGGCCGCAGCCCCGGCAGCGTGATGTGCCACATCCGGCGCCACCGGCGGGCCCCGTCGACCGCGGCGGCCTCGTACAGGTTGGGGTCGATCGTGCTGAGCGCGGCGAGGAACACGATCGTGCCCCACCCGGCGTCCTTCCAGACCGTCTCCGCGGTGACCAGCAGGATGAACGTGTCGGAGTTCGTCATCCAGTCGATCCCGGAGTGCCCGTGGTCGCGCAGGATCTGCGCGATCAGCCCGGCGCCGCCGAACATCTGCTGGAAGATCGCGACCACCAGCACCCACGAGAAGAAATGGGGCAGGTAGACGATGCCCTGGACGAGGGCCCGCAGCCGCCCGGAGACCACGCTGTTGAGCAGCAGCGCGAGCGCGATCGGCACCGGGAAGTAGAAGACGAGCTGGAACGCGGTGATGCCCAGCGTGTTCACCACCGCGCGGATGAACTGCGGGTCGCCGAACAGCTGGGCGAAGTTGGTGAACCCGATGATCGGGCTGCCCAGGATGCCGCCGGTGAACGGGTTGTAGTCCTGGAAGGCGATGACGTTCCCCAGCGCCGGGATCCACCAGAAGCCGGTGACCAGCACCAGCATCGGCGTGGCCATGACCAGCAGCGGCCAGTCCCGGCGCAGCCGGTCCCCGAAGGCGCTTCGTCGTGCGACGGCCGGCCCGGCCTGGGCCGTCCCGGGCCGGGCCTCCGTCACACTCCTCGTGTCCGCGTCGGCGCTCACAGCCGGCCGTTCTCCCTGGCGACCTTCATGTAGAACTCGCGGGCCTCGTTGCCGCCCTGCTCCTGCCAGTCCTTGACGATCTGGGCCCACTCGGAGATCGGCCGCTTGCCGCGGAAGATCTCGTTCATCTTGTCCTCGGTCGGCTTGACCAGACCCGCCATCTTGGAGGGCACCTCGACCCGGATGCCGACGAACGGGTCGTTCTCCAGGTACTGCGAGGCCGTGACCTGCCAGCCGTGGTACGCCTCGACGTAGCCGGGATACTGGTTCTCGGTGATCGCGCCGGGCCGTCCGGACAGGAACATGTACGTCGGGGCGAACTCCTTGCGGCCGAGCGCGGTCTGCTGGACCTGCCCGTCCTTCAGCGTGAAGTGCTTGCCCTCGACGCCGTTGTTGACCAGGTCGAACTCCTGGGTGCCGTACGGCGCGGAGCACCAGTTGGCGATGCCGATCAGCTCGCGGGTGCGGGCGTCGCCGAGGTCCTTCTTGATGAAGCAGAACATGCCGGCGGGCTCGTTGCGCCACACGATGACCTTGCCGCCCGGGTGGGCCGGGTAGGGGTCCACCGCCCGCACATCGAACTTCGGGTTGCTGGGCAGGAACCGCCCGAACAGCTCGTGGATGGCGCCGATCCCGTCCTTGTACATGACGAGCTGTCCGGCGCCGAAGGGCTCCTTGTGGTCGGCGAACTGGTTGGCCACGACGTCCGGGTGGACGTACCCGGCCTCGAACAGCTTGGTATTGAACTCGATGGACTGCAGCCACTCGGGCGTCTCGTACTTGTAGATCAGCGTGCCGTCGGGCTGCTTGCGCCACTCGCGCGGGGCGCCGAACGCCCGCTGGATCTCCTGGTCCATGCCGCCGAACGCCCAGCGCTTCTTCTTCGGGTCGGTCAGCTCCTTGCCCAGCGTGAGCAGGTCGTCGGCGCTCTTGGGGTGGGACAGGCCGAACTCGTCGAGGATGTCCTGGCGAATGATCGTGGCGAACGGGTAGGGCGCGTTCTGCCACGGGATGCCCTGCAGGACGCCGCCGAACACGCCGTACGACCAGGCGGCGGTGTCGTAGTTGGCCAGCAGCGGGAACTCCTTGGCCTTGTCGCCCGCCAGGTAGGGCGACAGGTCGGCGAAGAGCTTGTTGGCCGCCTCGGTGAAATGGGCGATGGTGATCAGGTTCCAGCCCGGAATCTGGATCAGGTCGGGCACGTCGCCGCTGGCGAGGAGGGTGTTCAGCTTGTCGACGTAGGTGTTGCCGTCCGAGATGTTGAACCGGACGACCCCGCCGAGCCGCTCGTTGACGGCGTCGAAGTAGGAGTTCTCGCCGAGGCCGGGGGGAACGGTGCCCCACAGCGGGGTCATCACCTTCACCTCCGTGCCGCTGGTCATCGGCTTGGCGGTGACGGCCCGGACCATCGTGCCCGGCCTGGACAGGAAGCCGGGTTCGACGAATTCGGCGCCCGGCAGGTCGGGCGACAGGCCCGGCACCTGGAACGGCACCCGGGTGGGCACGAGGCCCTTGAGCTTGTCGGCGGCGACGGCGGTGCCCTTGGGCAGCTCCTTCTTGGCCGCGCAGCCGGTGAGGCCGGCGGCGGCGAGCGCGCCCGCGCCGACGATCCCGAGGAATCCGCGGCGGCTGGTCAGGGGGCCGCCGGGGGGTTGGCTCATTGGTGCGATCCTTCCGGAAAAGGTTCCTCGACGCAGTTAGTTCGTCAGGTGACCAAACAAATTAACCGGTTCACGGGGGTGGCGACAAGGTTTCATGAAACGTTCACGCCGTCCCCGGAATCGCTCGTACGGGCGATCCGCCGATCCGCCGGGCCGGCGATACTGCTGCGCTGTGTCACTCTCGTCCCTGAGGGCCGGTTGCGGAGCCGGTTCCGGGACCTTCCCCCGCCCGTCGTGGACGCGGCCCTCGTGCTGGCGGTGCTCGCCGCGCAGTCCGCGCCCGAAGCCCACGCTGCTGGACAAGATGTTCACGCTTCCGGAGGACGTGCCGATGTACGACGGCAACGATCTTCTCGGTGGGCTCGACCACCAAGGGCGATTCGGCCATGCTGCAGACCGTGGGACTGGCCGCCTCCGCCTCCTGAAAGCTCGTGAGCGAGGCGTTTTCCGAACACGAGGAGTGGGCGTGAGCGGTGCGATGGCGGCGGACGAGGCGGGAAACGAGCTGACCACGTTCCACCGGGTGGCGGAGCGGGCGATGTTCTCCGACGCTCCGACGCCGCTCGCGCTGGTCGCCGCCTGGCACCGGCACGCGCACCTGGACCGGCTGCTCCTCGTCTTCAACCGCTACCGGCAGTGCTGGGAGCTGCCGGGCGGCCTGATCGATCCCGGCGAGACGCCCCGGCAGGCGGCCGTACGGGAACTGCGCGAGGAGTCCGGGCTGCGGGCCGAGGGCCTCACGTTCGCGGGGTACGCACGGTTCGTGCTGGGGCCCGAGCGGCGCGCGGAGTACGCCGCCGTGTACGCCCTCCGCGTCGCGGGACCGCATGACGGGTTCGCGCCCAACGACGAGATCGCCGCGATCGGATGGTGGGACGGCACGACCCCGATGACGGGCCGGGTCCAGAAGCTGGACATCCTCCTGGGCCGGCTGGCCCGGGAAGCCCTTTTCGGCTGAGATGCGGGTCGATCAAGGGCGGACCGAAAATGGGACTGCCCGAAATTGACATGCGCTCGCAAACGGGATTGACAGTGACCGTAACGCCGCGAATGGCGCAATATTCAATTACCTGCGAGTATCTCCTCTCTGCTCTGAACCGGCGCTGACCAGCGGATATGGCGTAAATATCGCTGCCTGTGACTCAATATCTGATATTGCGGCCGCAATTCCGGATGTAGATGACATAATGCGTGGGAGCGCTCCCGCGCCATCGGCTGCTATCTCCGCAGCGCCATCCGGCACGCCTGCCCACGGGGCACGTTGGAAGGAAGGTGCCGCGTCTTCATGACGGCATTCGGCAAAAGTCCTCCGTCCGGGCCGCAGATCGACGGAAATGTTTCGGCGGACATGGTCCGCGCCGGCTCCCGCCCCTGGGCGCCCCATCTGTGGTGGATGGCCCTGGCGGTCGGGGCGGCCGGCTTCGCCTTCGTGTGGCTGGCCACGCCGCACGCCAGGGAGATCGGCTCGCCCTGGGAACTGGTGGCCAAGCTGTTCGCGTTCGCCTGCCTGTGCGTGGCGATCGCGGTGTTCCCCTGGGTGTCGCCCCGGCTGAACTGGCTGCTCTACGTCCCCTTCGTCTTCTTCACCGGTTACCTGATCCCGCGCGTCAGCTGGTTCTACTACGGGGACGGCGCGCGGGCCCAGGGCGACAGCTTCTACACGCACCTCTACCTGCTGCTCTATCCGGGCATCGTGCTCACGGTCGCCGCCGCCTACCGCATCGGCGGGGGCACCCCGGGCCGCTGCCTGAAAATCATGGTGAGCGGGGTCCTCATCGTGTTCTCGGGCTTCCTCGACCTCATGTGGTTCGTCGTCAACCCGGTCGAGATCCCCGAGGTCATCGACGCGCCGCACATCAACCTGTTCACCGGGGGGCCGATCTCGTTCGGCGCGACGATCGTGTTCGCGCTCGCGCACGTCCCGGTCATCGTCGGGGTCAACCTGCTTCCCCTGGACCGCTGGATCGGCCGCCTGCTGGGGGCAGGTGACCCGTGAGCACTGCCGTGAGCACTGCCGTGAACATCTCCGTGGCCGCGCCCGCGTACAACGAGGCGGAAACCATCGCGGCGGTGGTGGGCGAGTGGCAGGACTACCTGGACGGCAACCCTGCCGTGGGGGACTGGGAGATCGTCGTCTGCGACGACGGGAGCGGTGACGGGACCGGCGAGATCCTGGCCGCGCTGCGGGCGCGATGCCCGCGGCTCGTCGTGGTCACGTTCGACCGCAACCGCGGCGCGGGAGCGGCCATCGCGGCCGCCATCGCCCACACCCGGCTGGACTGGGTCGTGCTGCTGGACTCCGACGGCCAGTTCCCGATCGCCAACCTCGACCGCGTCCTGCCGCGCGTCCGGGCCGGGGAGGCGCTCGCGTTCTCCGGAGCCCGGATCAGGAAGGCCGACGGCCTGGCGTACCGCTGGGGATCGGCGGCCAGCGGCGCGGTCAGCAACCTGCTGCACGGGACGCGCTACCGCGACTTCAACTCGATCTTCAAGGTGGTGTACGGCCCGCTCTTCCGCGCGCTGCCGCTGGAGTCGGGCGGGATGAACTGCTCGACCGAGATCACCGCGCGGGTCGCCGAACTCGGGCACGAATGGGTGGAGGTGCCCATCGAGCACCGGGAACGCGGCGGCGGCAGCCGCGGCTGGCGATACTGGCGCGGCGCCCGCGACCGGGCCCTGTTCGTCGCCTACCTCGGCCTGCGCCACTGGCTGCTGCGCCGGGGCGTCCTGCGCCGTACGGCGCCCCAGCCGGACGAGCGGGTGCCGGAGGCGGTCGCGGCGGCCGCCGAGGAGGCCCGATGACCGTCGCGGTGACGATGTTCAGCGGTGGCCGGGGGGCGGCCGGCATCGCGAGGGGCATGCTGGGCACCCCGGGCGCCGGCCTGTCGCTGGTCGTCAACGGCTACGACAACGGCCTGTCCACCGGCGCGCTGCGCCGCTACCTGCCGGGGATGCTGGGGCCGTCGGACTTCCGCAAGAACCTCCTGCTCCACCTCGATTCCGCCGACCCGGCGCAGGCCGCGCTGGCGGCCGTCGTCGAACACCGCCTGCCGGCCGGGACGACGCCCGCCGGGCTCACCGCCGTCATCGAGGCGATCGCCCTGCGGCGCGGCCGGTTCGCCGCGTTGCCCGAGGCGGCCCGCGAGGCCCTCACGGCGGACCTGCGCGTGTTCGCCCGGCGGCTCGCGGCCCATCCGCACGGCCTCGACCTCGCCGACTGCGCGCTCGGCAACCTCGTGTTCGCCGGGGCCTACCTGCGGCTCGGCCGGGACTTCAACGCCGCCATAGACGCCTGCGTCCGCACGTTCGGCTCACCCGTACGGCTGCTCAACGTGACCAACGGGGAGAACGCCTTCCTGACCGCGCTCAGGAAGGACGGCGGACTGCTGGCCGACGAGGCCGACATCGTCGCGCCGCAGGACCCGGGCACGATCACCGACCTGTTCCTGCTGCGCGAGCCGGTCGGCGCGCGGCGGCGGGCCGAGCTGGAGGCGCTGCCGCCCGAGTGGACCAGGCGGATCCTGGGCCGCGAGCGCGCCGAGGTGACGCCGAACCCGCGGGCGCTCGAGGCGATCCGCGAGGCCGACCTCGTCGTCTACGGCCCGGGCACCCCGCACTCCTCGCTGCTGCCGAGTTATCTGACGCCGGGCGTGGCGGACGCCGTCGCGCGGAGCCGGGCGGCGGCCAAGGTGTTCGTCGTCAACACCCGCGAGGACCACGACAGCCGGGGGCTGACCGCGCCCGACCTCGTGGACCGCACACTGGCCCACCTCGGCGACCCCCGCAACGAGCGGCGGCTGGTGACCCACGTGCTCAGCCATCGCACGCCGGGCCCGGACGCTCCCGCGGTGCCGGAGGAGATCCTCGATCGCGGCGAGTGGGCGGGGGCCCGCTGGGTCACCGCCGACCTGACACACCCCGACCGGCCGGGCGTGCACCACGCGGAGCGTACGGCCGGGGCCCTGCTCGCCATCAGGGACGAGGCGGTCAGGGACGAGGCGGCCTTGGCGCGGGTCCGATGACGGCTCTCCTGGCGGACGCGTGCGCCCGGCGCGTCTGGCTGTTCGACCTCGACGGCACGCTCGTGGACTCCTGTCCCGCCCACGAGGCGGCCTTCCGGCAGGCCATCGCCGAGGTCGCGCCCGATCTCCTCGCCTCCTTCCGGTACGCCGACCACGCGGGCGCGAGCACCCGCGAAGTGGCGGTGCGCCTGCTGGGCGACACCGGGGAGGCGTCCCGGCTGGCCGGGCTGAAGCAGCGGCTGTACCGCGAGCGGGCCGGCGCGGTGGCCGTGTTCCCCGGCGCGCGGCGGCTGCTCGGCCACCTCGTCGCCGGGGGCCGCGACGCGTACCTCGTCACCAGCGGCAGCCGGGCGTCGGTCGAGCGGGTGCTCGCGGCCTCCTCCCTGAATGCGTACTTCCGGGGCGTGCTCACCAGCGACGACGTCCCGGCGAGCAAGCCCGACCCGGCGTTCTACGCGTACGCGTGCGACCACTGGGGCCTCGACCCCGGCGCGGCGGTGGTCCTGGAGGACTCCTCGCACGGAGTGGCGTCGGCGGTCGGCGCGGGCCTGCCGACCCTGCACGTCCACGTCGCCGAGCCCGCTCCGGGGGCGGTCGCCGTGCGCGACCTGGAACAGCTCGTGTCTCTCCTGGACCCGGAGGTGTGCGGTGCCGGCTGAACGCGTGTGCGCGGTGATCCCGGCGGCCGGGCGGGGGACCCGCCTGGGCCTCGGCATCCCCAAGATCATGGTGGAGATCGCCGACGGCGTCACCGTGTGGCATGTGCTCCACGAGCGGCTGCGGCCGCTCGTGGAGCACATCCACGTCGTGATGTCGCCCGAGGGCGAGGGGCCGTTCCGCGCGCTGGCGGCCGGGCGGATCGAGAGCGGCGCGGTCTCGGTGAGCGTCCAGGGAAGGCCCACCGGCATGGGCGGCGCGATCTTCGGCGCCGCCCCGCACTGGGACGCCCACGGCACGATCCTCGTCGTCTGGGGCGACCAGGCGGGCCTGTCGCCGGTGACGGCCGGCCGTGTCGTCGAGGCGCACGAGAAGGGGCTCACGATCCCGCTGGTGCCGATGCCCGACCCGTACGTGGAGTACGAACTGGACGACGACGGGACGCTGCTGCGGGTGCGCCAGTCGCGGGAGGGCGACGAGTGCCGCCCCGGCGGGCTCAGCGACGTGGGCGTGTTCTGCCTGAGCACGGAAGGGCTCCACGAGGCGTGGACGCGCTACCTCGACGAGGCGGCCCCCGGCGCCCGCACCGGAGAGGTCAACTTCCTGCCGTTCCTGCCCTACCTGTCGCGGGAGCGGGGCTGGCCGCTGACGGTGGTGCCGGTGACCGACCCCGACGAGGCGCGCGGCGTCAACACGGCCGACGACCTCGCGTTCGCCCGGCGGGCACACCAGCGGTGGGCGCGCTGACGGATCGGGCGGCCGGGCTCCTGGCCGCCCACCGCTGGGCCGCGGGGCCCACGCTGGTGAGCACCGTGGCCAGCGGCACGGCCGCCGCCACCACGCTCGTCATCGCACGAGGGGTGGGCGCCGCGGCGTTCGGCCACTTCACCGTCGTCCTGTCGATCGCGCTGATCGTCACGGTCGGCATGCTGATGAGCCTCAACTCCGTCATGTTCCAGGAGCTGCCGCGGGCCGAGTCCGCCGCGCGGCCGGCCCGGCTGAGGACGGAGCTGGTGACGACGGCGTTGTCGTGCACGCTCGTGCTGGGCGCGGCGGTGTTCGCCGTGGGGATGCTGGCCGCTCCCTTGCTGACCGGCGTGCTCGGCGTGGACACCCGCACGCTGGCCTTCGCCCTGGCGCTGGCGCTGTCGATGACGCTCAACCAGCTCACCGAGAGCTTCCTGCGCGGGCTGAAGAGGTTCCGCCTCGTCGCCGGGCTCAAGCTCGCCGTGGCCGTCGCCTATCTGGGCGGGGCCGCGTTCTTCCTGCTGGTCCTCGGCCTGCGGGACGCCGAGCCCTACCTGGTCGCGCTGATCGGCACCAACCTGGTCTTCGCCCTGCTGTCCTTCGCCGGGTTCGAGGTCGCGCCGCGGGCCTGGTCGCGGGCGCTGGCCCGCTCGATCTACCGGCACGGCGCGTACGTCACCGTCATCGGCGCGCTCACGGCGGTGGTCTTCGGGGTCGACGTCATCTTCCTCAACCACTGGGCGCCCCGGGCCGGCGTCGGGGTCTACTCCGTTTACAACGGCTTCCCCAAACGGCTGCTCGGCGTGGTGTTCACCGACGGCGTCGGCCTGGTGCTGCTGCCCACGCTGGCGACGTCCGACAAGCCCGCCGTGATGCGGCGCATCGCCCGGCTCGCCCCGGCCGTGTTCGCCGCGACCGCGGTGTTCGCGTTCGCGGCGAGCACGGTGTTCTTCCTGCTGGTGGGGGGCGAGTATCCGTACTCGCTCGGCCTGATGGCGCTGTCGGCGATCGGGATCGGCGCGCACACGGTCTTCAACCTCCAGCAGGTCGCGCTGACCATGGACGGCGTGCGGGGCGCCAGGGTGCTCATCGGCTGCCTGCTGGCCGGGACCCCGCTCGCGCTCGCCTGTCAGGCTGCGCTGATCGCCTGGCAGGGGCTGGCCGGCGGCCTGGTGGCCTTCGCCCTGAGCAATCTCGTCCTCGTGGCCGTCGTGACGGCCGTCTCCGCCCGGCTCTACCGGCCTGCATTGGAGGTGCGCGGGTGAGGATCGCCCACGTCATCAACCAGTTCCCGCCCAACATCACGGCGGGGCTCGGCCGGTACGCCGAGCTGATCGCGCCGCACCTGTCCCGGCGCCACGAGATGGCGGTCCTCACCGTGAACGACGGCCGCCTGCCGGTGTGGGAGCGGACCGGCGGCATCACGGTCTACCGTCCGCGCGGGCGGCTGCTCGGGCTGCTGGTCGGGGCGATCGCCCGCCGCAGGCGGCTCAACCGCACCCGCGGCGTGGAGTTCCTCCTGCTCGCGCTGACCGTCGTGGTGAGCAACTGGCGCTACTTCCTGCTCCTGCGGCGGCTGCGCCCCGGCCGGCGGCCCGATCTCGTCGCCGTCCACGACTCGACGAACTTCCTGTGCGGCCTGCTCTGCCACTACCTGCTGCGCCTTCCGGTCGTGTTCCACGTCCACACCACCGAATACGGCGTTGCCCCGCAGCGCAGCATCGCCGACCCGCTCAACCTGTTCGCCGCGCTGGAGAGGTGGCTCGCGCGGATCTCCCGGCGGGTCGTGGTCGCCACACCGGAGGTGCGCGAGCAACTGCTGAGGGCGGGCTGGGACCGCTCACCGATCGACGTCGTCCGCCTGGGCGGCACGTACGAGCGGGTGGTCGCCGACCCCGCGTTCGACCACGGCAAGCTGCGCCTCGGCGCGTTGGACCTGCGCGCCCGGCTCGGCATCGCCGAGGGGGACCGGGTGCTGCTGTTCGTCGGGCGGATCGAACGGCAGAAGGGGATCTACCAGTTGCTCGAGGCCATGCCCCGCATCCGCGCGGCGGTGCCGGACCTGCGCCTGGTGATCGTGGGCGAAGGCGACGAGGCCGGCGTCGCGCGGATCACCGCCGAGGCGGGGCTCGGCGACCGGGTGCTGACCTCCGGCGGCTGGGTGTCGGGGCAGGAGCTGCGGGAGTACTACGCGATGGCCGACGCCTGCGTCTTCCCCTCGCTCTTCGAGCCGTTCGGACTGGTGGCGACCGAGGCGATGGCCCTGGCGCGGCCGGTGATCCTGGGCGACGGCTTCTCCAGGATCTTCCTCGGCGATCCCGCGGAGCCCGCCGTACGGTTCGTGCGGGCGGCCGACCCCGGCGACATCGCCGGCGGGGTGATCGAGGTGATGACGGACGCGGACCTGCGCCGGGCGCTCGCCTCGCGGGGCGAGCGGCTGGTGCGGGAGACGCTGAGCTGGAGCCGCGCCGCGGAGGAGACGCTCGCCGTCTACGCGAAGGTGCTCTCGGGGACGGCGCGATGATCTCGCTCGTCGTGCCCTGCTACAACGCGGCCAGGACCTGCGGTTGTGCCTGGAGTCGGTGCTGGCGCAGACACGCGTGCCCGACGAGATCGTCGTGGTCGACGACGCGAGCACCGACGGCTCGGCGGAGATCGCCGAGGAGCTGGGCTGCCGGGTCGTCCGTCTGCCGGAGAACCGGGGCGTGTCGGCCGCCAGGAACGCCGGGATCGACGCCACCACGGGGGATGTGATCTTCTTCCTCGACTCCGACGTCGCGCTGCGGCCCGACGCCGTCGCGAACGCGACGGAGCTGCTGGAGCACGACCCCGAGGTCGGCTGCGTCCACGGGGTCTACGACACCGTGCCGCTCATCGACGACGGGCCGGTCGAGTGGTATCGCATCCTGCACGCCGTGCACTGGCGCCGCCGCCATCTCGGGGAGGTCAACAGCGTCGTGTTCGCCCTGGCCGCCATCCGCCGCGACGTGGTGCTCGCCGCGGGCAGGCTCGACGAGCGGCTGCGCGACTGCGAGGACGTCGAATACAGCAGCAGGCTCGCCGTACGCAGCCGGATCGTGCTGACCGACACGGTCGTCGGCCGTCACGACGACGGCAGCCGCCTGCTGCCGATCCTGACCGAGCAGTGGCGGCGGGCCCTGCCGCTGATCCCGCTCGCGCTGACCACCACCCGGCGCGGCGCGGCCAAGCCGGAGCACGCCAACAGCCCGGGGGGCATCCTCTCCTGCGCCCTGGCCCTGGCGGGCCTGGGGCTGGTGCTGCTGAGCCTGCCGTTCGGGCTGTTCCACCCCCTGCTGCCGGTCGTTCCCGGCGTGTTCGTCGCCGGGTTCGTCCTCGCCGATCCGGAGCTGGTCGGGTTCGTACGGCGGCAGCGGGGGCCGGTCTGCCGAGACCGCGTGAGACGTCAGGCGCAGCCCACGCGGCCGGTGCTCAGCGCGATGTCGTCGAGCCACAGGTCGTACGCCGCCGGTGAGGGGTTCGGCTGGTAGAGCTGCCAGCCGATCTTGACGGTGTCGAAGCGGGGGAAGACGAAGTCGACGTCGTTGCCGCCGTGGGCGCGGGTGGAGACGGTGAGGTCGGGCTGGGCCACGCCGTCGAACCAGACCGAGATCGTGTTGTCCGCGGGGTCCATCCGCCACTCGACGCACTGCCACACCCCGGCCCGGGAGGGGGCCGACTCGCGCCAGTTGGTCCAGTCGCCCGTGGGGCCGCCGTCCGCGCCGACTCCCCACAGGTCCTTGCGCAGGGTGGGGACGTACTGGCCGCCGAGCGGCCGGACGATCTCCGGGCCCGCGCCGGTGGCCTCGATGAGCGTGTAGTGGGCCCAGTCGGGCGCGGTGGGAAACGCCTTGACGCGCAGCCGGACGCGGCCGTAGAAGCCGTTGCCGGGCGGGGCGAAGTCGTCCACCTTGAGGAAGGCGCGCCCGTTGCCCTCGGTGTGGACGTGCAGCACCTTCTGGCCGCGTTCGGCGTGCTCCACGGTGAGTGTGCCGTGCTTGGTGTCGACGCCCCACCCGAGGCTGGCCGCGCCGCCGACCGGCAGCGACTGGAAGTCCTCGCAGAACAGCGTGCCGCCCTTCGCGCAGGTCCCCGGCCCGTGACCCGGCCCGTGACCCGGCCCGCGATCCGGCCCGGGAGACGCGGAGGCGGCCGGGGCCGCCGTCAGCGGCAGCAGCAGGGCCAGACAGGCCGCGGGTAACAGTCGTCGCACGACGCGCTCCTTTTCCCGGTGACAGGGCACTCGTAAGGTACGGCAACTGGGAGCGCTCCCATAAGAGGGGTGCCGAAGATCGATGAAAGGGCCGGATCGCGCGGATAATCTACACGTGAAAGGACCTTCCCGGCGATTATTTCTCCAGTTCAGCGGGCTCGCCGCGCTGCTCGCGGCGTGCGCTCCCCCCAAGGACAGCCGCGAGGAGACCCACGCCGGAGCCTTCGCCCTGCTGCGCCGCCGCTGGCGGGAGAGCGCGCTCGGCCACCCGGGCATGTTCGATCCGGCGCGGGAGCCGTACCGGACCCGGCTGGCGCGGCTGGGCGCGCAGGCGCGCCGGCACCGCGACGCCATGGCGCCCACCGCGGGATCCCTCTGGCCGGACCTCCCCTTCCCCTCCCTCGGCGCCACCCCGGCGCGGCTGCGGGCCATGGCCCGCGCGTACGCGCTGCCGGGGACCGGGCTGACCGCGGAGCCGGGCCTCGGCACGGCGGTCGGCGCGGGGATCGAGCACTACGTGCGGCACGTGTACGCCGCGGACGCCGAGCAGACCGGCAACTGGTGGGACTGGCAGATCGGGACGCCGAGGTCGCTGCTCGACGCCGCCGTGCTCGCCGCCCCGCACCTCACGGACACGCAGGGCGCGGCGCTGTGCGAGGCGGTGGACACGTTCGTCCCGGAGAGCCGCCTGGACGACTACGTGGGCAACAGCACCGGGGCGAACCGGGTCGACCTGTGCACGGTGACGCTGCTGCGGGCGATCGCGGGCGCGGACCCCGGCCGGGCCGCGCTCGCGGCCGCCGCGCTCTCCCCGGTCTTCCGGTACGTCACCGAGGGCGACGGTTTCTACCGGGACGGCTCCTTCGTCCAGCACGGGTCGGTCCCCTACCAGGGCGGGTACGGCGCGGTGCTGCTGACCGGCCTCGCGACGCTGTTCGCGGTGCTGCGCGGCACACCGTGGGAGATCACCGACCCGGCGGCGCGCACCGTCCTCGACGCCGTGGACCGGGCGTTCGCCCCCTTCGTCCACGACGGCGCGTGCATGGACCTCGTACGCGGACGCGGCGTCGACAGGCGCGCGTTCGGCGACCACCGGAGGGGCAGGGAGATCGCCGCGGCGGTCCTGCTGCTGGCCGAGACCGCCCCGGAGGCCGAGCGGGCCCGATGGCGGGCCATGGTCAAGGGCTGGGCCGTGCGGGACACCGTGAAACCGATGCTGGAGGCGGCCGAGGGGGCGGCCGAGGCGAGCGACCTGGCGTTCCACGCGCGGCTGTCGGCCGTGCTGGGCGACGCGACGGTCCCGGCCGCCGCCGAGCCCGCCGGGCACCGCCTGTTCCCCATGAGCGCCCGCGCCGTCCACCGCGCCTCCGGATGGTGCGCGGCGCTGAGCATGGCGTCCTCCCGCGTCGCGCACTACGAGCACGGCAACGGCGAGAACCTGCGCGGCTGGCACACCGGCTCCGGAATGCTCTACTGGTGGGCGCGCGGGCACGGCGACCACTACTCCGACGCCTTCTGGCCCACCGTGGACCCGTACCGGCTGCCGGGCACGACGGTCTCCACGCGGCGCCTGCCCGGCGGCGCCGGCGGCGAGTGGGGCGACACCTGCCCGCCGGCCAGGTGGGTGGGCGGCGCGACCGACGGCGTGTACGCCGCCGTGGGCCAGCACCTGTTCGGCCTGGAGAGCACACTGGAGGCGTTCAAGTCGTGGTTCTTCCTCGACGACGCCGTGGTCTGCCTCGGCGCGGGCATCACCTGCCGGGACGGCGTGCCGGTCGAGACCGTCGTGGACAACCGCAGGACCGGCGCCCGGCTCACCTCCGGCACGGGGTGGGCGCACCTGGAGGACCACGGCGGCTACGTCGTGCCCGCCGGGCAGTCGCTGCGCACGCTGCGCGAGGACCGCACGGCCACGGGGGTCACCAGGGCCTACGCGACACTGTGGCTGGACCACGGCGTGGACCCGGACGCGGCCGGTTACGTCTACCACCTCATGCCGGGGGCGGGCCGGGCCGCGACCGCCGCCCGCGCCGCCGATGCCGGCTGGGCCCGGGTGCTCGCCAACACCTCCGCCCAGCAGGGGATCGAGGTCCCGTCGCTGGGTGTCACCGCGGTGAACTTCTGGACGGATGGACGCGCCGGAGGACTGGCGGCCTCCGATCCGTGCGCGGTCCTCGTGCGCGATCTCGGCGACGGCACGGCCACGGTTACCGTGGCCGATCCCCGGCGCGAGCTGGACGGGCTGACCGTGACATGGGACCGCCCGGTGGCCGCGGTCACGCGCGGGCACCCGCTCCTGGACCGCGCGGAGACCGGCGCCCGGCTCACGCTCACATTCGGCGCACTGGCCGATAGGGAGGGCGCCTCCTGCACGGTGACCGTACGGCTGAGGGCTTCGGTGGCGTGAGCGGCGTGAACGGCGTGTCATCATGAACGCCGTGTCCACCCTGCCCGATGACCTGGACGGCGCGCTGGAGGAGTCGCTCGGACGATTCCCGATGGCCGAGCTGACGCGGAGCGTGCAGACGCTCATCCGGCAGTACCGGGAGGGCTTCGACCGGAGCGTGCCCGCGCTGAGCTCGGAGGTCGCGGTCGCCGCGTACGCCGGGTATCGCATGCCCGCGACCTACAGCGCCGTGAGCGCCGCGCTGCGTCAGGTCGCCCTGCTGGCCCCCGGTTTCGCGCCGGAGACCCAGGTGGACGTGGGCGGCGGCACGGGCAGCGCGCTGTGGGCCGCGAGCGCGGTCTGGCCGACGCTGCGCACGGTGACCGTCCTGGAGCAGTCCCCCTCCGCCATCGCCTTCGGGCGGCGACTGGCCGGTCGCGCGCCCGCGGCGGCCGTACGGGAGGCGCGCTGGCAGCAGGCGGTCGTCGACCGGAGCGTGCCCGCGCCCGCGGCCGACCTGGTCACGATGTCCTACGTGCTCGGCGAGCTGTCGCCCTCCGTCCAGGAGGACGTGGTCCGGTCAGTCGCCCGCGACGCCGGCATGCTGGTGATCGTCGAGCCCGGCACGCCCGGCGGGTACGCCCGGATCGCGGCGGCCCGGCGAGTGCTGGCCGGGCTGGGCCTGCACGTGGTCGCGCCCTGCCCGCACGACGGCGAGTGCCCGATCGTCCCGGACCGGGACTGGTGTCACTTCGCGGTCCGCCTCAACCGCACCGCGCTGCACCGGCGGATCAAGGACGGCACGCTGAGCTTCGAGGACGAGAAGTTCTCCTACGTCGCGGCGTCGGCCCGGCCGTGGCCGCGCGCGCAGGGCCGGGTCCTGCGCCATCCCCTCAAGCGCAAGGGGCTCGTCACGCTGCGCCTGTGCACGGCCGAGGACGGGCTGGCCGACCGTGCGGTCTCCAAGCGGCAGGGCGAGACCTACCGCGAGGCGCGCGACGTCGTCTGGGGCGACGCCTGGCCGCCCGCCGGTTAGGTCCTGTCCCCGAGGCTGTGGACGGTGGTCATGTCCGCGAGCCCGGAGATGGTCAGGACGGGGGCGAGCAGCTCGTTCGCGACGAGCTCGATGCGCGCGGCGTGCGCGAACAACACCGTCAGACCGGCGCTGTCGAGATACTCGACCGCGCTCAGGTCGACCAGGAGAGCATGGCCGCCGGCGCCTGCGGCATCGGTCAGGGCGGCCTCCAGCTCGCCGGCGTTGCTCATGTCGATCTCGCCGCTGACGGTGAGGACCGGGGTGCCGTCGGAACGGCGAGACGGAGCCAGGGTCAGGGGAGTCGTCATCGGGAGATCCTCGCGTGCATGTCGACGATGGTCCCGGCGACGCCGGGCTGGATGGTGACGTGCTGCATCAGGGCGCGCATGAGGGCGACACCCCGTCCGCGGTGCGTGTTGGCCTCGGGCTGCGGAGGCTTCCACCGGCCGCTGTCGGTGACGGTGAGGTACAGGTCGCCCGCGGTGGCGACGGCCCGCAGGCGGACGGTACGCCCGGGGCTGTCGCGGTGGCCGTGCTCGATCGCGTTGGCACAGGCCTCGCCCGCCGCGACCAGCACGTTCTGGACCATCGACGCGGTGATGTCACATCGGTTCAGCCAGTCCCGCAGGGCCGTACGGACGGGGGCGAGCTGGCTGGACTCGGCGGGGAAGGCCACATCCAGCGGCGCGGGCTGGCGGTAGAGCAGGAGGGCGACGTCGTCGTTGTAACCGGTGTCCGGCGTCATCCGCGTCATGACCTGCGTCGCCAGGTCCTCGATGGGGGCCGAGCGGCCGTCCTGCACGGCTGCGCTCGCCCGGTCGATCCCGGCGGTCAGCGGGCTGCGGCGGCGCTCGACGAGCCCGTCGGTGTAGAGCAGCAGCGTGGAGCGCGGCGGCATCGTGCAGGTGCTCTCGGGCCGGGGATGGCCGGGACGCACCGCGAGCGGGGTCGAACGGCCGCCCTCCAGCAGCTCGGTGGTGCCGTCGGAATGGGCCAGGATGCCGGGCGGGTGCCCCGCGCTGGAGTAGACGAGGCGGCCGGTCGTGGTGTCGAGGACGCCGCAGAACACGGTGGTGCACTTGGCCCCCGGCACCAGTGCGGCGAACTTGTCGAGCGCGCTCAGCACCTGTGCGGGACCGGCCTCCTGCAGCAGCAGGGCGCGGCAGGCGCTGCGGAGCTGGCCCATGACGGCGGCGGCTTCCAGGCCGCGTCCCACGCAGTCGCCGACCACGATGCCGATGCGGTCGTCGGGCAGCGGCACGATGTCGTACCAGTCGCCGCCGACCTCCAGGGGCCGGGTGGCCGGCTCATACCGTACGGCGAAGCCCTGGGGCAGGTGGGACGGCCCGAGGATGGCCCGCTGGAGCGCCACCGCGGCCTCGCGCTGCTGGTCGAGCTGGTGGGTCCGGTGCAGGCCCTGGCCGAGATGGCCGGACAGCAGCGCGAGCAGCGTCTGGTCCTCGGCGGTGAAGGGCCGGTTCTGGCCGAGGTCGATCCAGAGGGTCACGATCCCCTCGGGATGCTCCAGCGTGATGCCGGCCCCGTCCGCGGCGCTCGCCACCGGGCGCAGCGGCGGGAAGTCGCGCAGTTCGGTGAGCCTGTCCCGCAGGTCGTCCGGCAGAGACCGCCAGGAGGCCGCGGGGTCCGTGCCGAACAGCACCGGCTCCGCCTCGCCGTGCCCGGCGGACTCGCCCTGCCCCGCGGACTCGCCCTGCCCGGCGGCACCACTCTGCCCGGCCGACCCACCGTGCCACAGCGCGGCGGTCACCTGCCGGGCGCGCCAGACGTCGCGCAGCTCCAGCATCGCTCCGCTGAGCGCCTCCTCCACGCTGTTCGCCTCGGAGACGCGCACGCTGAGCGCGGCCAGGGCCGTCTCGCGCTGCACGAGGTAGTGCTCGGCGGTGACGTCACGCAGGGTGCCGACGACCCTGCGCTCGCCGGTGCTGGGATCGGCGACGTCGTTGAACGCGGCCGCCACCCAGATCTGGTGTCCGTCCCGGTGGGAGACGGGGATCACGCAGCTGCCCCGGCCGTGGCTCACGAGCTGCTCGAACGCCTCGCCGACCATCCGGTGCGCCACGGGGTCGTCGGCCTCGCGGGGCCACCAGGGGTGCAGGGCGGTGTAGGGCAGGCCCTCGGGGCCGTACCCGAGGATGTCGGTGAACGCCTGGTTGATCTCGATGACCGAGCCGTTCTCGTCGCAGACGAAGAACGCCTCCTGCAGTGACTCGAGCATGGCGGTCTGCCACCGCATGTGGCGCCCGCGGATGCGCGCCAGCTGCACGTTGGCCCGCACCCGCGCCAGCAGCTCGGCGGCGGAGAACGGCTTGACGAGGTAGTCGTCCGCGCCCGCCTCCAGCCCCTCGATCGAGGCCTCCTGGCCCGCACGGGCCGACAGCAGCAGCACCGGGACCCCGGCGGTGCGCGGGTCGGCCCGCAGCGCGGCCACCAGCTGCAGGCCGTCCAGGCGCGGCATCATGACGTCGCTGACGACGAGGTCGGGAGCGTCGGCGCGCACGGCATCCAGGGCCGCCTGCCCGTCGTTCACCACGGTGACCCGGTAGGACGGCCGCAGCAGGCGCGCGAGGTAGTCGCGCATGTCGGCGTTGTCGTCGGCGATCAGGACCCGGGGCGGGGGACCGTCCCCCCGGGGGCCGATGGACGCCGCCGCCTCTCCCGAGCCGGCCCTCTCCTCCGGAGGCAGCCAGCGCAGGGCCTCCTCGACGAACGGGTCGGCGGTGGCCGACACCACGTCCCCCCGGCGGGCCGGCACGACGCCGTCGGACGGCAGGTGCGCCGAGCCGAAGGGCAGCCGGATGGTGAACGTGGTGCCCGCGCCCTCGGCGCTCTCGGCGGTGATCGTCCCGCCGTGCAGGCCCACCAGCTCCTTCACCAGCGCCAGCCCGATGCCGCTGCCCTCGTTCGAGCGCGACCTGGCGCTCTCGATGCGATGGAACCGCTCGAACAGCCGCGGCAGTTCGTGCCGCGGGATCCCGATGCCGGAGTCGGCGACCGTGACGACGGCGTGCCCGTCCTCGGCGCGCAGCGCGACCCGGATGGAGCCGTCGAAGGTGAACTTGAGGGCGTTGCTCAGCAGGTTGAGCACCACCTTCTCCCACATGCTCCGGTCGACGTACACCGGTTCGCCCAAAGGAGGGCAGTCCACCTCGAAGGCGAGCCCGGCCCGGTCGATCGCGGAGCGGAAGACGCCGGCCAGCTCGGCGGTGACGGCGGCCAGGTCCACCGGCTCGTACGTGGCCCGCATGCGCCCGGCCTCGATGCGGGAGAAGTCCAGCAGCGTGTTGACGAGCTTGCCCAGCCGCAGGCCGTTGCGGTGGACCACGTCGAGGTCCTCGCGCACCTGCTCCCCGGCGTCGGCGAGCGCGGTGCGCAGGTCCTGCACCGGCCCCATGATCAGCGTCAGCGGGGTGCGGAACTCGTGGCTGATGTTGGAGAAGAAGGCCGTCTTCGCCCGGTCGAGCTCGGCCAGCTCCTCGGCCCTGCGCTGCTGGAGCTGGTAGGCCACGGCCGCGTTGACCAGCGCCGCGGTCTGCCGCGCCACCAGGGCGAGGAACGACTCGTACGCCTCGTCGAGCACCCGGCCCGCGCTGGCCGCCAGCACCATCACCCCGACGGTCTGGCCGCCGGTCTCACCGGCCAGCGGCAGCACCACGGCCTGCGCCGGCGGCGTCTGCCAGCCCCCCGAGGGCAGTGCGCCGAAACGCTCCGCCACGTCGGTCACCACGACGGGGGTCGCGCTGCGCAGCACCTGCTCCACCGGCCAGTCGCCGGGCCCGCCGGGCAGGGGGGACACGGCCGCGCCGCGCGGGCTCGTCACGGTCGGCACCAGCTCGTCCGTGCCGGGACGGCGCAGGTAGACGGCCGCGAACGGCACGTCGTGGCCCGACCGCTCCAGCACCTCGGCGACCAGCTCGCACGCCTCCTCCACGCTGCGGGCACGGCCCGCCTGGGCGCCGAGGTCCTGCAGCACCGCCAGGCGCCGCTCGCCGATGACCCGTTCGGTGGTGTCGCTGACCGCGGTGAACACGCCCCGCACGCCGCCGTCGTCGTCGTGCAGCGGGCTGTAGGAGTACGTCCAGTACGTCTCCTCCCAGTAGCCGTGCCGGTTCATCGGCAGCAGCAGGTCCTCCGACCAGGTCGCCTCGCCGGAGGCCATCACCGACCTCAGCATCGGGCCGATGGTGTGCCAGATCTCCGTCCACACCTGGTCGCCCGGCTTGCCCAGCGCCGGATGCTTGGAACCCAGCAACGGCAGGTAGGCGTCGTTGTAGAGGAACCGCAGCTCCTCCCCCCACCACACGATCATGGGGAACCGGGAGGTGAGGCAGATCCGGCACGCGGTGCGCAGGCTCGTCGGCCAGGTCGCCGGGTCTCCCATGGAGGTGCCGGACCACGGATGGTCCCGCATCCGCCGCGCCATCTCGCTGTCTCCGGGAAACAGCAGCTCCACCGGCCGGCCGTGCTGAACAGACATCGGTTCCGCCGCCCCGCTCATCGCTTTCGCCTTCTCCTCAACGGCCGGTGCGTCGTGGGCCGGATCTCGTGCGTGCCGGGCCTCCGCGCGGCTCCGGCAGGTCAGGGAAGGAACAGTTCAACGGTTTCGTAGGATAGGGCAAATCATCGACCGGCCACGCGAGCCCCGGGCCGCGGGCGGGGGACGGGAAGGAGCCCGAGGTCAGCACCGTCGACGAAGCGCCGGGCATGCCGATGCCGCTCGCCTCCGCCGCGGAGGCGCGCCGCCTCGCGGCCGTGCGCCGCTACGCGGCCCTGGACACCGCCTCCGGCGCCGCGTTCGACCGGGTGGCCGCCCTGGCCGCGCGAATCTTCCACGCCCCTTTCGCCACCGTGACGATCGTCGGCGACGACACGGTCCGCGTCATCGCCGCGCACGGGCCGCCACCGCGCCGGGCGATCATCGAGAGCCTGTGCGCCGCGGCCGTACGGCACGCTGGCCCGTTTGTCGTCGACGACGTGCTGCTGGACCCGCGGGCGGCCGGCGACCCGGCGGTGCGCGGCGAGCCCGGCATCCGCTTCTACGCCGCCGCGGTGATCACGACGGCCGACGGCGAGGCCCTGGGCAGCGTCAACGTCATGGACACCCGTCCCCGGCAGGCCGGCGAGGAGGAACTGGCCTGCCTGCGGGACCTGGCCGCGCTGGTCATGGACGAGCTGGAGGTGCGGCTGACCACGCACCGTACGGTCGAGGTCGAGAGGGAGCTGCGCGCGGGAGCCGAGCGGCTGGCCCGGACCCTGCAGCGCACCCTGCTTCCGCCGGCGCTGCCCCGGGTGCCCGGGCTGTGCGCGGCCGCCGCCTACCACCCGGTCTCCGCCGACGAGGTCGGCGGCGACTTCTACGACCTCTTCCCGCTCGACGGCGACCGGTGGGCGTTCTTCCTCGGCGACGTCTGCGGCAAGGGCGCCGACGCCGCCGCACTGACGTCCCTGGTCCGTTACACCCTGCGCGCCGCGGCCGTCTACGACGCCGACCCGCACGCGGTGCTGGCCAACCTCGACGCGGTCCTGCAACAGGAGCACGCGGGCGGCGAGGCCCCCGTGCCGTACTGCACCGCGGTCTTCGGCGTCCTGCAGCCCGACGGCGACGGGTTCGGCGTCACGCTCGCCACCGGAGGGCATCCCCCGGCGCTGGCGGTGCGGGCGGACGGCACCGTCGAGCCCATCCACCCGGCCGGGGGACAGCTGATCGGCATCCTGCGCAATCCGCACTTCGCGCAGGTGAGCGCTCGGCTGAACGCCGGCGACGCGCTGCTGCTGTACACCGACGGCCTCACCGAGGCGCGGACGCCGACCGGTTCGATGCTCGACGAGGACGGCCTGACCGCGTACCTCGCCGCGGCGGGACCCACGAGCGCCGACGCCCTCCTGACCACCGTGCACGACCTGATCACGGCCTTGGGCACGGGGGTGTCAGACGACACCGCCGTTCTCGCCCTGTCCGTGCCGCCCGCCACTCGAACGCCGTCCTCCGGGAGTCTCGGTGCCGCATGACAACAATCTGACCGTCACCCTTCAGCCGCACGCCTCCGGTCCGCGCCTGCTGGTCGTGGCCGGGGACCTGGACCATCACACCACTCCGCGCCTGCGGGCGGCTCTGGAGGAGATCGAGTTCGGCCCGGGCGCCGACCTGGTGATCGACCTGTCCGGGCTGACCTTCTGCGACTCCACCGGCATCGCCACACTGGTCGCCGCCCACCAGCGCGCCCACGACGCGGGCGCCGCCCTGCTCCTGGCCGGTCTCGACTCGGACATCTCCCGCGTCTTCCAGATCATGGGCCTGGACCGGCTGCTCGCCTTCTACGACAGCCCGGAAGAGGCCGTACGCGCCCTGAGCAAGTAGCCCTACAGGGGCGCGGCGACGGTGACCGCGATGTTCTGCCTGATGTCGCAGTTCCCGACCCGGCGGCAGAAACCGTCCGCCACGCTGGTCGCACCGCCCGCGGTGCTGGCCGCGGTGTGCTGGTGACCGCGGTTCCGGGTGGGGCTGTCCAGCTGGACGATGTTCCGGTTGCGGGTGCCGTTCCCGACGGAGGCCGGACCGTCCCCGGCCGCCCGCCCGGACCGCGCGCTCGCGGGGGCGGCGAGGAGGACCTGCGCGGCGGCCGCCGTGGACAGGACGGCGGCGAGGACGGCGGCGGACGACGGGACAAGCCGGGACGCGCCGCGTGAGATGAGCATCCGCCCCCGCCTTTCGCCCATGCGCCGCCCGTCGGCGCGCGTGGTCACACCGTAGCTTCCGCGATGGCTCGGCGGTGGTCAGCGGCGCGCGTGTCCCGTGACGTTCCCGTCGTCCGCGCGCGCCTCAGCGTCCGTTGATCACGGTGCCGTTCGTCCTGGGGGAGCTCTGGTTGCGGCCCCGGAGATTCTGGGAGCCCCTGCAGCCGGGACGGTGCGTGCAGTTGGCGGCCTGCGTGTTCACCGAGGCGTCCACGCCCGTGATGACCTGCTGAGCGCCCGTCGTGTTCCGCTGACTGCCGACGAGCAGGGAGTTCAGGTTGTTCTGGCCGTTGTTGATCACATACCTGGAGTTGGCGCCGTTCCCGTCGCCGCCGCCCCATCCCCGGCCCCGGCCCGTCGCCGCGTCCGCGCTCACGGGGGCGAGCGCGAGGCCGGCGCCCGTGAGAGTCAGCGCGGTCAGCGCCAGCAGTCGAGCCCTGCGACGAGCCCTGTGACGAGCCATGATCGTGTGCGCCTTCCCCGATGTCCGTCCTGGAGATCCGTCCGTACGGACCTGCCGGGCATCTACCCCGGGCGGACACGCCCGTCACGCTGTCTGATCGAGGATTAACCCGCCTGTGGGGATATGGCGGTTCTTCTGGCGGCCCGCCGGATTCGCGCATCCGGGCTCAGCAGCTCGATCTGCCGGTCCGACGCCCGTATCCGCTGCGTCACATCGCAGGAGCGGGACCTCCGCCCGCAGATCGTGCTCTGCGCGTTCGCGACGCCGCTGACGCCGACCGTCCTCTGCTGGATGCCGGTCCCGTTCCCCGCGCTGCCCACCGTCAGCTGACCGACGTTGCGGATCCCGTTGCCCACGCGGACGGTGGTGCTGTTGCCGTTGCGGTCGCCGGCCGTACGGGTGACCGCCGCGAGACCGGCGGCGGGAGGCCGTGCCGCGACGAGTCCCGCCGCCGCGATCGTGACCGCCACCAGGGCGAGACCGGCGCGCATCAGCGGTCCGCCGCCCGCCGGGCCCGGGGCTCGGCGCTTCGGGCGCGGATGTCCTGTGACAGCGCGCAGCGGCGGGCGCGCGGCCTGCACAGGCCGCCCTGCACGCTGCTCAGACCGCCCACTCCGGCCGAGAGCTGGTGGAGGACGCCACGCAGCCGGGTGCTACCGATCGCCACCATGGTCCGGTTGGCCGAGCCGTTGCCCACGCGTACGGCCGAGCGGTTCCCGTTCCCGTCTCCGGCCGCCGCCGCATACGCGTTCACCGGCGCGAGGGCCAGTACGGCCGCGAGCGTGACCGCGACCGGCGCGGGCCGTCGCGGCCGGCGGCCGGGGGATCGCGGGAGGGCCCGGATTTTCGGCATCGTGATCGGCATCGACGTGCCTCTACCCCGCCCGTGGGCCCGCGTCCCGGCCCCCGGCGGAAACCGGGCCGGATCATGGCCCGCACCTTGACCGGCCGCCCCTCGCGCGAAGGGGCGGCCGGTCGCCGGTCATCGGCTGGTCACCTCGTACGTCCGCAGGTAGTCGAAGGTGGCCGTGGCGCCAGCCGTGTTCATCGAGATCAGGCCGATCCGCACCGGGCCGGTGCGCGGGAGCGACCAGCTGCCGCCCCAGATCCAGTGGGTGCCGTCGGTGCTCGACGCCATCCGGACGTCGTGCTCGCCGTTCTCCTCGTCGTAGTGGTAGAGCAGCCGCAGCCAGGTGGTCCGCGCGGCCGGGCCGCCGAACATCGGCGCGTTGGCGACCGCGGTGGGCGGGGTGGCGCCCGGGCGCGGGCCCTCCTTGCCGAACTCGGTCTGGTGCAGCACCGCGCCGTTGCCCTGGTTGAGGGGCAGGACCGTGTGCGTCAGTTTGAGCCACCGGTCGTCGTTCTCGTACAGCAGCAGGCCGGCCTGCTGGTTGCCGCGCGTGCCGTCGAAGGTGAGCTTCGTCTCGACGGCGAAGTCGCCCTGCGGCGCGTCGCGCAGCAGGATCGACGCGGTGTTGGTGCCCTGGAACAGCTCGGCGTTCTGGGTCGGCCAGACCAGGGAGCCGTTCGACAGGGTGGCCGACGGGTTGCGGACCCGCGCCCAGGCGGTGGGCGTGCCCGTGCCGTCGAACTCGTCGGAGTACGCCGTGAGCCGCTCGCCCAGGACGGGATCGGCCACCCGCTCGGTCACCGGCGTGTACAGCGGAGCCGCGCCCACGTTGTCGGCGTCGGCGGCGCCGCGCGTGGTCACGCCGATGGCGCCGGAGGTGGGCGCGCCGCCGGGCAGCGTCGTTGCGACCGTCGCCAGCGGGTCACCGAGCCGGTCGGCGGACACCGACACGACCAGCGCGTTCCCGCGCCGCTCGGCGGCCACGTTGTGCCAGGAGCCGTAGTCGAACGAGGCCGGCAGCGGGCTGCTCGCCGTCGTCGTCTTCCCGTTCACCTTGGTCGTCACCACGAGCGCGCCCTGCTCCCGGTCGAGCCACGCGGTGATGTTCCGCGCGCCGTTCTCGCGGGTCACGAAGAGCCCGGCGGCGCTGCCGCCCTCGCCCAGCCGCAGGTCGGCCTCCACCCGCACGTCGCCCTGGACGGTCTCGTCGCTGAGCTCACTGGTCGAGCCCTTGCCGGTGAGGTGGCCGAGCGAGTCGGGGTCGGAGGCGGGCTTCCACGGCCCCTTCCACCCGTCCGTGCCGGAGTTGAACGTGCTGCCGACGCTCCACGTGGTGACCGGCGCCGGCTGCTCGCCCGTGGACGGCCCGGCCCCGGCCCGTACGACCGGCCAGCCGTCGATCCAGTCGAGCCGGTCGATCATCAGCGGGCGGCGGGCCAGGTTGGCGATCGTCGTGCCCCAGGTCGTCGTGACCGGCCCGAACTCGGGAGCCGACGACGGGATCGCGTGGTACACGAGCCAGTCCTGCCCGCTGAGGTCGGTCTGGATGGCGTTGTGGCCCGGGCCGACCCAGCCGTTGCCGTTGGCCGCCAGGACGATGCCGTCCTTGCTGGTCAGGTCCATGAGGTCGACGCCGGTGGGGGTGGTGAACGGCCCGAGCGGGTTGTCGGACCGGCCGACCTTGACCGTGTAGCCGCTGAACGCGCCGTCGCAGCATCCGGCGTCGGAGTAGAAGAGGTAGTACCAGTCGTCGCGCCGGACGACGAAGCCGCCCTCCATGCGGCGACCGCGGCCGATCTGCGTGACCTCGCCGGTGACCTCGGTCGCGTCGGCGTTCATCTTCGCGACGCAGATCGTGTCGTAGCTGCCCCAGTAGAGGTAGTTGTCGCCGTTCACGTCGGTGTAGACGGCCTGGTCGATGTTGTTGGTCGGGCAGCCGCTGCCGCCCGCCGGGACTATCCGGCCGCGGTCGGTCCACGGCCCGGTCGGGTGCGGGCTGGTGGCGAGCCCGACACCACTCGTGGAGAGCGAGTACGTCAGGTGGTAGTTCCCGTTGACATACCGGATGTCGGGCGCCCAGGGACGGGCGCCGTTCGGCCACCACGAGGGGTGGTCCTCCCCGGTGTAGACGTCCCCGGCGTACGTCCAGTGGACCATGTCGGCCGACGTGAGCATCGGCAGGATGTGCTCGTTCTTCCCGTCGATCGGGTTCGTGGTGCCGTAGGCGTACCAGAGGCCGTCCTTGCCCCGGATCATCGCGGGGTCGGGGAAGGTCCGCACGGCGTCGCCGCTGACCGGGTTGGAGTAGGTGGCGGGGGTGGAGGAGGCGGGGCCGGTCGCCGGCGCTGCTGCCTGTGCGGGCGGCGACGTGACCACGGTGGACGCGAGGAGTAAGGCTCCGATCACCAGTTGTCTCACGGCGAGCACCGTAGACAGGCCGAATTTTTCCGTCGAGACGCCGTCGAAATCCGGTGTCCCACCTGTCGCAGAAGGCGTCGGCCGATGCGGCAGGATGCCTGGGAGCTTGTCGAGGGGGTGTCCACGCTGGTCAGAGGTTTCGTCAGGATCCCGGACGAATCTACCGATTCTTTTTGCCGGATGGTTGACGTAAAAAACAGACGAACCTTAGGTTGCCAGCGTGTCAACGACCCCCAACGGCGTGCACGCACTCGTGCGCCGCTCCCATGAGGAGCGGGTGCTGCGCGTGCTCCGCCAGAACGGCGCGCAGAGCCGCAACGAGATCGCGGCCCGGGTCGGCCTGTCACGCACCACGGTCTCCGAGATCACCAGCGATCTGCTCGGCCGGGGTGCCATCCGCGTCGTCGACACCGACGCCGTGGAGCGGGTGGGCAGCGGCCGGCCGGCCGAGCGGCTCGCGCTGGACCCGGCCTCCGGGCAGTACATGGGCGTCGACTTCGGCCATCGCCGGGTGAACGTCCTGGTGGCCGACGCCGCGCACGAGATCATCGCGTCCGGGACCGCGCGCTACGAGGAGTCGGCGCAGTGGCCCGAGCGTCTCGACGCCGGGCTCGCCCTGATCGACCGGCTGAGCGCGGAGACCGGCGTCCACTACGGCGCACTGCAGGCGATCGGCATCGGCGTGCCGGGGTGGGGCGACCGATCCCGGGCCGACGGCGTCGCGGAGGTGTTCGCCCAGCGCTTCCACGCCGCGGTGACCGTCGACAACAACGTGCGCTTCGCCGGGCTGGCCGAGGCGCTGCACGCCCAGTCGGACTCCGTACGCGATCTCATCTACCTGCGCCTGTCCGACGGGGTCGGCGGCGGGCTGGTGGTGGGCGGCCAGCTGGTGCGCGGCTCGCGCGGCTACGCGGGCGAGCTCGGCCACGTGACCGCCGTGGCCGGCGGCGCGCAGTGCCGCTGCGGCAAGCGCGGCTGCGTGGAGACCGTCGCGTCGGCGCCGGCGATCCTCGCGCGGTGCAGGGAGCTCGGCGTGCCCGTGGACACGCTGGACGACCTGAAGGGCGCGGTGGACATCGCCCACCCGGTCGTCGACCAGGTGCTCCGCGAGGCCGGCACGGCGGTCGGCCGGGTGCTCGGCACGGCGGTCATGACCCTCAACCCGGACGAGATCGTGCTCGGCGGCGAGATCATCCAGATCGCTCCGGCCCTGCTGCGGCAGGTCGCGGACACGGTCACCTACGAGCTGTCGTGGTGGACCGACGCGGCGCCCGTGATCCGCCCCGCCCTGCTGTCGGACGACGGCGGCGCGCGCGGGGCCATCGCGGCCCTGTTCCACGAGTCCCCCCTGCTCGCCGGATACGAAGCGAACGTCACGACGGACGGAGGCCGATAGTGGCCGTGACCACCGCGGGCGCCACGAGGGACGGCAACGCCCCCGCCCGGCCGCGCAAGAACAGGACCTTCCTGGTCCTCAACATCATCTCGATCGTGGCCGGGATCGCGATCTGGTGGGGGCTGTCCCTGTCGGGACTCCAGTTCCCCACCCCGGGCGAGGTCGTCGCGGCCGCCTGGAAGATGATCGGGGACGGCACGCTCGCCACCGACGTGGGCGCCTCACTCGGGCGCGTGCTGGCCGGGTTCGCCCTCGGCTCGATCGCGGCGGTGATCGTCGGGTTCGTCATGGGGTGGTACACCGTGGCCCGCGGCCTGTTCGAGCCGTGGATCCAGTTCTTCCGCACGATCCCGCCGCTGGCGATGCTGCCCCTGGTGCTCGTCCTGATGGGCATCGGCGAAAGCCCGAAGATCTTCGTCATCTTCCTGGCGGCGTTCCTGTCCTGCGTCATCTCGACCTACCAGGGCGTGGTGAACGTGGACAGGACGCTGATCAACGCCGCGCGGGTGCTCGGCGCGGGCGACGGGACCATCTTCGGCCGCGTCGTGGTGCCGGCCTCCACGCCGTTCATCCTCGTGGGCATGCGGGTCGGGCTCGGCTCGGCCTGGGGCACGCTGGTGGCCGCGGAGCTCCTGGCCGCGCAGGCCGGGCTCGGCCACCGGATGCAGAGCGCGCAGCTCTACTACGACCTTCCGACGATCTTCGTCGGCATCATCGCGATCGGGGTCCTCGGCCTGATCATGGACCGGCTGCTCATGATCGCCGGCAACAAGCTGACGGCCTGGCAGGAGAACCGATGAGCACTCCCAAGATCTCCGTACGCGACGTCGAGAAGGTCTTCCCCGTCGGGAAGGAGCCGTTCGTCGCGCTCGGCGGCGTGTCGCTGGACATCGCCGACAACGAGTTCGTGACCGTCGTCGGCCCCTCCGGCTGCGGCAAGAGCACGCTGCTCAACATCCTCGCCGGGCTGGAGCAGCCCACCGGCGGCACCGCACTGGTGGACGGCAGGCCGGTCACCGGCCCCGGCCCCGAGCGCGGCGTGATCTTCCAGCAGTACGCGCTGTTCCCGTGGCTGACCGTCCGGGAGAACGTCGAGTTCGGCATGCGCACCGCGAAGGTCCCCAAGAGCGAGCGGCGGGAGCGCGCCGAGCACTTCATCCGCCTGGTCGGCCTGGAGCAGTTCGCCGACGCCCTGCCCAAGACGCTGTCGGGCGGCATGAAGCAGCGCTGCGCGATCGCCCGGGCGTACGCGGTGAACCCGTCGATCCTGCTCATGGACGAGCCCTTCGGCGCCCTGGACGCGCTGACCCGGGTGCGTCTCCAGGAGCAGCTCCTGGAGACCTGGAGCAAGGAGCGGCGGACGGTCATGTTCATCACCCATGACGTCGACGAGGCGGTGTTCCTCGCCAACCGGGTGGTCGTCATGGCCGCCCGGCCGGGCCGGATCGCCGAGGTCATCGAGGTCGACCTCCCCTATCCGCGGGACGAGGACATGCGGCTGAGCCCCGAGTTCGGGGCGCTGCGCAACCGCGTCTGGCATGCGGTGTACCACCAGCGGCAGATCAAGGAGCCCGCGCAATGAAGAAGACAATCCTGGCCGCCGCGGCGGTCGTCGTGGCGCTGTCGGCGGCCGCCTGCGGGTCGGACGACTCCGGCGACTCCAGCGCCTCGGGCGGCGGCACGACGCACGTGGACTTCGGCTACATCGCCGACTTCAACGGCGCGAGCCTGCTCGCCGTCGCCGACAAGCAGGGCCTGTGGAAGAAGCACGGGCTCGACGCCAAGGTCAGCGTGTTCACCAACGGCCCGCTGCAGATCCAGGCGCTGGGCACCGGCGACCTCGACTTCGGCTACATCGGCCCCGGCGCCATGTGGCTGCCCGCCTCCGGCAAGGCCAAGGTCATCGCGCTGAACACGCTCGGCAACGCCGACCGCGTCATCGCCCAGGCCGGCATCACCTCGCTGGAGGGCCTGAAGGGCAAGACGATCGGCGTGCCCGAGGGCACCTCCGGCGACATGATCCTCACGCTCGCGCTGAAGAAGGCAGGGCTGACCAAGGACGACGTGAAGATCGTCCCGATGGACGCGTCCACGATCGTGTCGGCGTTCACCTCCAAGCAGATCGACGCGGCCGGCTTCTGGTACCCGGCCATCTCGACGATCAAGAAGACCGTCCCCGACCTGGTCGAGCTGGCCAAGAACGAGGACTTCGCCGACACCGTGTCGTTCCCGACCGCGTTCGTCGGCGGCAACGACGTCGTCGCGAACGAGAAGGACAAGACCGAGAAGGTCATCGGGGTGCTGCGCGACGCCATCCAGTACCGCAGCGAGCACCTCGACGAGACCGTGGCCGCGACCGCCGAGATGCTGAAGCTCCCGGCCGACCAGGTCAAGGCCGACGCCGCCAACTCCAAGGTGCTGTCGCTCGCCGACCTGGACGGCTACAGCAAGGACGGCACCATCGAGAAGTGGCTGAGCGGGATGGGCGACTACTTCGTCGGCGCGGGCAAGCTGCCCTCGGCCGTCGACCCGAAGACGTACTACACCGGCGACCTGTTCACGGGCGCGGCCCAGTGACGAGCCCTGTGAACATCCTGTTCCTGATGACCGACCAGCACCGGGCCGACACCCTGGGCGCGTACGGCAACCGCCTCGCGGCCACCCCGGTGCTGGACGAGCTGGCCCGGACCGGGACCAGGTTCGACCGCTGGTACACCCCGACCGCGATCTGCACGCCGGCCCGGGCGAGCCTGCTGACCGGGCAGGCGCCGTTCCGGCACAAGCTGCTCGCCAACCACGAGAGGAACGTCGGCTACATCGAGGACCTGCCGGACGGCCAGTGGTCGTTCTCGGAGGCCCTGCGCGGCGCCGGGTACAACTGCGGGCTCATCGGCAAGTGGCACGTCGGCCACCACCGGCGGGCGGCCGACTTCGGGTTCGACGGGCCGGACCTGCCGGGGTGGCACAACCCCGTGGACCACCCCGACTACCTGGACTACCTCAAGGTGAACGACCTGCCGCCGTACGAGATCCACGACCGCATCCGCGGGACGCTGCCGAACGGCGGGCCGGGCAACCTGCTCGCCGCGCGGCTGCGCCAGCCGGTCGAGGCGACGTTCGAGCACTACCTCGCCACCCGGGCGATCGAGATGCTTGAGCGGTACGCCGCCGACCCGAAGCCGTTCTTCCTGCAGCTCAACTTCTTCGGCCCGCACCTGCCGTACATCGTGCCGGACGAGTACTTCGACATGTTCGACCCCGAGCTGGTCGAGCTGCCCAAGTCGATCGCCGAGACCTTCGCCGGCAAGCCGCCGGTGCAGGCCAACTACAGCGCGCACTGGACGTTCGACACCATGCCGCTGGAGGTGACGCGCAAGCTCATCGCGGTCTACTGGGGCTACGTCGCGCTCATCGACATGGAGATCGGCCGGGTCATGGACGCCATGCGGCGCCTCGGCCTGAACGACGAGACCGCGGTGTTCTTCACCTGCGACCACGGCGAGTTCACCGGCGCCCACCGGCTGCACGACAAGGGCCCGGCGATGTACGAGGACATCTACCGCACGCCCGGCCTGCTGCGGATCCCCGGCCAGGAGCCCGGGGTCGTCAGGACCGAGTTCGTCAGCCTGCTGGACTGCACGGCGACGATCCTGGACCTGGCCGGGATCGACCCCGCCCCGGCGGTCGACTCCCGCAGCCTGGTGCCGCTCGCCTCCGCCCGCGAGGTGCCGTGGGAGCAGGACATCGTCTGCGAGTTCCACGGGCACCACTTCCCGTACCCGCAGCGGATGATCCGGACCGACCGCTACAAGCTGGTCGTCAACCCCGACTCGACCAACGAGCTGTACGACCTGTTCACCGACCCGGACGAGCTGCTCAACGTCTACAACCATCCCGAGATGGCGGAGGTGCGCGGGCGGCTCATGCGGCGGCTCTACCAGGTGCTGCGCGACCGGGGCGACAACTTCTACCACTGGATGACCTCGATGTACGACGTCGGCGAGGTGTCGTACGACCCCACCCTGAGCGGGCTGGACGAGGCGACCTACCGATGAGCGGGCGCCCGAACATCGTCATGATCCTGACCGACGACCACGCGTCGCACGCGGTCGGCGCGTACGGCTCGGTCGTCAACCGGACGCCGCGGATCGACGAGATCGCGGACCTCGGCGTCCGGTTCGACAACTGCTTCGCGACGAACGCCCTGTGCTCCCCGAGCCGGGCCAGCATCCTGACCGGCACGTACTCGCACGTGAACGGCGTGTCGACACTGGTCACGCCGATCGACGCGGCGCAGCCGACGTTCGTGAGCCAGTTGAAGGCGGCCGGATATCGCACGGCGATCGTCGGCAAGTGGCACATGGGGGACGGCCCGGGGCACAACCCCCAGGGGTTCGACTACTGGGACGTGCTGATCGAGCAGGGGGAGTACTTCGACCCCTCGTTCCTGTCGGAGGACGGCCTGCGCACCGTCCCCGGCTACGCCACCGACCTCATCACGGACATGGCGCTGAGCTGGGCGGACTCGCTCGACGGCGACGATCCGTACTGTCTGCTGATCTACCACAAGGCGCCGCACCGCCCGTGGGAGCCCGACGACAGGCACGCGGGGATGTACACCGATCCCATCCCTGTTCCGTCCACGTTCGGCGACGACTACGCGACGCGCTCGTCGTCGGCCCGGCGGGCCGCCATGCGGATCGCCGAGCACCTCAACGCCGAGGACCTCAAGCAGGACCCGCCCGAGGGGCTGTCGTACGAGGAACTGGCGCTGTGGAAGTACCAGCGCTACATGGAGGACTACCTGGCCGTCGTCGCGTCGGTGGACGACAACGTCGGCCGGGTGGTCGACTGGCTGCGCGAGCGTGGCGACTTCGACGACACGCTGCTGATGTACTGCTCCGACCAGGGCTTCTTCCTCGGCGACCACGGCTGGTTCGACAAGCGGTTCATGTACGAGGAGTCGCTGCGGATGCCGCTCGTGCTGAGCTACCCGCGGCGCATCCCGGCCGGGCAGGTGCACGACGGCATCGTCACCAACGTCGACTTCGCGCAGACCGTGCTGGACGCGGCCGGGGTGCCGCACCATCCCCGGATGCAGGGCCGCAGCTTCCTCGCCGACCTGACCGGTGAGCCGGGGACGCCGCCGGCGGAGGGCATGTACTACCGCTACTGGGAGCACGACGACGTCTTCCACAAGGCGCCGGCCCACTACGGCTACCGGACCGATCGCTACAAGATCATCTACTTCTACAACGACGGCATGGGCATCCCCGGCACGGGCGCGTTCACCTATCCGGGCGAATGGGAGCTGTACGACCTGGAGGCGGATCCGGAGGAGCTGCGCAACGTCTACGACGACCCGGCCTACCGGGAGATCCGCGAGGAGATGAAGGTCCGCATGTGGCACGCCCAGGCGGCGGTCGGCGACGAGCCGCATCCCAGCCAGCCGGTGCCGAAGGGAATCTGACCATGTCGGGGAGTTGCTGCACACCCGCCACGTCCGGGCAGCCGATGGAGCCCGTCCGTTTCACGGCGCACGGGCTCCACGGGATCGAGCAGGTACGCCTGCCCGGCGGTGAGTTCCGCATGGGGGACGCGACCGGCGACGGCAACCCCGGCGACGGCGAGGGGCCCGTGCACGCGGTCACCGTGGCGCCGTTCTCGATCGACGCCACGACCGTGACGGTCGCGGATTTCGCGGCCTTCGCCGAGGCGACCGGCTACCGCACGGAGGCGGAGGAGTACGGCTTCTCCGCCGTCTTCCACCTGGCGATGCGCGCCCACCCGGACGACGTGATGGGCCCCGTGCCCGGCACGCCCTGGTGGGCCGGCGTGCGCGGCGCCGACTGGCGGCACCCCGCCGGCCGGCTGTCGCAGGCGGAGCCCGACCACCCGGTGGTCCACGTGAGCTGGAACGACGCGATGGCGTACTGCTCCTGGGCGGGCAGGCGGCTGCCCACCGAGGCCGAGTGGGAGTACGCCTCCCGGGGCGGCCTCGACGGCGCGCGCTACCCCTGGGGAGACGACCTGCACGGTGACTCTTCGGCCGACGAGTGGCGGGTCAACATCTGGCAGGGCGTCTTCCCCACGGAGAACACCCTGGACGACGGTCATCTCACGACCGCCCCGGTCCGGACGTACGCGCCCAACGCGTACGGGCTGTGGCAGACGGTCGGCAACGTGTGGGAGTGGTGCGCCGACTGGTACGCGCCCGACTACTACGTCTACTCGCCCTCCGACAACCCGCGCGGCCCGTCGCGCGGCGGTGCCCGGGTGCTGCGCGGCGGCTCGTTCCTGTGCCACGACTCCTACTGCAACCGCTACCGCAACTCGGCGCGCTCGTCGAACACCCCCGACTCCTCCATGGCCAACGCCGGCTTCCGCACCGTCGCGCTTTGAAGGAAGGGCCTGTGTCACACGGGGAGGCTGCCGGTGGTGCGGAGCGCGTCCCCGGTGTCGAGGCCGAGACGGGCCGCCCAGGTCAGCGCCTCGGCGAGGGAGGCGTCGTCGTCCGCCAGACGGGCGGCCGCGAGAGTGGGCGGCACCGCGCCCTCGTCGAGCAGGGTGGTCCACTGCCGCGCGCTGAGGGCCAGGTAGCGCAGGTCGGGCAGGTCGGCCACGATGGCCAGGTCGCGGACGACGGCCCGGGACAGGTCCAGGCCGCGCAGGTTCGGGACCGTGCGCAACGGGACGATGTCGATCGCGGTGGTGGTGCCCAGTTCCAGGGAGGTCAGGTGGCGGTGGCCTTCGAGCGGGGTCAGGTCGCCGCCGTCCAGGGTGACGCGCAGAGACTCGACGGGCAGCCCGCGGATCGGCGTCAGATCCGTGGTGGCGCAGTGATTGAGGTGCAGCAGCCGCAGGTTCGCGGCGCCGGTGAGCGGGGCCAGGTCGACCGGGCTCGTCACGTCGTTGACATGGATGGCCTGGAGGCCGGCCGGGACCTCGCCGGGGATCTCGCCGATGATCCTCTCGGGGCCGTGTCCCGGCTCGGGGCCCGCCGGCTCGATGTGGTCGTCGTCCTTCTCGTAGGCGCCCTGTTCCAGCAGTTCCAGGTGGCGGCCGAGTAGCGCGGTCACGGAGTCGGCGACGTATACCGGGCACTCGTCGTAGTCGCGGCCCATGCGGATGATCTGGCCCGGGCGGCCGTTCCCGGCCGGGGCCAGGTCCACCGCCAGGTAGTTGCCGTCCTCGCCGCTGGCGAAGGGCACCCAGGCCGGGTGTCCGCCGACCCGCCGGACGGTGCCGGGAGGATCGGCGTCGAAGACGACCGAGTTCCACCCCAGGTCCCAGCCGTGCCAGACCGGTTCGGACAGGGCGGCGTGGACGGCGACCATGTCCTCCAGCGCCAGCCAGGCGTCACCTCCGAGCAGGTAGCGGTGCTCGTGGTCGATGGCGTCGCCGTTCGCGATCAGGTACAGCGCACGCAGGTCGGCGGGCAGCGGGCGGCCGATGACGCGCTCCGCCCGGTCGAGCGCGGCGGCCGACGCGGGCGGCGGCAGCCGTTCGGGCCGTCCCAAGATCTCAGCCCGCCGCTCCATGTACGCGCGGAACCGCGCCACGGCAAGCTCCGGATCGCCCGCCGGGGCGGCTGTGCTCTCCTGTCCCGGAGAGGACGGAGGCAACCGGTAGCCCGGGTCCAGGACGGCCTGGAAGCCGCCACCCAGTCCACGCAGGCTGGTGATCCCGTCCGCGAACGCGACCAGCTCGTACTCCCCGGATGGCCGGCACACGATCTCGACAGTCGTGGGATCCCAGTCCCGGACCTTCCGCACCGCCTCAGCGAGGCCGCTCAGCTCCGCGAAGAGGCGGGGCAACGAGCGCAACCGGGTCGCGCCGGGGACGGCGTAACCGCCGGACACCGAGGTGCTGCCACTGCCCGCGCTGCCTGCCACCACCACCCGCGTCCAGCCTGCCGGCGCACTCGTGACGACCTTCTCGGCGATCCGCCGCGCGGCCTGCTCCACCATGTTCCGCTCCCGTCCCCCGCACTGCCGCCGATCATCGCACCCGGCGATGACATGACGCACATCTCGCCCTGGACGCCCCGTACCTCGCGTACGGGGCGTCCGCGCGGGTCGGAGAAGGGTCAGGGCAGGGTGGCGAGGAACGGCTTGACCGTCCTGGAGAAGTTCCAGTTGTTCGAGGCGTCCCAGTTGATCGACCAGGTCATCGCGCCGCGGATGTCCGGGTAGGTCCGCGACGGGACGAACGAGCCGCAGTTGGTGCGCCGGGCCAGGCAGTTCAGCGCGTTGGCGACCGTGGCCGGCGAGACGACGCCGCCGCCCGCCGCGCCGGGGCCCGCGGGCAGGCCGAGACCGACCTGGTCGGGGCGCAGGCCGTTCTCCAGCTGGATGCAGGCCAGCGAGGTCATGAAGTCCACCGACCCCTGGCTGTAGACCTTCTGGTCGCACCCGAGCATCGCGCCGGAGTTGTAGTACTGCATGTTGACGACGGTGAGGATGTCCTTGATGCTCAGCGCGAGCTTGAAATACTCCATGCCGGTCGACTGCATGTCGATGGTCTGCGGAGCCATCATGATGATCAGCCCGGAGCCCGCCTTCGCCCGCAGTTCGCGCAGCGCCTGGGCCATGTAGGTGGCGTTGAGGCCGTTCTCCAGGTCGATGTCGACGCCGTCGAACCCGTAGGTCTGCATGATCGAGTAGACCGAGTTCGCGAACGCCGTGGCCGCCGTCGAACCGGCCACCTGCACGTGGCCCGCCTCACCGCCGACGCTGAGGATCACCTTCTGGCCACGCTGCCTGAGCGCCTGCACGTCGGCCTTGAACTGGGCCTCGGTGTAGCCGCCGACGGCGGTGGCCAGGCCGGGGTCGAGGGTGAACCTCACCTGGCCCGGCGTGGTGGTCGCCTCGCCGAACGCGATCGCGACCACGTCGTAGTCCCGCGGCACCTGCGACAGCTTCAGCTCGACCGCCGGGTTGACGAAGTTGTGCCAGTAGCCGGTGAGGATGTGCCTGGGCAGCGCCCCGCCCGAGGAGCACCCGGTGGTCGTGCCGGTGACGGCGGCGCTCGCCGCGGACTCGCCCGCCGAGTTGTACGCCCTGACGGTGTAGGTGTGCGTGGTGCAGACGCCGAGCGAGCCGATCGTCGCGGTGGTGCCGGTGACCTGGGCCCGCTGGGTCGTGCCCTCGTAGACGCGGTAGCCCGTCACGGTCCCGCCGGAGGCGGTCCACGACAGCGAGATCGACGTGTCGGTGCTGCCGGTCACCCGGGGGGCGCCGGGCTGCCCGGGCGTGCCGGTGCCCGCGCCGGTCGTGGCCGAGACGGCGGTGCTCGCCGCCGACACGTTGCCCGCCGCGTCCCGTGCCCTGACCGTGTACGCGTACGTGGTGCCCGAGGCCAGCCCGCCGTCGGTGTACGCCGTCCCCGTCACGGTCGTGACGAGCTGCGAGCCGCGGTAGACCTGGTAGCCGGTCACGCCGACGTCGTCGGCCGAGGCGTTCCACGCGAGCGACACGCTGCTCGAGGTGGTCCCGGTCACCCGCAGGCCGGCCGGGACGCTCGGAGCCGTGGTGTCGCCGCCCCCGCCCGCGAGCGCCTTCCACAGCGCGGGGACGATGGGCGGTTCCCACCCGGTCAGCGAGGTGTGCGCCTGGATGCACTCGTAGTCGGTGCCGTTGTAGGTCACCCGCGCGCCCACGGCGTACCAGGTGTTCGGTGCCCAGGCCGCGTACGCGAGGACCGCGGCGGACTGCGCCGACGCGGGGACGGGGCCGGCCCCGACCCCTGCCAGACAGAGGCCCAGCGCGAGCAACAACGCGCTGAGCAGCCGTTTCTTCATCAATGCCGTCCTTCCGGGGTGCCGATCGGCGTCCGCGAGGAGGCGTCGGGTGACACGACGGCCGGTCGCGTGGCCTTCCCTTCGCTTAGGAAAGTTTCCTAATAGTTTTGGCGTGAGCGTAGCCCCGGAAAGACGCCCGTTCAAGACTCCGAGAAGGACTGAGAAACAAACATAGTTCCACCTATCATAGTTGCGGCTATCATTCGCGGCGCGGTGAGGGAGCGGCTTGTGCTGGAGAAACCGGAGCGCTTGTTCGGCCGGGACACCGAGTGGGACAACCTCGCGGATTTCGTGGCCTCCCCCATGCCCGGGGCGACGCTCGGGCTTGTGTACGGCCGACGACGCCAGGGCAAGACCCTCATGCTCGAGCTGCTGGCGCAGCAGACCGGCGGGTTCCTGTTCGGCGCGACGCAGCAGACCGAGGCGCAGACCCTCGCCGACCTCGGGGCGGCCTATGCCGCTCATCGGGGTCTGCGCCAGCCCGTCGTCTTCCGTACGTGGCGCGAGGCGCTCGACGAACTGCTCCGGCTGGGTGAGGGCGCAGCCACGCCGCTGATCATCGACGAGTTCCCCTACCTCGTCACGGCGACCCCCGGCCTGCCCTCCTATCTCCAGCAGGCGCTCAGCCCGTTGAGTTACGCGAAGCAGCACACCCGAACCCGCGTGATCCTGTGCGGCAGTGCGTTGACGACCATGGCGCAACTGCTCTCCGGTGGTGCGCCCCTGCGCGGACGGGCGGGCATGGAACTGGTGGTGCGCCCCTTCGGGTTCCGTGAGGCCGCGGCCTTCTGGGGTGTCGGCCACGATCCGGAGCTTGCGTTCCGGCTGCACGCCCTGCTTGGCGGAACTCCTGCCTACCTGGAGATGAGCGGGGGATCGGGGCCGGCCGGAATCGCGGAGTTCGACCGATGGGTCCAGCGGCGCCTGCTGAACCCGGCCTCCGCGATGTTCCGTGAAGGCGCCCTGCTGCTCCGGGAGGAGCCCTCGATCGCCGATCCGACCTCGTACTCGGCCACGTTGAGCGCCATAAGCGCCGGCAACCATAGGCGTTCGGAGATAGCGGCGGCGTTGGGACGCCCCAGCAGCGCTCTCGCCCACCTGCTGTCCGGCCTGCAGGACATCGGGTTGATTCAGCAGATCGACGACGCTCTGCGTGGCAAGCGCAGCGTCTTCCGGATCACCGAACCCGTCGTGCGCCTGCACCAGCTCCTCATCCAGCGCCACGAGGCCGAACTGGTCGCGGGCCGGGCCGAGCGTGTCTGGAAGACCAACGCGGACACCGTCGCCGCACAGATCTACGGCGCGCACTTCGAGGATCTCGCGCGGCAGTGGTGCTTCGAACACGCCTCTGCCGACACTCTCAGCGGGATCGCGAGCGCGGTGCGCCCGACGGAGCTTCCGTGCCGGGAGCATCGGCGGGGGCACGAGCTCGACGTCGTCGTCACGGAGTCCACGGCGTTCGCCGCCGACCGGATAACTGCGATCGGTGAGGCCAAGGGCACCGGCGCTCCTGTCGACGTCCCTCAGCTGGAGCGCCTGGAACATCTGCGCGGGCTGCTGCCCAGCGACAAGGTCGGTGCCCTGCCCAAGCTGCTCCTGTTCGCCCGGTCCGGGTTCTCGGACGCACTGGTCCGGTACGCCGAAAGACGGCCCGATGTCGAGCTCGTCGACATGGGCCGTCTGTACGGCGGAGCGTGAGGCCGTTCCTTCTCGGTCCCGGGCTACTTGCCGAAACCGGCGGTCAGGCCGCTGAGCAGCTGACGGCGGCCGACCGTGTAGAGGATCAGCATCGGCAGGATGGTCAGCACGACGGAGGCGAGCACGGCGGGCACGTTGACGCCGTACGGTCCCCCCTGGAACGCCGCCAGCGCCAGCGGCAGCGTGCGCTTGTCGGGGCTCTGAGTGAGGATCAGCGGCAGCAGGAACCCGTTCCAGACCTGCAGCGCGTTGTAGATCGACACCGTCACCACGGCGGGCCGGGTGAGGGGGAAGGCCAGGCCCCACAGCGTCTTCCACTCGGTCGCGCCGTCGAGCCGCATCGACTCGAACAGCTCCTTCGGCACGTCCCTGATGAAGTTGGACAGCACCAGCACCGACAGCGGGATCGCGAAGGCGATCGACGGCAGGATCAGCGCCGTCAGCGAGTCGTAGAGCTGCATCTTGATGATCAGCAGGTAGACGGGGATCACCGTCGCCTGCAGGGGGATGGCCAGGCCCATGAGGAACAGCGAGTTGACCCCGCGCAGGAAGCGGCTGGCGCCACTGCTCCGGACGATCGCGTACGCCGCCATGAACGAGAACAGCACCGACGGGATCACCGTGCCGATGGCGACGATGATGCTGTTCAGGAAGTACAGCGGGAAGTCCATCTCGATCACGAGCCGGTAGTTGTCCAGCGTCGGATCGGCGGGCGGCGCGAACGGGTTGGTCAAGTAGTAGTTGGACTGCGTCTTCAGACTGGTGACCACGATCCAGTAGATCGGGACGATCACCACGGCCAGCCACAGCCAGCCCACCAGCCCACCCAGCCAGTTCGGGCGCTGCCGGCTCTTCGCCGGATGGCGTCCGTGCGCCCCGGACGTGGCGGGGCGCTTGGCTGCCCTCGAGGTGTGGGTCGCGGTCACGGTCAGGCCCCTTCCAACTGACTTGCGTAGGGGTCGCGGCCGCCGATACGGCGTAGCAGCAGCGCCAGAGCGAGGCCCACGAGGACGAGGATGACACCGATCACACAGGCCGCTCCCATGAGGTTGGCCTGGAAGCCGCGCTTGTACATGTCCAGGGCGAGCGCGCGGGTGGCGTCGCCGGGACCGCCCTCGGTCAGCACGAAGATCAGGTCGAAGAAGGTCAGGGAGCCGACGAGCATCAGCGTCGAGGACGTGATGATCGTGTACTTGAGCTGCGGCAGCGTGATGCTGAAGAACATCCGGACCCGCCCCGCCCCGTCCAGCTCCGCGGCCTCGTAGAGCGAACGCGGAATCTGCCGAACGCCGCCCTGGTAGAGGAGCGAGTGGAACGGGATGTACTGCCACGACACCACGAAGATCACGACGCCGAAGGCGAGGCCGGGCTCGCCGAGCCAGTCCTGGGTGAGGAAGTCGAGGCCCAGCCCGGCGCCGAGCCCGAAGTTCGGGTCGAGCAGCGCCTTGAAGGTGATCGCGATGGCCGCGGAGCTGAGCAGCAGCGGGATGAAGTACAGCACCGCGAGCAGCTCGCGGTAGCGCTGGCGGCCCGCCAGGAACACCCCGATCAGGATGCTGGCCGGGGTCTGGAAGGCCCAGGAGAGCAGCATGATCAGGAACGTCACCCACAGCGCGTGGGGCAGGCCGGGGTCGGTGAGTACGGACTTCCAGCTCTCGAGCCCGCTCAGCTGGATCTCGCCCAGCGTGTCCCAGGACGTGAAACTGAGCAGCAGGACCCCGATGAGCGGAATCAGCGCGAAAACGGCGAAGGCCACCAGGGCCGGCAGGGCCAGCCATGGCAGGACGCCGCCGCCGCGCGTGGCGGCGGCGGACGACGTCCTTCGAGCGGAGATAGCCGACATGTTTACTTACCGATGACCGCGTTCATGTTCGTGGCGAACTGCTGGGGCGAGATCGACAGCTGGAAGAGCTTGGCGATGTTGTCCAGCAGCACCTCGGCCGCGGTCGGGCTGAGGGCCTGGTCCCACGACTGGGCGAAGACCTTGGCGTTGCTGGCGACGCCGTAGACGAAGTTCAGGAACTCGGCGTCCTTGGAGCCGGCGAACAGCTTGTCGGAGCCCTTGACGATCGGCACACCGCCGGTCTCAACCCACTGCTTCTGCTCTGCGTCGTCGAGCACGCCGGTGGCGAAGAACTTCTTGGCGATCTCCTTCTCCTCGGGCGTCGCCTTGGAGGAGATCGACAGGTACTGGCCGGGGTTGCCGACGGTGTTGCTCGGGTCGCCCTTGCCGCCGTCGACGCCGGGGAAGTTCATCCAGCCGAGGCCGCCGCTGGAGACGATGTCGCCGCCCTGCTCCTGCTGGATGCCGTACGACCAGCTGCCGTGCAGCATCATCGCGGCCTTGCCGGTGTACAGCAGCGCCTGGTCGGCGTTGGAGTCGGCGGTGACGGAGGAGAAGCCCCTGATGAAGCCGTTGGCCTTGATGAGCTCCTGCATCTTGGTCAGGGCCTCGATGGAGGCGGGGTTGTTCCAGGCGTCCTTCTCACCGTCGAAGACGGCCTGGAACACCTCGGGGCCGCCGATGCGGTCGAAGAGGAACTCCAGCCACATCATGTTCGTCCAGCGCGACTGGCCGGCCAGCGAGAAGGGCGCGATCCCCGCCGCGTTGAACTTCTTCACCAGGTCGAGGATGTCGCCGTACGACTGCGGCGGCTGGACGCCGACCTTCTCGAAGACCCTCTTGTTGTAGAACAGCACGATCGGCTGCACGGTCTCGCACGGCATCGCGTAGATCTTGCCGTCGATCGTCGCGGCGCCGAAGGCGCCGGGGAACAGCCGGTCCTTCACGGCGGCGTTCTCGCCGAACCACGAGGTGAGGTCCTCGACCTGGCCGGCCTGCACGTAGCTGCGCAGACCGCCGCCGCCCCAGCCCCAGATGATGGTGGGCGCCTGGTTCGCGCCGATCGCGGTCTTGATCTTCGTCTTGTACGCGTCGTTCTGGATCGTGGTGATCGCGATCTGGCCGTTGGGGTTGGCCTTGTTGAACCGCTCGACGGCCGCGGTACGGGGGGCCTCACCGGGCGGGCCCTGGAGGAACCAGTAGCTGGCCTTGCCTCCGCCGCCGCCGTTGCCGCCGGCGGCGCCGCCCGAGGCGCCTCCGCCGGACGGAGCCGGGCCGGACGTGCCGCAGGCCGCTAACGCGGCACCGAGGGGAAGGCCCATCGAAAGGCTGAGGAAGGTGCGGCGGGATGGTGTCCTGGACTCCACGCTGATCTCCGTACGTCGAATGCCGAGGCTGGCCGCGGCTCTTTTGAAAACGACTCGGACGCGGCCGGGGGGCGATGTGGATCGGCACCCCGGTGCCACTGTCCACTCCTTCTTGAATTCAGCTCGTTTCGAAACATTTCGACACAAGCCGCGTGGCACGCCAATCTAGATTTGCGGTACCTGACTGTCAAGAGCGCTCTCACGACCCCTCCAGCTCAGCGTGAGGCCTGTGTAAAGTACCGGCGAACAGGCGTCTACCGCATGATCTTGATCGGACTGAAACATCGAGCACGAAATCGCCGCAGACGCCGAAATGTTTCGAAACATCTTGAGGAGAGCAGATGACGGCCCCAGATCGGACGCACACGGCGGACGGGACGCTCCGGGCATGGCAGGACCCGGCACTTCCCGTGGCCGACCGGGTCGAGGCCCTCCTCGCGGAAATGACCCTTGAGGAGAAGATCGGCCAGCTCGGCAGCCGGTGGATCGGAAACGACATGCAGCCCGAGCAGGAGGTGGAGCCCGACGGCGCGCACAATGTCGCCCCGATGCAGGACGTTTTCGCCGCCTCCGGGACGGTGCCGATCGAGGAGGCGGCACGTCACGGTCTCGGTCACCTGACGAGAGTTTTCGGCAGCACTCCGGTGACCGCGGCGGAGGGCGCGGCGGAGGTCGTGCGGCTGCAGCAGGAGGTGGTGAAGCAGTCCCGCCTCGGCATCCCGGCGTTGGTCCACGAGGAGTGCCTGACCGGTTTCACCACCTATGGAGCGACCGTATATCCGGCCGCCATCGCCTGGGGTGCGACGTTCGACCCCGAGCTGGTGGAGCGGATGGCCTCCGCCATCGGGCGGGACATGCGCGCCGTGGGCGTCCACCAGGGCCTTTCGCCGGTGCTGGACGTGGTGCGCGACTACCGCTGGGGCCGGGTCGAGGAGACGATCGGCGAGGATCCGTACCTCGTCGCGACGCTCGGCGCCGCCTACGTGCGCGGCCTGGAGCGCGCCGGGGTCATCGCCACGCTCAAGCACTTCGCCGGTTACTCCGCCTCCCGCGCGGCCCGCAACCACGGCCCGGTGCCCATGGGCAGGCGCGAGCTGATGGACATGATCCTGCCGACGTTCGAGACCGCCATCGCCGAGGGCGGCGCCCGTTCGGTCATGAACTCCTACTCCGACGTGGACGGCGTCCCCGCCGCCGCCGACCCGTGGCTGCTGACCGAGGTGCTGCGCGACGAGTGGGGGTTCACCGGGACGGTCGTGTCGGACTACTGGGCGATCGCGTTCCTCGCGAAGATGCACCAGGTCGCCGCGGACCACGAGGAGGCCGGGGTGCTCGCGCTGACCGCGGGCCTCGACGTCGAACTGCCCGACACGCTCGGCTTCGGCCAGCACCTGGCCGAGCGGGTGCGGCGGGGCGAGCTGCCGGAGTCGCTGATCGACCGGGCCGCGCGCCGCCTGCTCACCCAGAAGGTGGAGCTCGGGCTGCTCGACCCGGACTGGACGCCGGAGAAGTCGGTGGCCGGGGCGGACGCCGTGGACCTCGACTCGCCGGACAACCGGGCGCTGGCCCGGGAGCTGGCCGAGCGGTCGATCGTGCTGCTCGACGCCGGCACCGCGCTGCCGCTGCTGGGCGAAGGGCGGACCGGGCCGCGGCGGCTGGCGTTGGTCGGGCCCTGCGCCGACGACCCCCGCACGTTCATGGGCTGCTACGCCTTCCCCAACCACGTCCTGCCCCGCTATCCCGGGCTCGGGCTGGGCCTGGAGGCTCCCAGCCTGCTCGACGCGCTGCGGGCCGAACTGCCGGACGCCGAGATCGTCCACGAGCGGGGCTGCGACTGGCGGGACGAGGACCGCTCCGGCTTCGACGCCGCGATCCACGCGGCTCGCGAGGCCGACCTGTGCGTGGCCGTCGTCGGCGACCTGGCCGGGCTGTTCGGCAACGGCACCTCCGGCGAGGGCTGCGACGTCGAGGACCTGCGGCTGCCCGGAGCGCAGGAGGACCTGCTGGTCGAGCTGGCCGCCACCGGGACGCCGGTCGTGGTGGTCGTCGTGTCGGGCCGGCCGTACGCGCTGGGGCGGGTGCGCGACCGGGCCGCCGCGCTCGTCCAGGCGTTCATGCCGGGCGAGGAGGGCGGGGCGGCGATCGCCGGCGTCCTGTCCGGCCGGGTGCAGCCCAGCGGGAAGCTGCCGGTGCAGATCCCGCGGTCCCCGGGCGGGCAGCCGGGCACCTACCTGCAGCCGCCGCTCGGCTCCGACAGCCACGGCATCAGCAACCTCGACCCGACGCCGCTGTTCCCGTTCGGCCACGGCACGTCCTACACGACGTTCGAGGTCGACGACCTGGAGATCAGCGGCGACGAGGTGCCCACCGACGGGGAGTTCACCGTGTCGGTGCGCGTGCGCAACACCGGCGGCCGGGCGGGCGAGGAGGTCGTCCAGCTCTACCTGCACGACGTGCTCGCCCAGGTGACCCGGCCGGTGCGGCAGCTCGCCGGGTTCGCCCGGGTGCGCCTGGAGCCCGGCGAGAGCGCGCGGGCGACCTTCGCGGTGCACGCGGACAGGACCGCCTTCACCGGCCGGGACCTGCGCCGGGTCGTCGAGCCCGGAGACGTCGAGGTGTTCGTCGGCACCTCCGCGTCGGACCTGCCCTGCCGGGGCCGCGTACGGCTGACCGGCCCGCTGCGCCACGTCGGCCGCGGCCGGCGGCTGGTCACCCCCGTGGTGGTACGCCCGGCGGCGGGTCCCGAGCAGGGAGGAACAGATGCCGCCCAGTCGTAGGCGGGCCACTCTCGCCACGGTCGCGGCCTCCGCGGGGGTGTCGGTCGCGACCGTGTCGAAGGTGCTGAACGGCCGCAGCGACGTCGCGCCGGAGACGCGTTCCCTGGTGCTGTCGCTGCTCGAGCAGCACGACTACGTCGCGCCGCCGCAGCGCCGGGGCGAGCCCGCGCCCGACACGATCGAGGTGGAGTTCGACGCGGACCTCAACGCGTACTCCACCGAGATCGTCCAGGGTGCGGTGCAGGCCGGGGCCGATCTCGACGTGGCGGTCGTGGTCAGCATCCGGCGCAACGCCGACCGCACCGCGGCGTGGGCGCGCGACCTGGTCGCGGCCGGACGGCGGGCGCTCGTCGCCGTCACCGGCGAGCTGACCTCCGGGCAGCTCGCCGCGCTGGCCCGGGCGCGGCTGCCCCTGGTCGTGATCGACCCGCTGAACCTGCCGCGCACCCGGGTGATCAGCGTCGGCTCGACGAACTTCGCCGGTGGCCTGGCCGCGACGCAGCACCTGCTCGCGCTGGGCCACCGGCGGGTCGCCTATCTGGGCGGCCCGGCCACCGCGACCTGCAACCAGGCCCGGCTGCACGGTTACCGGGCCGCCATGGAGGCGGCGGACGCGCCCGTCCTGCCCGGGTACGTACGGACGGGACACTTCCACTACCACGACGGCCTGGCGGGCGGGGCGGCGCTGCTCGACCTGCCCGAGGCGCCCACGGCGGTCTTCGCGGGCTGTGACGACATCGCGCTCGGCGTGCTGGAGGCGGCCAGGGAGCGGGGGCTGCGGGTGCCGGAGGACCTGAGCATCGTCGGTTTCGACGACACCCAGATCGCCCGGATGGCCTCGCCGCCCCTGACCACCGTGCGGCAGCCGCTGCGGGAGATGGGCGCCGTCGCGGTGCGTACGGCGCTGCGCCTGGCGGCCGGGGAGCGGATCGAGTCCCACCACGTCGAGCTCGCCACGGAGCTCGTGGTGCGGGGCTCGACCGCCCCCGCCGCCAGGGGCCGGTAGGCCCGGCGAGGCGATCACCCGGCCCGGTCCTCGCCGTGGCCGCGTTCCGCTCGCCCGGCCGCGCGCATAGGCGTGTATCACGCCCGCCACCTGCGGGAACGGGGGGCCTGCCCACGTGGGGAGGCGATATGGCCGAACAGCCGCTACCACTCGCCGCGCATCGGCGGGTGCACACGCACGACGTCGACGAGGCCCGTACGCGGGTCGGGGACGACCTCGGTGTGCACGGGCTGCGCCCGGTGGACGCCGGCATCCGGCTCGACGCCCGCCTGAACGGACTGACCTTCGACGGGGTCGGGCTCTACTCGCTCGGCTACGGCACGGAGGTGCTGATCACGCCGCAGCCGCTGGACGAGCACCTGCTCGTCGAGATCCCTCTGATCGGTGCCGCCGAGGTGTCCCACGGCCGCGAACGGATCGTGTCGACGCCCGAGTGCGCCTCCGTACTGTCGCTGACGCGTCCCGTGTCCATGCGCTGGGCCCCGGGCCACGCGCAGCTGGTCGCCCGATTCGACCGGGCAGCGCTCGAAGCCCACCTCGGCAAGCTCATCGGGCGGACGCCGCGCAGGCCGCTCACCTTCTCCCTCGGCATGGACCTCACCCGGCCCCCCGCACGATCCTGGCTGTCGGTCGTCGACCTGCTGAGGCGGGAGGCGGAGTGTGGCGGCGCCATGCTGGAGCAGCCCGTCGCGGTCAGGCAGCTGGAGGGGCTGCTGATGACGCAGTTGCTGCTGGCCCAGCCCAGCAACTACAGCGAGGCGCTGTCGGAGGGGCAGTCCCGTGTCGCGCCGACGGCCGTGCAGCGGGCCGTGGACCTGATCGAGGCGCACGCCGCGGAGCCGCTCACGGTGGAGGAGATCGCCGAGGCCGTGGGCGTCGGCGCGCGGGCGCTTCAGGAGGGCTTCCGGCGCCATCTGGAGACGACGCCGATGCGATATCTCCGGGAGGTGCGCCTCGAGCGGGTCCACTCCGAGCTCACGGTCCAGGACCCGGGCGCCGCCACGGTCACCGACGTCGCCTATCGCTGGGGGTTCGTCCACCTGGGACGGTTCGCCCTCGCCTATCGCCGGCGTTTCGGGGAGTCTCCCTCGGAGACCCTGCGCCGCTGCTGAAGGCGGGCGTACGGCTCAGCGGGCCGGCAGGTCCGCCCACCACGTGGTGGTGCCGGAGGGGCGGTTCAGCGAACCGTGCCGGAGGGCGAGGGCGTCGACGACGACGCCGCCGCGCCCGCTCTCGTCCGGAGACGGCTCGGTCCCCGGCCACACCGGCGCCTCCCCGGCGTCGGTGACCTCGACCCGGATGACCGGGCGGTCGCCGTCGGCGTACACGAAGAGCCGGAGCTCGGCCGGCGGCATGGCGTGGAGGACCGCGTTGGTGACCATCTCGGAGATCACCAGCATGGCCTCCTCGGCTGCGGCCCCGGGCGTTCCCCAGTCCGCCAGCACACCGAGCGCACGTCGCCGCACGCCGCTGACCGCCTGAGGAGAGTGCGGGACCGGACACGTGTATACGGAAGTGACCGCCTCGGCCGCGGAGACGTCCATGCGGTCCATGGTCTGCGAGTTCATCGTGTCGTGCTCCTTGGTCACCATCGGGCGGGACTCACGTGGAGAAGCGCCCCTACGCTCCGCACGTGGCACGCCATACGGTCGGAAAGAGCGTCACTTACCGCAGGCTATGCGGGTTGGCCGGGGGCTTGCTATCCCCAAGGCGAGGGCGGGTATCCGTATAACGAACCATTACCCGGACACCGCGCGGACGGCCGCGGCCTTCGGGGCCTCGACCCGCTGGCGGCGGAGCTGCTCGGCGAACTCCCTGGCCATCGCGAGCTGCTCGCGGAGCCTGTCGGCGCGTTCTGCCACCGCCTTCTCGAACAGTCGCAACCGGGCGAGCAGGCCGGTGTCGTCGTCGCCGCGGGCCAGCCGGTCGGTGATCTCCAGCAGGTCGCGCATCTCCTCCAGCGTGAACCCCAGCGGCTTCATCCGCTTGATCAGCGCCAGGCGCTGCACGTCTTCCTCGCTGTAGAGGCGGAAGCCCCCCTGCGTGCGGGCGGGCACGATCAGGCCCATCTCCTCGTAGTGGCGGATGGTGCGCAGGGACAGCCCGAGCCGTTCGGCGACCTCGCCGATCTGCACCAGACCTTCAGGCATCGCTCCGCTCACCCTTCCTGCCCCCGCGGCCGCCGCGCGTGCGCGGTGCCGCCGCCTCCCCTCACGCGAGGGACCGTTCCGCGGCACAGCCCGCCGAACGCCTCGGTGACCATACCTCTCGCGGGGTTCTCGCGTGCCGGGATCCCACCGCGACGGCGCGCCCGGCGAGGGGGAAGGGCCGGGCGGGCCGTGCGGTGGCGTTGACGCCTGCGATGGGCGGCACGCGGCGAAGCGGAGTCCCACCGCAAGCGGGGCAGACTCTACTCTCACGGAAGGTTGGAGAGCAATGACGGATGCGGCCGGAGACGAGCGTCCGGGTCAGTAGGCGCTGGGCCCCGGCCTCTCGACGTTCCAGGTCACCGTGCCGTCCTCATGGACGCACCGTCGGCGGACCCGGGTGACCAGCTGGGCCGGCACCTGGAGCGCCGCCACCCAGGACCCGTTCCTGCTCCGCTCGAAACAGACGTTGTCGCCGTTGACGACGACGCGGTCGGCCGTGAGGGTGCGCTGAAACCCGCTGTACATCCTGACGCGGTAGACGGACATCGTCCTCCCTCTGCGCGTGCGGTCTCCGGTGCCGGCGGACCGCCGCGGGGGAAGCTCCCGTGCGGGCCGCCCTGGATCCCCGGCCTCCCGGTGGCCGTGACGCGGGGTGCGGGATGCCGCGGGACGGCGGCGCGTCGGCCGGGAGACCACGTGACCAGGATCACCCTACTCTGACGTCAGAGTAGACGAACCCCGGAGGCGGCTGCCCGAGCGCTTCCGGCGTACCGCGCGGGCGGTCACCGGCCCTCCAGGGCGCGGGTCATCCGCTCCAGGTGGCCCAGCAGGAGCTCGGCCTGCTCCGCGTCGAGGTGGGCGGTCATCCGCCGTTCGATCTCCAGCACGTCGCCGCGCGCGGCGCCGAGCCGGGCTCTGCCTTCGGCCGTGAGCGTGGTGGGCAGGGCTCTGCCCTGCGGCGCGGACGCCGGCCGTTCGACCAGCCCGGCGTCCTCCAGGTTGCGGAGCAACACGTTCATCGACTGCCGGGTGACGAAGGCGCCCCTGGCCAGCTCGGCGTTGGACAGCCCCGGCCGCTGGTCGAGCAGTTCCAGGCAGGCGTACTGCGGAGTGGTCAGGTCGTGGCGGCGCAGCGCGGCGTCCATGGTCGAGCGCAGCGCCGCCTGAACTCGTTTCAGCTGGTAGCCCACCAGGCGGCCGAGGTCCATGCCATCGCTCTCTTGCCTCATGTCAACATTCTGACATACAGTCCTCGATGTCAAAGTTCTGACAATGGAGGAAATCATGACGATCACCGGAGTGGACTTCGTGGCGTTGCAGGTGCGCGACCTGGAGGCCGCGGCCGCGTTCTACGAGAAGCGCCTCGGGCTGCGGCGTGACCCCGCCGGGCCGCCGCACGCCGTGGTGTTCGCCACCACGCCCATCCCGTTCGCGGTGCGCGAGCCGCTGCCCGGCGTCGATCTGGACGCGGCCCCGCGTCCCGGTCTCGGGGTGGCGCTGTGGTTCAAGGCCGACGACGCCCAGCGCCTGCACGACGAGCTCGCCGCGGCCGGGGTGCCGATCGTGTCCGCGCCGGTCGACGGGCCGTTCGGCCGGACGTTCTCCTTCGGCGACCCCGACGGGTATGTGGTCACCGTCCACGACAGGTGACGGGGCCCACGCGGGACGTGGCGGGCGCTTGCCCGCCGCCGCCCCGCGTGGGCCCCGTGGCGCACTCTCCCGCTCTCGCGTACCCCGGGAAGCGGGTGGCATGCACAGCTTCGCGGACCGGTCGCCCCGATCAGTTCGTCAGCAGGCCGATGCCGAGTGTCAGCACGCCCGCCGCCAGGCAGAGCGCGCCGAGCCAGAGCAGGATGATCAGACGGTTCGGCCGGGTCACGTCCCGTCCGAGGGACGACAGGAAGAATCCGGCGGACATCAGCGCTGCGGCGGCCGGCACGCCGAGCCGGGCGATCCACAGGGCGACGCCGTCGAGGCCGGTCGCGTCGACGAAAAGGAGGCACACCAGCCCGAGGGTGACCAGCACCCCCGCGTGCGCGTGTCCGGCGCGGGCGAACGTCTGCTGGAAGGGCGTCATCGGCACCGCGCCGCGGACGACGCGGGTAAGGAACCACCCGCCGAACTCGATGGTCACGACGGTCAGCAGGACGGCGCCGGCGATCAGCTGGGTCGGCTGACTGAGCTGCAGGGGGGTCATGGGCTCTCCTGTTCGGACATCATCAGGTCGTACGGGGGCGGTGGTGGGTGAACGTCAGCGGCCGGCGCCCAGGGCGGCCTCGGGAAGACCGAGTGCGCGCGCGAGGTCGGTCAGCTCCGCCTCGAACAGATCGCCCTCCTCGTCGCCGATGACCCGCGGGAGGCCGAGCGACTCCAGGCAGACCATCGCGTAGAGCCGCATCCAGCAGCGGGTGAAGGCGGCCGCGGCGGCCGTGGAGGGCATCGTGATCTTCAGCATCCGGACGAACCGCTCGGCCAGCGGCTCGATCCGGGGCTCGCGGGGCCAGGGAGCGGGGGAGGCGATGCCGTAGTCCCGCCATGCCTCGACGAAGATCTCCCCGAACAGCCTGCCCACCTGGCCTCGCGCACGGCCGACCGCCTGGTTGTCCTCCTCCGGAGGGGACGCGACCAGGGAGAGATGGAACTCCCGGGGGTGCTCGACCCCCCAGCGCCGCAACGCCCTGCTGGCGGCCACGAGCCGCCCCGCCGTGTCCGTCTCGGCCACCTCGCCGACCCTGCCGGCGACGAACGCGGTGAGCTCGTCCAGGATCGCCACGATGACCGCGTCGAGGAGGGCGCGGTGGCTGTCGAAGTAGCGGTAGACGCCGGGCGGGGTCATCCCCATCTCCCGGGCGACCGCCCGGATCGTCAGCGCCTCGACGCCCTGGGCCGTCAGGATCTCGCGGCTCACCGAGATCAGCTCACGCAGTGTGGCGTCACGCACCCTCTGGCGTCGTGAAGGACCGGTCGTCGAGGACCCCTCCATCGGTCTGTCCTCCCCTCTTGTGTTTACGCGTGTTAACTGTAGCGTCTTGCGTTAGCTAAAGCGTTTATGCGACGCTTTCGTTATCCACAATCGCGGAGATGGTCTGCCCGACTCCTGGAGGCCCCCTTGACCACCGACTCCGGCACAGCGCTGGGCTCCAGGCCCGCCGCCGCCCCGGCCGCCGCTCCCCGGGCCGGCGCCGCCGACCGTGACCGCGCCGTCGACCTGCTCGGCGACGCGTTCGCCGCCGGCTACCTGACCAAGGAGGAGTTCGACGAGCGCCTCGACATCGCCACGCGCGCGCGGCACCGCGGCGAGCTCGACGCTCTTGTCGCCGACCTGCCGGCCAGGCTGCGCACGTCGAGGGACCGGGCGCGGCGCCGGGCCCGGAAGGCAAGGGCGGCCAGGCTCGGGGTGCGTATCCACGCCGGCGTCTATGCCGGCACGTCGCTCCTCCTGGTGGTCGTCTGGCTCGCCGTCGGCCGGGCGACGGACTTCTGGTATCCGTGGCCGATCTGGCCCGTCCTCGGCTGGGGCGTCGGAGTGCTGGGCCACGCCGTACCCGTGACCCTGGCGATCCGCGCCCGCGAGCGCCGCAGAGACGTCTGAATCGATCGCGGGAGTTCGCACCGGCCGAGGGACACGCGACCGGCGCGCTCACTGCGCGGAGGAGTCCTCCTTACCGCCCAGGACGCTGGACAGGAACGCACGGGTGCGTTCGTGCGCAGGGGCGGCGAGAAGGTCGCGGGGACGGCCCTCCTCCACGACCACGCCGTCGGCGAAGAAGGTCAGCCGGTCGCCGACCTCCCGCGCGAAGGCGATCTCGTGGGTCACCACGACCATCGTCATCCCCTCGGCGGCCAGGCCCTTCATCACCTCGAGGACCTCGTCCACCAGTTCGGGGTCGAGGGCGGAGGTCGGCTCGTCGAACAGCATCAGCGTGGGCTTCATCGCCAGCGCCCTCGCGATGGCCACCCGCTGCTGCTGGCCGCCGGAGAGCTGGTGGGGCCGCTTGTGCGCGTGGTCGGCCAGGCCGACGCGGTCCAGGTGCTCCATCGCCAGCGTCCGCGCCCGGTTCTGGGACATGCCCAGCACGTGAACGGGCCCGCACGCGACGTTCTCCAGCGCGCTCTGGTGGGCGAACAGGTTGAATCGCTGGAACACCATGCCGATGTTCCTGCGGAAGGCGGCGAACTCCTTCGGAGACCAGGGGTGGTACCTGCCGTCGCGCAGCGTGTGGCCGACCTCCTCCCCGAGCACGCGGAGGCTGCCGCCCAGCACGGGCTCCAGGCCGTTGACGCAGCGCAGGAACGTGGACTTGCCCGAGCCCGACGGGCCGATGATGCAGCTCACCTCCCCGGAGGCGACGGTGAAGTCGACCCCGTTCAGCACCTGCACGCCGTTGTAGCCCATCCGGACGTCCGACGCGACCACGACCGGGGCCGCGCCGCGGGCCTCCCCGGCGCTCACGCGGCCACCTTCGGCAGGACCTTGGCCGCGACCCCGCCGCCGCGCACCAGGCGTACGGCGTCGGAGCCGAACCGGCGCTCCAGCCGCCCCTGCAGGAACGTCGCCACGGCGGTCATGAGCATGTACCAGACGCTCGCCACGATCAGCAGCTCCATGATCCGGTTGTTGGCCTTGTAGATCTGGCTGGCGTTGGTCATCAGGTCGTGCCCGGCGACGACGTACACCAGCGAGGTGGTCTTCAGCATGGAGATGAACTCGTTGCCGGTCGGCGGGATGATGATGCGCAGTGCCTGCGGCAGCACGATGATCCGCATCCGCTTGGCCGGCGTCATGCCCAGCGAGTACGCCGCCTCGGTCTGGCCCCGGTCCACCGCCTGGATGCCGGCGCGCACGGTCTCGGCGAAGTACGCCGCCAGGTTCAGCCCGAGCCCCAGCATGGCCGAGGTGAAGCCGGTCATCACCTGGTTGGTGTCCCACTTGAGACCGATCGCCGTAAAGGGGATCTTGAGCACCAGTTCGGGGAAGAGGAACGCCAGGTTGTACCAGAAGATGAGCTGCACCAGCACCGGCGTGCCGCGGAAGAACCAGATGTAGAACGTGGCCAGCCCGCTCAGCACCGGGTTCTGCGCCAGGCGCATGACCGCGACCAGGACGCCGAGCACCAGTCCGAGGGCCGTCGCCAGTACGGAGATCTCGATGGTGACCAGGACCCCGGACAGGATGCGCTCGTTGAACAGATACTCGGCGACCTTGCCCCAGTCCAGGCGCGGGTTGACCACCACCAGGTAGGCCAGCCAGCCGGCGACCGCGAGCGCGGCGGCCGCGGCGAGCCAGCGGCCCCAGTGCCGGGTGCGCGCGACGGGGACCGGCGTGCCGGCCCCGTCGACGATGGGTTCGGTGCGCACGTCACTTACCGCCGTTGACCACGGCCGACTCGACGGCCAGCGCGTCCAGGTTCCAGGCCTTGAGGATGCTGCCGTACTCCCCGCTCTTGATGAGGGAGTCGAGTGCGCCCTTGACGGAGTCGATGAGCTCCTTGTTGTCCGGCCTCATCCCGATGCCCCAGGGGCTCGCGGTGCCGTCGAGGGCGATGGCCTCCATAGCGAGCTTGGGATCGGCCGCCTTGTACGCGGCGACCACGTAGTCGGTGACGCTCGCCTGCGCACGGCCGTTGCTCACCTGCATCATGGCCTCCGTGTCGCCGGGGAACTTGAGGATGTCCACGGCGGGCTTGCCGTCCTTCTTGCAGTCCTCGTCGTAGCTCTCGGCCAGCTCCATCGAGGAGCCGTTGTCGACGACGGAGACGGTCTTGCCGCACAGGTCCGCGGGCCCGGTGATGCCCGCCGGGTTGCCCTTCTTGACCAGCAGCGCGGCGCCGGCCTGCACGTAGTCGACGAACGTGACCTGCTCCTGCCGTTCCGGCGTGTCGCTCATGGAGGAGATGACGAAGTCGTAGCGGCCGGTGAGCACGCCGGGAATCTGCGAGTTGAACTCCTCGTCGGTGATGGTCACCTTGACGCCGAGCTTCCTCGCGATGGCCCGCGCCAGGGCGGGGTCGAAACCGATCGCGGTCTTGCCGTCGCTCGCGAACAGCTCCATGGGCGGGTAGCCGATCGAGGAGACGACCTTGAGGCCGTTCGACTTGAGGCTCGCCGGCGCCTTGGCCGCGAGCTCCTGGTCCGGGGTGATGGCGTTGATGACGTCGGCCGCCTTCTCCTCGGCGGGGGCCTCGTCGAGGACGACGGCCGGCGGCGCCGAGGCCGCCGCGCCGGAGTCGCCGGCGTCCAGAGACTGGGCGCCGCAGGCGGCGGTCGCGGCGAGCAGCCCGCCGACGGCGAGCGTGGTGAGGATCCGGGTGTTCACAGGGGGTGCTCCTTCAGATGCGCCGCCAGCGGACCTCGCCGCCGACGACGGTGGTCAGAACCTTGGTGCGCAGCACCGCCTCGGGCGACTCCAGGTAGGGGTCGGTGTCCACCGCGATGAAGTCGGCGAGTCTGCCGGGCGTGAGGATGCCCTTGCGCTCCTCCTCGCCCGCGGCGTAGGCCGCGCCCAGGGTGTGGGCGGTGACGGCCTCGGCCATGCTCAGCCGCTGCTCCGGCTGCCACCCGCCGACGGGGGTGCCGTCGGTCCGGGTGCGGGTCGCCGCGGCGTACAGCGCGGCGAAGGGGTTGGGGTGCTCGACGGGGGCGTCGGAGCCGAAGGCCAGCGCGACGCCGACGTTGAGCATCCCCCGCCAGGCGTAGGAGGCCAGATCGTGGCCGGCCAGCAGGTGGTCCACCAGGTCGATGTCGCTGGTGCAGTGCACGGGCTGCATCGAGGCGACGATGCCCAGCCGCGCCATCCGCGCCAGGTCGCCGGGCCGCAGGTGCTGGGCGTGCTCGATGCGGTGCCGCAGCCCCGGCGTCTGGCCGAGCGCCTCGTACGCGTTGATGACCAGGTGGTTGGCCAGGTCGCCGATCGCGTGCGTCGCCACGGCGATGCCGGCTCCGGCCGCCCGGGAGAACAGCGCGACCAGTTCCTCGTACGGCGTGACGGCGATGCCGTTGTTGCCGTGCTCGCCGGCGAAGGACTCGCTCATGTGACAGGTGTGCGAGCCGAGCGCGCCGTCGCTGAAGATCTTCACGGGGCCGGTGCGGACCCAGTCGTCGCCCTGCCCGGTGCGGCGGCCCTCGGCGATCGCCGCCTCCAGGTGGACCATCGGGATCGCCTTGTGGACGCGCAGCTTGAGCTCGCCCGCGTCGCGCAGCTGCAGGTAGGCGGCCCGGCAGTCCTCGCCGTCGATGTCGTGGACGCTGGTCAGGCCGAGCGCGAGCAGCTCCTCCTGCGCCGCGCGGAGCAGGTCGCGCAGGTCGGGGGAGACCATGAGGTCGCGCAGCGGGTACGAGGCCGCTTCGCGCAGGATGCCGGTGGGCTCCCCGTTCGCGTCCCTGACGATCTCGCCGCCCACGGGGTCGGGCGTGCTCGCGTCGATGCCGGCCAGCCGCAGCGCGGCCGAGTTGGCCCACACGGTGTGACCGTCCACGCTGGGCAGCGCGACCGGCAGGTCCGGGCACACGGAGTCGAGCGCGTACCGGTCCGGCTGGGCCGGCGGGTTCCAGGTGTTGCTGTTCCACCGTCCGCCGAACAGCCAGGCGCCCGGCCGCAGCCGCGCCGCGTGCGCGGCCACCGCGGCGAGGGCCTCGTCCAGGGACCGCACGTCGCGCAGGTCCACCGCGCCGAGGCTCTGGGCGTACTGCGCGGTGTGGATGTGCGCGTCGTAGAGGCCGGGGAGCACGGCGGCGCCGTCCAGGTCGATCAGCTCCGCGCCCGGGCCCGCGGCCTCGCGCACCTCCGCCTCCGTGCCGACGGCGAGCAGCGTCTCGCCGTCCACGGCCATGGCCTGGGCGGGTGGGGCGCCGCCGGTCCCCGTGTGGATGGCGGCATTGCGGTACACGCGGCTGCTCATGTGACCTTCAGAAGGATTCGGGAACGGTGGCCCATCACTGTAGAAGTGGCGAAAAGAAGTAGGAAGCGCTATAAACACGACATTTGGCAGCCCTGAGAGCAAGGAACGCTAATGCTCAAGCCGGAACATCTCCGCACTCTGCGCGAAGTGGTGCAGTTCGGCTCCTTCGCCGCCGCGGCGAACCGGCTGGGGTACACCTCGTCCGCCGTCTCCCAGCAGATGGCCGCGCTGGAACGGCAGATCGGCGTCCGGCTGTTCGAGCGGTCCGCGCACAGCGTGCTGCCCACCAACGCCGCGGAGGTGCTGGCCAGGCACGCGGCGACCGTGCTCGGCGACATGGAACGCATGATCGCCACTGTCCAGGCCGTCCACCGCAACAGCGAGCGGCGGATCCGCCTGGGGATCTTCCCCAGCTTCGCCGACAAGCTGACCGGCGTGCTCGGGCGGATGGAGGACGAGGACCGGGCCGGCGTCAAGGTCACCGTCGCCGAGCCCTCCTGGCTCATTCCGCGTCTCGGCGCCGGAGGCGAGCTGGACGCGGCGATCGTCTACCAGGTGGGGAACTCCGGCCTCTCGTGGCCGTCGGCGCTGGGCCGCCGCTGGATCGCCGAGGACCGCTACAAGCTCGTCCTTCCCGCCCAGTGGTGCGACCTGGCGCCGTACCGGGCCGAGCAGCTCGTCGACCTGCCGTGGATCACGCACCATCCGGGCAGCAGCGACGCCTCCTTCTTCGAGGGCGTGTTCGCCCGCTGGGGCCTGCACCCCCGGGTGGCCGGGCACTCCGACGACTTCAAGATCATGCTGGCGATGGTCGAGGCGGGGATGGGCGCCGCGTTCGTCACCGATCTCGCGCTGCACGGGCACGGCCCGGGCGTTGTGGTGGCCGACGTGCCGTGGCTGAACACCAGCCGCAGCATCTTCGCCCTCGCCCGCCCGGAGCGGGAGAGCGCCCGTCTGCTGTCCCTGCTGGACGCTCTGGCGGTCTGACGCTAGGTGGCGGGGTTCGACGCAAAAGGGGAGCTATGTCAGCATTTGCCGGATCTCGGTGCGGCTGGTGACGACTCCGCCGCGCCGTCCCCGCCGGACGGCTCCCCGCCGCCGGAGCAGGCGTTTGAGGAGGCCCCCGACCATGGAACGCGAGCCGCAGATCATCGGGCCGGCCGAGGCGGCCGCGGAACGCGACGCGGCGATCGCCCGGTCCGCCGAGGCGATCCGCCGGCACGCCGATCACGCCATCCTCATCGAGGCCGGCGCCGAGCCGGTCATAGAACGGCTCGCCGGCCGGGAGCGTGCCGCGCCCGGCGTCCCGCCGGAGCTGTGGGCCTGGACCTTCGTCGTCAAGGACATGATCGACGTCGCCGGGCTCCCCACGACCCGCGGTTCCGTCCTGTACGGAGGCGAGGAGGCGCTGACCACCGCCCCCTGTGTCGAGGCGCTGGAACGCGCGGGGGCGCTGCTGGTGGGCAAGGCGAACCAGCACGAGTTCGCCTGGGGCGTCACCAGCGAGAACCCGCACTGGGGCGACGTGCGCAACCCGTGTCACCCGCACCTGTCTCCCGGCGGATCGAGCGGCGGCACGGCGGCCGCCCTCGCCGCGGGCATCGCCAGGTTCGGCCTCGGCACCGACACCGGCGGCTCCGTACGGATTCCTGCGGCCTGCTGCGGCGTGGTCGGCCTGCGGCCCGGAGCCGGCGCCGTACCGGCCGGGGGAGTCGCGCCGCTCGCCCCCATGTTCGACGTCGTCGGGCCCATGACCACCTCGGTCGCCGACTGCGCCCGCGTGTGGCGGGTGCTGTCCGGCGAGGCGGTCGAGCCGCCGGACGCGCTGCGGGGACTGGTCGTCGGCGTCGCCGAGGGATGCGCGCAGGCCGGGGAGTTCGCGGATCTCGGCGCCGAGGTCCGCGAGATCGCCCTGCCGTACGACATCCTCCCGCCCTACTGGACGATCGTGGGCGCGCAGGCCCGCCGCACGCACGAGGCCACCTATCCGCGGGCGGCCGGGAGCTACAGCGAGGGGGTGCGGCGGAAGCTGGACGGCGCCGGCGGGATCGGCCATCGGGAGTACCGCCGGGCGGTCGAGGAGCTCGACGCGGTCAGGGCCCGGTTCTCCACGGAGACGTCCGGGATCGATCTCCTGATCATGCCGACGCTCGGTGGCCCCGCGCCCCGGTTCGGGTGCGACGAGGCCGCCGTGCGCGGCGAGGTCGGCCGCCTCACCGCCGTCGTGTCCGCGCTCGGCCTGCCCGCGCTGGCGGTCGGCGACCTGCAGATGGTGGGACGCCGCGAGGCGGACGTCCTGCGCGCCGGGCTCTGCCGGGAGGCGCGGGGCGGCGGCGTCCCCGAGCCGCGCTGACCCTTCAGGCGGGCCGCGGCAGGGCCCACGGGTCGACCGGGACGACGGCCGTGCAGCGGCCGAGCCGGTCGAGGACCCGGCCGTACAGCTTGGCCTGCCGCAGCACGATCTGCCGGTCGGCCACGATCACGTGGGGAAACCGCTCCTCCAGGCGGACCACCAGCGGGTGCAGGTCCGAGACCTCGTGCAGGCCGACGGTGAGGAGCATGTTGCGGGGGCCCGCGAGCGCCGCGCAGGTGCGGGTCTCCGGCCAGCCGAGCAGCGCCCGGCCCGTCTCCTCCAGCAGACCGTCCGGCATCCGCAGCCACAGGACCGCCGAGGAGTGCCAGCCCGCGTGCGAGCGCGCGAGGTCGCAGCGGAAGTCGATGTCCCCCGTCGCGACCAGCCGGGACAGCCTGCGCTGCACCGTGCGCTCGGACACGCCGACGGCCCGGGCCAGCTCGGAGTAGCCGGCCCGGCCGTCCGGCAGCAGGGCCTTGAACAGCAGGCGGTCGAGCGCGTCCATCCGCCTCGTCGACTCCGGCGGGCCGGGCCGGCGCGTCAGGGCGGCCGCCGTACGAGGGGACAGCACGCGCAGCCGCCAGTGGCGCGAGGCCTCGAAGACGCGCGTCGCGACGTGGGTGCGCACCTTCGCCACCCCCGGCATCCGCGGCAGGTCCGCGAGCAGGTAGTCCGCGAGCGCCGGCATCGACGCGGCCACGGCGATCACGAACAGGTCGTGGCCCGCGGCGACGTGCTGCACGGTGATGAGATGCCCGGCCGTGGCGAGCCGGCCCGCGACCTCGACCGCGGCTCCGGCCGCACAGTCGATCTCCAGGAACGCCATGCTCATCTCGTGCATCTGGCGCCGGCCGAGGGCGACCGTGGTCCAGGCCTCGCCCGAGGCGTTCAGCCGCTGCCAGCGCCGCGCGGCCGTCGCCGGATCGGCGCCGATCGCCGCCCCGATGTCCACCCAGCTCGCGCGGGGGTTGATCTGGAGCGCGTCGATCAGTTCGAGGTCGGCCTCCGACAACAACCGAGACTGCTCCGTGTCGGAATCCTGCACGCATGCCCCTCGAATGACTTTTTGCTGCATTTTTGCGCTCGAAACACCTTATAGACCGATCCTTGTGCGCGCGGCCGTCCCGGCTCGCCCGACCGGCCGTACGGCGCCGGCGCCTGCGGCTTGGACGGGCCCGTGGCACGGACGGGCCTTCGGGGCGGCGCGGGGGACGACACGGGGAGCCCACGGCGAGGCGGGAGTCTCCGCGCGATCGTGCGGCGGAACCCCGTCGGATTCGGGGAGAGGACGAATCTCGATGACTCGGTTCTGGGGCACCCGGCGGGTCCGCGGCCTGGCCGGAGGCGGCCGGTGAGCGAGCCCCGTCTGGTCGGCGTCCTGGGCGGCATGGGACCGGCGGCCACGGTCGACTTCTACGGCAAGCTCGTGGAGGAGACGCCCGCGGCCTGCGACCAGGGCCACGTGCCCGTCGTCATCTGGGGCGACCCCCGCGTCCCCGACCGATCCCTGAGCCTGATCGGCGACGGCGAGGACCCGACCCCATACCTGCGACGCGGCATCGAGGGCCTGAAACGGGCCGGGTGCCAGGTGCTCGCCGTGCCGTGCAACACCGCCCACGCGTTCGTCCCCCGCCTCGCGGACGAGGCCGGGCTGGAGCTGGCCAGCATCATCGAGGTCACCGCCGACGCCCTCGCCGCCGACGGCGTACGCGCGGCGGGCGTGCTCGCCACGACGGGCACCCTGCGCGCGGGCCTGTACGCGGAGGCGCTGCGGCGGCGCGGCGTCACGGTGATCGAGCCGGGCGAGCCCGGCCAGTCGCGGGTCATGGCGGCCATCGGCGCGGTCAAGAGCGGCGCCGCCGGCCCGGCCCACCGGCTGGGCCTCGAGGAGGTCTCGCGCTCACTCGTGGACCGCGGCGCCGAGCGGGTCGTCGCGGCGTGCACCGAGATCGTCCTGGCCCTGGACGCCTCCCGCGTCCCCGTCCCCGTCGTCGACCCCGCCCGTCTGCTCGCCCGCCGGGTCGCCGAACTGGCGCTCCGCTGACCCCGCCCGCCCCGGCCGTCGTGGGGCCCGCGGCCGCTCCCTTCCGGCCGCAGGGAGTCATAGTCGTAGGATGACGAATTAGACGATATTCCTGCTGGTCACGAGGCATGCCATGCGGGTGAGCGGTTCGCGTCGCACACGGTGGGCTGAGGGAAAAGGCGGACTGACCCGGCGCACGATCGTGGTGAGCGCGCTGCTCCTGGGTCTCATCAGCGGTGCCTTCGCGTTCCTCCTGCCGGCGATCACGGGTCTTCGTGAGGCGGTGGAGCTCGCGAACCACTCCAGGCAGGTGCTGACGACCGCGAACCACCTCCAGAGGCTCGTCGTCGACCTCGAGACCGGTCAGCGGGGGTTCGTCATCGCCGGACAGGAGAGCTTCCTGCAACCATGGAAACAAGCCCGCGCCTCCATCCCCGAGCAGGCGGCCACCCTGGAGCGTCTCGCGACCTCGCACAGCGCCGCACAGGGAGACCGGGCGCGCCGGATCAAGCAATCCATCGAGGCCTACGTCCGTGACTATTCGGTGCCGATCGTGGCGGCCGCGCGGCGAAATCCGGCATCCGCCCGAACCGCGGTGGTGACGGAAGAAGGAAAGCGCCGTGTCGACGCGATCAGGGGCCAGTTCGAGCGCTTCGTGACCTTCGAGGACCAACTTCTCGCGTCGCGACAACAGCGTGCCGCCGACGCCGCTGTCCTGGCCACGGCGGCGGCGTCGGCCGGTGTGGCGGGATCGGTCCTGCTCATCCTTCTCTTCGACGCCTACCTGATCCGGTCGATCGTCCGGCCGGTCCGCAGAGCGGCCGCCGTCGCCTCCCGGCTCGCCGACGGAGACCTCACGGCGCGCATGCCCGAAACCGGTGCCGGCGAGATCGGCGAGCTCGAAGTCGCGTTCAACAGCATGGGACGCTCGCTGGAGGAGAGCCGCAGTCTGACAGAGCAGGCGCACAGACGCCTCAAACTGCTGTACGACGCGAGCACGGCGGTGGGCACCACCCTCGATGTGCGGCGGACGGCGGAAGAACTGGCGGAGGTGGTGGTCCCCGAGTTCGCCGACTTCGTCACGGTCGACCTGGTGGTCGCCGTCCTGCGCGGCGATGACCACCACCCGGACGAGGGCGAGACGCTGTGCCGGGTGGCGATCGCAGGCATCGGGGACACCGCGTCGTTCCAACCGCCCGGCTCGGTGATCAGGTGGGCCCCGTCGATGCCGCAGGCCCGCAGCTTCGACTTCGGCGTCGCCGTGATCGAGCCCGATCTGCGGGCTTCCACCGCGTGGCGGACCCGGGATCCGGAAGAGGCCGCCCGGATACTGGACCGCGGCATCCACTCCCTGATCACGACGTCGCTACGTGCCCGCGGGATGCGGATGGGCGTGGTCAGCTTCTGGCGCTCGCGTCCGCCCGGACGATTCGGCGAGGAGGACCTGTCCTACGCGGTGGAACTGACCGCCAAGGCGGGCGTCGTCATCGACAACGCCCGCCGCTACACCTGTGAACGCAACACCGCGCTGACCCTGCAGCGCAGTCTGCTGGCCCAGCGGCTGCCCATGCAGCCCGCGGTGGAGATCGCCTCCCGTTATCTGCCGGCGAGCGTGCAGAGCGGGGTGGGCGGGGACTGGTTCGACGTGATCCCGCTGTCCGGCTGCCGGGTCGCCCTCGTCGTCGGGGACGTCGTCGGTCACGGCATCCACGCCGCCGCCACCATGGGCCGGCTGCGCACCGCCGTACGCACCCTGGCCGACGTCGACCTGCCACCCGACGAGCTCCTCACGCACCTGGACGACCTGGTCATCCACCTCACCAGCGATGAGCAGCTCGGCATGACGGAAGGCCACACGGCCGCGTTCGCCGAGCTGGGCGCCACGTGCCTGTACGCCGTCTACGACCCCGTCTCACGCGCGTGCACCGTGGCCACCGCCGGTCACCCGATGCCTGTTCTGCTCACTCCCGACGGCACCACGGAACTGGTGCGGGGGTCGGTCGGCCCTCCTCTCGGCGTCGGCGGCCTGCCCTTCGAAACCACAGAGCTGCGCCTGACCGAGGGCACCGTCATCGCCCTGTTCACCGACGGCCTGATCGAAGCCCGCGACCGGGACATCGACCGGGGCCTCGCCGAGCTGCGCCGCGCCCTGGCGCTGCCGGCGGCATCACTCGAAGACACCTGCGACGCGGTGACCGGCGCCCTGCTCGACGGCCGTGCGGCTGACGACGCGGCCCTTCTTCTCGCGCGCACCGAAGCCCTCTCCCCGGACCAGATCGCCACGTGGGACGTCCCCGCCGATCCGGCTCTGGTCGCGCCCACCCGGAAGCTCGCCATCGACCAGCTTCTCGTATGGGGACTGGCCGAGATGGAGTTCGTCACCGGCCTCGTGGTGAGCGAGCTGGTCACCAACGCCGTGCGCCACGGGACCGGGCCAATCCAGCTGCGATTGATCCGCGACCGCACACTGATCTGCGAGGTCTCGGACGGCAGCAACACCGCACCGCATCTGCGCCGGGCCCGCGTCTACGACGAGGGGGGCCGCGGACTGCTGCTGGTCGCACAGCTCACGCAGAGCTGGGGCACGAGGCAGACGACTCGCGGCAAGACCATCTGGTGCGAACAGGCCCTGCCTCCTCCCACGCCGAGCTCAGACGGGGCACCTGGCGACGAAGTCTCCAGGGCGGCATGAGGCGCCACTCTCACCACAGGACTCACAGGCATTCGGATGCCGCTGCGGATCAGTCGGTTGCGGGCCTGCGACGGGCGGCGTACGCGCGGGCCTTGGCCCGGTTGCCGCAGACGCTCATGGTGCACCAGCGCCGGGTGCGGCTGCGGGTGCCGTCCCAGAACACCCACTCACACGAGTGGTCCGGGCACATCTTGAGACGCCGCCACTCCCCGTTGGCCACGACCAGGGCCCAGGCGGCGCCGATCGAGGCGAGCGGACCCTCGCCCATCAGCGGGTCGCCGGGCTCCGATGCCGCCCCCAGCCGTACTCGGAGGGGCAGCGCGTCCAGCACGGTCTGCGCCTGACCGATCGCCCGGGCCGCTTCCGGGGTGCCGGGAGCGCCGATGTTGTTGGTCAGCAGGCGCGCGCGCAGACCGGCGCGCAGCGCGATCGCCTGGGTGTGCGTCCGTTCGTCCACGTCGCCGGCCAGACCCCGATCGCGCGCCCAGGTCGTCAGCCCCTCCATCGTGGCGATCGCGTCCGTGCCGTCTTCGACGTCGATCGTGTTGGCGAAGTCACGGATCAGCACCGCGTGGGCCGATGGGTCTGTCATCGCTCTGCTCGTTCCTCCGGGAGTGCCCCGCATTCCAGCTATCAGGATAGTTGGAAGAAAGTCTCCAGCTATCGGGATAGCTGGTTTATTATCCAACCGTCTAAAGCAATAGACGGTTGGAGGTGGCGTGGCCTTGACGGTGACCCGCGGAGTACCACGAGACCGGGCGAGCCGCCGGAACGAGACCGTGCTGGTGGGCTTCACCGCGGTCACCAACCTGGCCGACGGCGTGGTGAAGATCACGCTTCCCATGCTCGCCCTGGCGGCCGGTGGCTCCGCCGGGCAGGTGGCGGGAGTCGGGCTCACGCTCACCCTGCCCTGGCTGCTGGTGTCGCTCCCGGTGGGCGTGCTCACCGACCGGACCGATCGCCGCCGGCTGGTGGTCGTCGCGAACCTGATCCGGCTGGCGACCGTCGCCGTGCTGTTCGCCGCCTCGCTCACCACGGGCGCGTCCGGGCCGCCGTTGCTGCCGGTTCTGTACGCCGTGGGGTTCGTGATCGGAGTCGCCGAGGTGGTGGCCAACACCGCCGTCGGCGCCGTCGTTCCCGCGGCCGTCCCGGCGGAGCGCCGGTCCGGAGCCAACGCGTGGATCGCGGGGGTGGAGACGCTCGCCAACGAATTCTGCGGGCCGGCGGTAGGGGGGCTGCTCGTCGGCGTCGGGGCCGGCGTCGCGCTCGGCTCCACCGTCGCCGCGTTCGCCGCCGGTGCCGTGCTGATGACCCTGCTGGCCGGCCGGTTCCGGCCCGGCCCCGGGCCGGGGCCGGGCGAGGAGCGCGTGAGCCGGGCGAGCCTGTTCGCCGACGTGCGCGAAGGACTGAGCTTTCTGTGGCGCCATCGGCTGCTGCGCACCCTTTCGCTGACGATCGCCGTTCTGGCGGGATGCTGGAGCGCCTGGCTCGCCCTGCTGCCGTCCTACGCGGCGTCCGTACTGGAGCTGGATGCGGCCGGGTACGGCCTGCTGGTCAGCGCGATCGGCGCGGGCGGCCTCGTCGGCGCCGTGCTCACGTCGGCGATCAACCGGCTGCTCGGGGTGCGGTGGGCGCTGTTCGCCGATCTCGTGGGGACGTTCCTGATGATGGCCGTGCCCGCGCTGCTCCCGGCCGCGTGGGCGGTCGGCGCCGCCGCCTTCGTGGGCGGCATGGGCGGAACCCTGTGGACGGTGAACGCGCGGACCATATCCCAGGCGCTCGTGCCCGACCGGCTACTCGGCAGGTACGGCGCCGCCGCGCGCCTGCTCGGCTGGGGCACCCTTCCACTCGGCGCCGCCCTGGCCGGGCTCCTCGCCGAGGCATTCGGTCTTCACCTGGCGTTCGCCGGGTTCGCCCTGGCGGTCGCCGCGCTCACCGTGCCCTTCCTGCGCACCGTCACCCCCGCCGAGCTGCGGGCCGGCGGCCGAGGGTAGGCAGAGCCAGGAGGACGCCCAGGACGAGCACCGCGGCGACGACGAGCAGGATGCCGCCGAAGCCGAGCCCGGTGAGAGCACCGGTGAGCTGCGGGCCCAGGCTGGCGCCGACGAACATGCTGCATCCGTAGAGGGCGACCGCCGCGCCGCGTGCGTGCGGGGCGTCGGCGTTGACGGTCTCGACAACGGCGGGTGCCGCTGCCGCGACGGCGGCCACGAACAGCAGAAGGGCGATGGCCAGTGGCACGGTGTGGCCGCCGAGGAAGGAGCCCGCGGCGACGGTGAGGGCGGCCAGGGCGAAGGCGAGGACCGCACGCAGAGGCGCGCGGAGCCGTTGGAGCACGGGGGCGAGCAGGGGGACGGCGACCAGGGAAGGCAGTGCGCTGGCCCGCAGGGCGAGGATCGCGGAGGAGTCACCGGCGATACTCGGCGGTCCGGCGATGGCCACCGCCGTGTAGAGGGCGACGAAGGCGGACATCAGGGCGACGGTGGACAGGTACAGAGCGCTCAGCCGAGGCTGGCGCAACAGCCGTGGCATCGCCGCGAATGCCTGAAGCAGCCCGCAGTCGGTGCCGTGGCGCGGGGTGGGCCGCAGCACCCGGCGCACCGGAGCCAGGCTCAGGGCCATCAGGGCGGCACCGAGCCAGAAGACCGCGCGCCAGCCGATTCCGGCCGCGACGGCCTGGGCGCCGATCTGCATGACGACGGCGGCGGCGAGCATGCCGCTGGTGATGCAGGCGAGGGCAGTGCCGCGGCGCCGCGGCGCGACGTGGTGGACGACGTAGGAGAGCGCGGAGGGTGCGAAGGTCGCGGCGGTCAGTCCCTGCAGGCTGCGCAGGGCGATGGCCGTGGGGAGGTTGGGGGCGGTGCTGACCGCGGCGGTGGTCGCCGCGGCGGCCACGAGTCCCGCGGTGATCACGGCGCGTGGTCCGTAGCGGTCGGAGAGCGGACCGGAGAGGAGGAATCCGGCGGCGTAGGCGAAGCCGAACGCGGTCGCCGTCCAGGTGGCCTGCGCGGGTGTGGTGCCGAGTGCAGCGGCCATGGGGTTCAGCAGCGCCAGGACGGTGTACATCTGGCCGACCATCAGGACGCCGAGCACGGTCAGCAGGACGGTGGCCGGGGCGGCCGGGGCCCAGTTCGACGGTTGGCCGGGCGTGCTGCTCGTGGCTGTGCGCCTGGGGGTTGTGGTGGGGTGGGACATGGGAGCTCCAGAAGGGGCGTGTAGCGGCCCCGTGTGGTCGCGCGCGACGCGATCGGCCGATGGCACGCCGGTGGCGGTGGGGTCCCCGGCCGGTCGAGACCGGCCGGGGGGCCGGGGACGTCTCGTCTCTTCGTACGGTGGTCAGCTCAGCTTCATGACGTAGCCCGCGTGGTGCAGTTCGTCGCCCCTGAACTCTCCGTAGGCCCAGAAGCCGAGGTCGTCCAGGTAGTCGATGCGGTCGCCGTCGATCCAGAACCGGCCCTGATAGGCGTGTGGACGATCGCCCCGGGTCTCGTCGTAGCGGCCGTCCGCGGTGAGCTCCTGGTGCAGGAAGTCCTTCCGGTCGATCCAGACGCCGACTCGTGGGCTGCCGGTCAGGTCCGGTGCGGCCGGGATGCCCGCCTCGGGGGCGGTGGCCCGGCCGGGGGCGTCGGTGCCGGCCCACAGGACGGGCCTGCCGGCCGCGACCAGTGCGCGGACCTGCTCCGGCCTGGACGTGAGGGTGGCTACCGCACTAGGCACGTCGGCGGCGAGTTCGTCGGGCACCACCAGAAAGTCGGCGGTGCTACCCGGGGTCAGCGTCGCGACGTACTCCGAGCGACGGCCGCGTCCGCCGGCCAGCGCGACGGTGTCCACGACGGCGGGCACGACGGTCATGCCCGTGCAGTCGACGACGATGGCGTTGTCGTCCTCCGCCGCGGTGACGATGGCGGGGCCGACCCCCACGATCAGGGAACCGACGAACAGGATGTCGGCGCCGGTCACGGTGCCGATCAGCGGGTCCATCGTCACGATCCGGGCGTTGGTGAACAGAACGGGACGGCCACCGTCGTTCGCGACGATTTCGTCGAGCGCCTGCGGGTTCCAGCTCACGGTGTCGTTGCGGTTGATGCTCATGGTGATCCTCAGGGGACTTGGGCTCATCGGTCTGCCCGGCGCATGAAGCGGGCGCCGGTGCTGCTGCGTGGAGATGCTCGGCAGTCGCAGCAACTGCGTGACCACCAGGTTCGTCGTGCGGCGGAGTCGGAACCAGGCCGCCGTACCCCCAGGAGGCCCGCACCTGGGCAGACGGCGGCCTGGTCGCCGTCGTCCGCCGCGCCGACCATGGAGCCATGACCAGCAACGACACGGCCCGCAACCCTCACCCGTACGTCGGAATGTGGGTGACCGCGGACGGATTCATCCGCCAGGAACTGCTGCCGGACGGCCGCTACGACGAGGCCCGCGGAAACCGTCAGAGCGCCTACACCGGCCGCTACACCGTCACCGGCACCCACATCGACTACGTCGACGACACCGGCTTCACCGCCACCGGAGACATCCGCGACGGCGTTCTCTTCCACGAGCACCTGGTGCTCTATCGCGAGGGCGACGAGCGCGCCCAGACCCTCGACGTCATCGGCCTGAAGACCGCCTGCCACGTCGCCGCCGGCACGCCGGACCCGAACGTCCAGGCGTTCGCCGCCGCGCTCAAGGAGCAGGACATCGACAAGGGCAAGCTCGGCACGACGACCGGGGAGGGACCGCGTACGGGAAACGCGAGGCACCGCATCAACGGCGAAGGCGGGGAGACCGCGAGGTCGTCACCTCACGAGAAGCGCATCTCCGCCAGGCCCTTCTCCAGCGTCACGTCAGGCGAGTAACCCAGCTCCTTCCTCGCGGTGGTGATGTCGTAGGAACGGTCACGCCCGGTGAAGCTCACGAGCCAGTTCGTCAGCGGCGGCGCCGACTTCCGGCGAAGCAGGCGTGCCGTGCGGTCCATCATCGCCGCCAAGGGCGCCGCCATCGCCAGGGGGACGCTGCGGCTCTTGGACAGATCCACGCCGCGGGTCACCAGCAGGGGAGTGAGGAAGTCCCGGATGGGCATCGGCGTGCCGTCCGTCACGTAGTAGACCCCCTTGTGGCGGCCCCGCGTGAGCGCGAGGATCGCGGCACCGGCCAGGTTCTCGACGTGCACGAAGTCGACGATGTGCTTGCCGTTGTCGATCCAGGCGAACCGTCCGGCCTCGGCGACCTCGACCATCTCGTTGATCGTTGTCATGCCGCGGCCCCAGATGAACGGCGGGCGCAGCACCACCAGCTCGGTTTTCCCGCTGCGGGCGTTCAGAAGTGCGCGCTCGGTGGCCAGCTTGACGCGGCTGTAGGCGATGTTCGGCCGGCCTTCCGGTGTCGACTCGTCGACGACGGGGCGGCGTTGGCTGCCCGTGGAGACGGACGCGGCGCTGATGAGCACGAAGCGTCGCACCCCGGCCGCGACGCTCGCGGTGTGCAGGGCGACCGTCGGCACGTGATTGGCCTGTTCGAAGAGCGAGTCGGGCCCCCAGAACTCCATCTGCGCCGCGACGTGCACGACCGCGTCGACCTCGCGCAGCTTGGCGAGCCACGTCGGCGCGGGGGAGCCGGCCCGGCTGAGCTCGGCGAGATCGCCGGGGACGGGATCGGCTCCGGCGGCGCGTACCCGCTGGATGCTCGAGTCCGATCTGGCCAGTGCCATGACCTCATGTCCTTCGGCGACGAGGCGATGGACGAGGGTTCCGCCGACGAATCCGCTGCCGCCGGTGATGAAGATCTTCATTTTTCGACTCCTGGTGATTGAGAACGCACTCTTCGTGCAAGCCCGGTTTCCGCTGTCGCTCGGCACGCAACCGGCCGCTCCGCGTATATACATCGACGCCAAATGGTTTGATATCAATGTATTGACGTCAATGTAACCTCGTACTATGGGTGCGTCAAGTGGGAGGTGGGCGATGCCACACGCGAACCAGGGCCTGACCGCGGCACAGGTCGCCGACGAGTTCAGCCGTACGGCGAAGGTTCTCGTACGTCACTTCAACGAGCGTCTGGGCGAGCACGGGGTGTCGACGCCGCGGTCCCGATTGGTGGTGGAGGTGGCGCGTTCGCAGCCTGTCCGGCTGACCGAACTCGCTCTCGCGGTCGGCATCGCCCAGGGGACCGCCTCCACCCTGGTCGACGCGCTCGTCCGCGACGGCCTGCTCGAACGCCAGGCCAGTGCGGACGACCGCCGGTCCGTACTCCTCCGAGTAACGGAGGAAGGGGCCGCCCTGGCCCAGGACTGGACGACCAGCTATGAACTGGCGGCCGAAGAGCTGTTCAGACCCCTCACTCCCGAGCAAGTGTCGACGCTGGTCGACATCCTGCGGATTCTCGGCGCCGATGGGGCGCCGGCCGCCGGCGACTGAAGAAGGCCGGCACATGGATTGCCGGAGTGTCGCCCGCCACTGATGACCTGCGATCGGGAACCCGCAGGTTGCCCGTGCGAGGACAGAGCCATCAGCGAGGCCCCGGTCGATCTCAAGACGCCGGTCTACCAGCGCCTCGGTCTGCGGCCGACCGGTCCGGAAAAACAAAAGTGAGGGCCGAGATGATTCTCAGCCCTCACATGTTGAGAGGTTTGTGTCCGAGGGGGGTCTGGAACCAAATCACTATGCGCGGATCGCTGCCGCTGACCTCTCCCTGGACGAGGAGGCCTGAGCAGCGATGGCCCCGAACTCCCTTGCGGTACGCCGCATCCAGCGTACGACGATCGCCGGTGTTTTCCTCCTGGCGGCGATCGCCGCGGTCGTCTCGTTCAGGCACATGCACGAGCTTTGCCTGCGGCACGGTGAGGATCACCTGGCAGCGGTGCTCATCCCGCTCGCGGTCGACGGCCTGATCGTCGTCGCCTCGATGTCCATCCTGTTGGCTAACCGGTCCGGCTCCCGTGGCGGCCTCCTGGCCTGGAGCCTGCTCGTGGTCGGCAGCCTGGCCAGCCTCGGAGCGAACGTCTCCATCGCGGAACCCAGCCTGATCGGCCGAGTCATCGCCGCATGGCCGTCCCTGGCCCTGATCGGCAGCTACGAGCTCCTGATGTCTCAGATCCGTCGCTATGCGCGGGTGCAGCCAGAAGCTAATGATCTCTCTGCTCTCGACCCTGATCTTGTCGCCGCTGTGGATGCTGACCACGAAGACCTGCAAGACGATCGGGAGGAAGACCCCGAGCCCTCCGCTGAGCACATCGGGAACGGCCGGACACTGCAGCGAGAGGCTTGGCAGTGGGCGCAGCAGAACCGTCAGGCAGACGGTGATCTACCCAGCGGCGTCGCCATCGCCCGGGCCTTTGCCCGTAGCCCCCGTTGGGGCCGCCTGGTCAAGAGGGCCGGCCTCGCCGGCGAGTTCAGTTGACGCTGAACGTCGTACTCCGGCAGCCGACCTTCTCTGCTGGTCATCCCTGCGGGCGCGGGGCCGACAACAGCACGACGCCGGGCCGAAGGCCGTGGCTCTTGGCTTCCGGCCCGGCACCCTGCTGGAGCTCGGCTCTACTGTCTCCACGTCCAGTCGCGGATTTCGATGGGGTCCTCGCCATATTCGCGGGTGTGGGCACGGGCGCGCTGGCGGGCGTCGGCCATCCGCTGGCGCAGGTGGGCGGCCCGGCTGCCCAGGCCGGGCACCTGATCGATCACGTCCATGACCAGGTGGTAGCGGTCGATGTCATTGAGCATCGCCATGTCGAACGGCGTGGTGGTGGTGCCCTCCTCCTTGTAGCCGCGTACGTGGAGGTTGTCGTGGCCGTGCCGGCGGTAGGTGAGGCGGTGGATCAGCCAGGGGTAGCCATGAAAGTTGAAGATGATCGGCCGGTCGGTGGTGAACAGCGCGTCGAACTCGGCGTCGCTCATCCCGTGAGGGTGTTCCGACGGCGGTTGGAGCCTCATGAGGTCGACGATGTTGATCACGCGCACCTTCAACTCGGGCAGGTGCTCGCGCAGTAACGCGGCGGCGGCGAGGGTCTCCAGCGTGGGCACGTCACCGGCGCAGGCGAGCACGACGTCGGGGTCGGCGTCTCCGTCGTTGGAGGCCCAGTCGAGGATGCCCAAACCCCGCGTGCAGTGAGCGATGGCCTGCTCCATGGTGAACAGGTCGAGTACGGGCTGCTTGCCCGCCACGACCACATTGACGTAGTCGCGCGAGCGCAGGCAGTGGTCGGCGACCGACAGCAGCGTGTTGGCGTCCGGCGGCAGGTAGACCCGGACGACCTCGGCCTTCTTGTTCATCACCACGTCGAGGAAGCCGGGGTCCTGGTGGCTGAAGCCGTTGTGGTCCTGCCGCCACACGTGCGACGACAGCAGGTAGTTCAGCGACGCCACCGGCCGCCGCCACGGGATCCGGCGCGACGCCTCGAGCCACTTGGCGTGCTGGTTGAACATGGCGTCGACGATGTGGATGAACGCCTCGTAGCAGTTGAACAGCCCGTGGCGGCCGGTCAGCAGGTAGCCCTCCAGCCAGCCCTGGCACAGGTGCTCGCTGAGCACCTCCATAACGCGTCCGCCCGCGGCCAGGTGGTCATCGGTGGGCAGCGTGGCGGCGTTCCAGGCGCGCGAGGTCACGTCGAATACGGGTGACAACCGGTTGGAGGCGGTCTCGTCCGGGCCCATGACCCGGAAGTCCGTCGGGTTGGCGGTGATCACATCGCGCAGGAAGGCACCCAGTACGCGGGTGGGCTCGCTGGGTCCTGTCGCGGGTGATTTGAGCTCCACGGCGTAGCCGCGGAAGTCCGGCAGGGCGAGCGGACGCAGCAGCTCGCCGCCGTTGGCGTGCGGGCTGGCGCTCATCCGGCGCGGGCCCTGCGGCACCGTCTCCAGGATCTCGGCGACCGGTCGGCCATCGCCGTCGAACAGTTCCTCCGGACGGTAGGAGCGCATCCACTCCTCCAGCATCGCCAGGTGTGCCGGGTTGTCACGCACGCCGGCGAGCGGCACCTGATGGGACCGCCAGGTGCCTTCCACGGGCAGCCCGTCGACTTCGCGCGGCCCCGTCCACCCCTTGGGGGTGCGCAGGACGATCATCGGGAGCCGGCCCTCGCCCTGCTTGTAGTCGGCGATCTCGTCGAAGACCCTGTCAAGGGTTTCCGCCATGAGTAGGTGCATCGCTTCCGGCTCTTCGCCGGCCACGATGTGCGGGCGATAGCCGTACCCCTCGAACAGCTTGACCAGCTCCTCCTCTGGGATCCTGGCCAGAACGGTGGGGTTGGCGATCTTGTAGCCGTTCAGGTGGAGGATGGGGAGGACGATGCCGTCGCGCTGCCGGTCCAGGAACTTGTTGGAATGCCAGCTCGCGGCCAGTGGTCCGGTCTCCGCTTCCCCGTCACCGACCACGCAGGCCACGACCAGTTCAGGATTGTCGAAGGCCGCGCCATACGCGTGGGCGAGCGCGTACCCGAGTTCGCCGCCTTCGTGTATCGACCCCGGCGTCTCCGGCGCCACATGACTGGGGATGCCACCGGGGAAGGAGAACTGGCGGAACAGCCGTTGCATGCCGATCGTGTCCTGCGAGACATCGGGGTACTTCTCGGAGTAGCTGCCCTCCAGCCAGGCATGGGCGACTGCCGCCGGGCCGCCGTGCCCAGGGCCGGCGATGTAGATCATGTCCTGGCCTCGCTGACAGATGACCCGGTTGAGGTGAGCGAAGCAGAAGTTCAGACCCGGAGTGGTGCCCCAGTGCCCGAGCAGCCTCGGCTTGATGTGCTCAGGCGCCAGAGTCTCGGTCAGCAGCGGGTTGGCGAGCAGGTAGATCTGCCCGACCGACAGATAGTTGGCGGCCCGCCAGTACGCGTCGATGCTCTTCAGCTCGTCCATGAGCTGATCTTCCCCGTGATCGGTGTGACCTGCTAGTGACCTTGGTCGCAGCATCTGGGTAACAGAGGGCCCGACCGCCGAGCGTGCCGACCTCGGCGTGGTCGCAGGAAGGACAGCCCGGCTGGCGGCACGTGGCTCGGGACCAGGGGCCCGGGCAAGACGGGGAGGAAGCCTCTTGGGGGGTGCTCGGCGGTCGTGGAGTTTGGAGACATGGCTCGAACCGTTGGCGAAGCGTGCGACGTCCTCCTGCGTGACGGCGGGGTGGCGCATATCCGGCCGTTGCGCCCGTCCGACCGGGAAGCCTTGCACGAACTGATCGCCAGGTCTTCCCCGCGCTCGGCGTATCTGAGGTTCTTCACCGGCGGCGCCGCCTCGGCCCATGCGTACATGGACCGGATCACGGACTCCGGCTACCACGGGTATGCCCTGGTCGCTCTGGTCGGCGGTCTCATGGTCGGGGTGGCGGAATACATCGCCGATCCGGACGGGTCGGAGGCCGAGGTGGGGATCCTGCTGGATGACGTGGTGCACGGCCACGGGCTCGGCACGCTGCTGCTCGAACACCTCGCGCTGGACGCGGCGGATGCGGGAGTCGAGGAACTCGTCGCCACCGTCCTGCCGGAGAACCGGGTGATGCAGCGCGTCCTGAACGATCTCGGCCTGCCAGTGGAGAGGCGGTATGAGGCGGGGCAGGTCGAGATTCGCATCGCCACGCGGGCCACGGAGCGACTGGTGAGCGAGATCGAGGCCCGGGCGCACGAGGCGGAGCGCAACTCCATTGCACACGTGTTCACCCCGCAGTCGGTGGCCGTGATCGGCGCCAGTCGCGCCCCGGACCGCGTGGGGCACCGTGTGCTGCGCAACCTGATCGACGGCGGCTTCCCCGGGCCGATCTACCCCGTCAACCCGTGGGCCGCCGAGGTGTGCGGTCTGCCCGCCTACCCCGACGTCGCCTCGCTGCCGGGGCCGGCGGAACTCGCCGTGATCGCCACCCCGGCGCCCACCGTGCTCGGCGTCGCCCGTGAGTGCGCCCGTCACCAGGTGCGCGCCCTGGTCGTGCTGACCGCCGGGTTCGCCGAAGCGGGGAATCGCGAAGCAGAACGAGAACTGCTGGGCGTCTGCCGAGAGGCAGGCATGCGGCTGATCGGGCCCAACTGCCTCGGCGTGGTGAGCACGGCAGCTCGCTTGAACGCCGGTTTCTTGCCCACATCTCCTCCTGCCGGTCCGCTGGGGCTGATGTCGCAGTCGGGCGCGGTGGCCGCCGCCGTGATCGAACGTGCCGGACAGCTCGGCCTCGGCGTCTCCTCCTTCGCGTCGGTGGGGAACAAGGCGGATGTCAGCGGCAATGACCTGCTCGAATACTGGGAGGACGATCCGGCCACCCGCGTCATCGGTCTGTATTTGGAGTCGTTCGGCAATCCACGAAGGTTCGCCCGGATCGCCAGAAGGATCAGCATCCGCAAACCGATCATCGCGGTGAAGAGCGGGCGCAGCACCGCGGGCAGCCGGGCGGTCCGCTCGCACACGGCCGCTGCGGCGACGCCCGATGTGGCCGTGGACGCGCTGTTGCGCGCCTGTGGTGTCATCAGGGAGGACAGCGTCCAGGATCTGCTCGACACCGCCCGGCTGCTGGCTTTCCAGCCGCTGCCGGTCGGTCCTCGGGTGGCGATCGTGGGTAATTCCGGGGGCCCGCAGGCGATGACCGCGGACGCCTGTGAGCGGCTCGGCCTGGTCGTGCCGGAGTTGTCCCCGGCCACCGCGGAGGCGCTTCGCGCCCGGCTCCGGCCGGCGGCGGCCGTCGGCAACCCCGTCGACCTCACGGCCGAGGCCGACGCCGGAGACATCGCCTTCGCGATCGCGGCGGTCCTGGCCGACCCGGGCGTCGACGCCGTGCTGACCGTCTACACGCCGCCGTTCGGCTCGGGTCTGGAACCGACTCGGGAAGCGATCGCGGCAGCCACCGAGAGCGCGGCGAAGCCTGTGCTCGCCTGCCTCGCCGGGCACGACGAGCTCATCGACGGCCGGGTGCCCGCTTACGCCTTCCCCGAGCAGGCCGTGCACGCCCTCGCCCGGGGGCCGGGCATGCCGCCTGGCGCGCCCGGCCGACGGCACCTCCGGAGGACCTGCCCGGGATCGACGTCGCCGCGGCCCGGCGGATCGTCGCCGTGGACCTCGCCGCTCACCCACGTGGACGATGGCTGGACGAAGGAACGACGACCCGGCTCCTGTCGGCGTACGCCATTCACACAGCCGAATCGGTCTCGGTTGACGGGCCGGAGAAAGCAGCGGAGGCTGCGTCAATCGTCGGACTGCCCGCCGTGCTGAAGGCCGTCGGCCCCGGGCTGCTCCACAAGTCCGACGTCGGTGGTGTGCGGCTCGGCCTGCGGACGCCCGAGCAGGTCGGGCAGGCGTACCGGGAGATGGCCACTCGCCTCGGCCCCGCGATGACAGGCGCGATCGTCCAGACCATGGCTGGCGAGGGGGTTGAGATGATCATAGGCGGCGTCGCGCATGAGACATTCGGTCCGCTGATCATGGTAGGGCTTGGCGGTGTCGCGACCGAGCTGCTCGCCGATCGCGCCTTCCGGGTGCCGCCGATCGACAAGGCCGAGGCCGCCCGCATGATCGCGGAGCTGCGTTGCGCGCCGCTCCTGTACGGCTATCGTGGACGGCCCGCGGCCGATGTCGCGGCGCTGGAGGAGCAGATCGTCCGCGTCGGTCGGCTCATGGACGATCTGCCCGACATCGCGGAGCTTGATCTCAACCCGGTGATCGTGACGCCGGACGGGGCGGTGGCCGTGGACTGCCGCGTGCGGCTCGCCCCTGCCTCGCCGCTCCCCTCGCCCTTCCGGCGCCGTCTCCGCTGACGTACGGGCCGCCATCCTGGGCATTTGGTCCAGATTGGGGTATATGCCCGTCGAACAGGGGTGTCGGGGGGATCGCTGATGGACACCGTTGTGATCGACACACTGGATCCGCTCATCGTGGTGCTCCGGTCGGCGGGCTACACCGTGGTCGGCCCCACGGTGCGGGACTCGGCCGTGCGGATGGCCGAGATCTCCTCCGCCGCCGATCTGCCGACCGGTGTCGGCGACGCCCAGCGGCCGGGCAACTACCGGCTGACCGAGCGGGGCGGCGAGATGATGTTCGACTTCGCCGCGAGCCCCGACTCGGCCAAGCGCTTCACCCAGCCGCCTCGCCAGACGCTGTTCCGGATGCGCGGCCAGACGGTCGAAGAGCCCCGGGAGGAGGCGCCGCGCGTTGCGCTGCTCGGGCTGCGTGCCTGCGATCTGGCCGCGATAGCCGTACAGGACCGGGTGTTCCTGGGCAGGCACCTCGATCCCGCCTACCGGCGGCGGCGTGAGGCGCTGTTTTTGATCGCGGTGAACTGCGCAGTGCCGGGCGGCACCTGCTTCTGCGTCTCGATGGGGACCGGGCCGAAGGCGACCACTGGCTTCGATCTCGCGCTCACCGAACTGGCGTCGCCGCACCGGTTTTCGGTCGAGATCGGCAGTGAGCGGGGAGCGGAGATCGCCGCGGCGATCCCGAACCGGGCCGCCGGCCAGGGTGATCTCAGCGAGGCGGGGGAGGTGTCGCGCGTCGCCGCCACCCGGATGGGCCGTCGGGTGGACACCGAGGACATCCAGCGGTGGCTGCCCGCCGCGCACGACTCCCCGCGCTGGACCGACGTGGCCTCCCGCTGCCTGAGCTGCACCAACTGCACCATGGTCTGCCCCACCTGCTTCTGCACCACTGTCGAGGACGGCACCGACCTCACCGGCGGGTTCGCGGAGCGCTCCGAGCGGTGGGACTCGTGCTTCTCGCTCGACTTCACCGAGCTCAGCGGCCAGCCGCCGGTGCGGAGCTCCGCCCTGGCCCGCTACCGGCAGTGGCTGACCCACAAGTTCGCCACCTGGTACGACCAGTTCGGCACGTCCGGCTGCGTGGGCTGCGGCCGGTGCATTACCTGGTGCCCCACCGGAATCGACGTGACCGAGGAGCTGTCCGCCATCCGTGCCGCTCCCGGGGAGACGTCGTGCATCCGATGACCCCGGTGCCGTACCGGGTCCGGTCGCGGCGGCCGGACCGGGCCGACACCGTCACCCTGGCGCTGGAGCCGACGACCGGGCCGTGCCCGGCCTTCCTGCCGGGCCAGTTCACGATGATCTACGCGCGCGGCGTCGGTGAGATCCCGATCTCGATCAGCGGCCGGGGCCGCACCGGGACGCTGGTGCACACGATCCGGGCCGTGGGCGCGGTCAGCGACGCGTTGTGCCGGGCCCGGCCCGGCGACCTCGTCGGAGTCCGCGGCCCGTACGGCACCGCGTTCGACGTGCCGGGGGCGGCTGGGCTGGACGTGGTCGTGGCGGCGGGCGGCCTTGGGCTGGCGCCGCTGCGCACGGTCGTCCGGGAGCTGATCGCCCACCGGTCGCGCTACGGCAGGATCAGCGTGATCGCCGGCACCCGGACCCCGATGACCCTCATGTATCCGCGGGAGCTGACCCGCTGGCGGGAGACGCACGGCATCGACGTCCAGGTCATCGTGGATCACCCCGACCACGTCTGGCCGGGCCCGGTCGGGCTGGTCACCAGGCTGATCGACCGGATCGTCTTCGAGCCGCGCAGGACCGCGGCCTTCGTCTGCGGCCCCGAGGTCATGATGCGTGCCGTCGCCGGCGGCCTGGTCGCGCGGGGCGTCCCCGCCCGGCGAATCATGCTGTCCCTCGAGCGCACCATGAAATGCGGAGTCGGCCGGTGCGGGCACTGCCAGCTCGGCCCGCTGCTGCTGTGCCTGGACGGGCCCGTGGTCGACTACGAGCGGGCGGGCCGCCTGCTCGCCGTACGGGAGCTGTGATGGGCACGCGCAAATCGATATCCGAACCGCGGCCGCGTGGGTCGGCCTCCCGGCCTCGGCTGGCGGTGTGGAAGTTCGCCTCCTGCGACGGGTGCCAGCTCACCTTGCTCGACTGCGAGGACGAACTGCTGTCCTTCGCCGCCGAGGTGGAGATCGCCTACTTCCTGGAGGCGTCCAGCGCTCCGGGCCCGGGGCCGTACGACCTGTCCCTGGTGGAGGGGTCGGTCACCACACCGGAGGACGCCGAGCGCATCCGGCACGTACGCCGGGTGTCGAAGCGCCTGGTGACGATCGGGGCCTGCGCCACGACCGGCGGCGTCCAGGCCCTGCGCGACTTCGCCGACGTGCGCGAGTTCACCTCCGTCGTGTACGCGCGGCCGGAGTACATCGCCACCCTGGCCACCTCCACCCCGATATCGGCCAACGTGCCGGTCGACTTCGAGCTGCGTGGCTGCCCGATCGACAAACGGCAGCTGATGGAGGTCGTCACCGCGTTCCTGGCCGGCCGGCGGCCCGTCGTCCCCAGCCACAGCGTCTGCGTCGAGTGCAAGATCCGCGGCAACGTCTGCGTCCTGGTGGCCCATGGCACGCCGTGCCTCGGCCCGGTCACCCAGGCCGGCTGTGGGGCGCTGTGCCCGGCGTTCAACCGGGGCTGCTACGGCTGTTTCGGCCCGGCCGACACCGCCAACTCCCGGGCGCTGAACGCGAAACTGCGCATCCTCGGCATGAGCGACCCCGAACTGGTGCGGGTCTACCGGACCTTCAACGCGACCGAGGAGCAGTTCATGCAGGCCGCCGAGGAGGCCTCGGGGGAGGCCGACGGGTGACGCACAGAACCGTCCGCATCGGCGGCCTGTCCCGGGTCGAGGGCGAGGGCGCCCTGCTGGTACGCGCCCGCGGCGGCCGCGTCATCGACCTCCGGCTGAAGATCTACGAGCCGCCCCGGTTCTTCGAGGCGTTCCTGCGCGGCCGGGCGTACGACGAGCCCCCCGACATCACCGCGCGCATCTGCGGCATCTGTCCCGTGGCGTACCAGATGAGCGCCTGTCAGGCCATCGAGTCGGCCCTCGGTGTGGCGGTCACCGGGCCGCTGCGGGACCTGCGGCTGCTCCTCTACTACGGCGAGTGGATCGAGTCGCACACGCTGCACATCTTCCTGCTGCACGCGCCGGACTTCCTCGGCTACGACAGCGGCATGGCGATGGCCGCCGACCACCGCGAGCACGTCGAACGCGGCCTGGCGGTGAAGAAGGCGGGAAACGAGCTGGTCGCGACGCTGGGCGGACGGGCGATCCACCCGGTCAACGTACGGCTCGGCGGTTTCCACCGCGTGCCCCGGCGGCAGGAGCTCGCTCCGGTGGCCGAGCGGCTGCGCCGGGCGCGCGAGCACGCGCTGGCCACCGTGACCTGGGTCGCCGGGTTCGACTTCCCCGACGTCGAACACGACTACCGGTTCCTCGCGCTCCGGCACCCGGACGAGTACGCGATCCTGTCCGGCTCGCCCGCCGTGAGCGACGGATCCTCCTTCCCCGTCGAGGACTGGCCGGACCACGTGGTGGAGGAGCAGGTCCAGGACTCGACGGCGCTGCACGCCCGGCTGGACGGGACCACCGGCTACCTGACCGGCGCCCTCGCCCGCTACGCCCTCAACTCGCCGCGGTTGTCCGCGTTGGCCCAGGAGGCGGCCCGGGACGCCGGTCTGGGCAAGATATGCCGCAACCCGTTCCGCAGCATCGTCGTCCGGGCCGTCGAAGTCGTGCACGCCTGCGACGAAGCGCTGCGGATCATCGACGGCTACGTCGAGCCCGAGGTGCCGGCCGTACCGGTGGAGCCGGCGGCGGGAGTCGGCCACGGCGCGTCGGAGGCGCCGCGCGGCACCCTGTACCACCGCTACCGCATCGGCGCGGACGGGCTGATCACCGAGGCGGCCATCGTGCCCCCCACCTCGCAGAACCAGGCCCGGATGGAGATGGACCTGCGCGAACTGATCGAGCCCCGGCTCGGTCTGGCGCAGGCCGAACTGGCCGCACTGTGCGAGCGGGCGGTGCGCAACCACGACCCGTGCATCTCCTGCTCCACCCACTTCCTGGACCTGCGGCTCGATGCCCGCTGATCCGGTGGTGATCGGGATCGGCGGCGACGCGCGCGGCGACGACGCGGCCGGTCTGGAGGTGGTGCGCCTGCTGCGCGGCAGGCTCCCGCCCTCCGTCGTCCTCACCGAGAGCTGCGGAGATCCCATGCACCTGGTCACGGCCTGGAACGGCGCACGCCTGGCGATCGTGATCGACGCGGTCCGCTCCGGCGTGGAGCCGGGAACCGTACACCGCGGCCTGCCGCCCCATCCCGGGGCCGGCCGGCACCGGAGCTCGCACGCCCTGGGCCTGACCGACGCGATCGCGCTCGGCCAGGCGCTCGGCCGGCTCCCGCACGAGCTGGTCTTCTTCGGTGTCGAAGGAGGCGACTTCGCCCTCGACGCCCCCGTCACTCCGCCGGTCCGGGCGGCGATCCAGGAGACGGCCGAGGCCGTACGGCAAGCACTTCGATGAATCCCGCAAGGCTCGGGCCGTGCGCGCGGTCGTTCAGCGTTCGAACGGGGCCCACCGCATTTCACGACCTGGCAGTCACTACCGCGGTGGTCAGCTCCCTGACACGGACCTGGCCAGACCATGCCGGACCAACCGCGGCCTGCGGCTGAACGGGGTGGCCCGGCGGTGCACGTGGTGGTGGGGCGGCAGGTGCCGCTCGCGTGGGGCGGGCACGGTGCGGAAGCGCCGTTTGACGGCCTCGACGAGTGCCAAGTAGACGATCAGGACGACGGCGATGGTGCCGAGAATGGCCGGTGGGATGGGCGCCAGCCCCAAGTCGGATGCGAAGGGCGCATAGGGCAGGGCGAGTCCGGCCGCCACCACGACCCCCACGGCGATCACGAGGGCCGCGGCCGGCCGGCTTCGCCAGAACGGCGTACGGCGGGTCCTGACGATGAAGATCACCAAGGTCTGGGTGGCGAGGGACTCCACGAACCAGGACGCCCGAAACAGCGGCGGCGCGGTGTGGAAGACCCGAAGCAACAGCGCGAACATGGCGAGGTCGAACATCGAGCTGAGCGGTCCGAAGACCAGCATGAACCGGCGGATGAGCCCAAGGTCGAAGCGCGCGGGCCGGGCGAGCTGCTCGCGGTCGACGGCGTCGGCCGGGATGGTGAGCTGGCTGGCGTCATAAAGCAGGTTGTTGAGCAGCACCTGGCTCGGCAGCATCGGCAGGAACGGAAGCACCGCCGAGGCCGCCGCGGCGGAGAACATGTTGCCGACGTTGCTGGCCGTACCCATCAGGAGGTACTTGATGGTGTTGGCGAAGATGCGGCGGCCTTCGACGATGCCGTCGGCGAGCACGCCCAGATCCTTCTCCAGCAGCACGACGTCGGCGGCGTCCCTGGCGACGTCGGCCCCGGTGTCGACGGAGATGCCGACGTCCGCGCGGTGCAGGGCGAGCGCGTCGTTGACGCCGTCGCCGAGGTAGGCCACGTCCAGGCCGCCGCTTCGCTGGATGCCGACGATCCTGGCCTTCTGCTCGGGGCTGACTCGCGCGAACACAGTGGTCGCCGGCAGGGCATCGGTCAGGGCGGCGTCGTCGAGACCTTCGATCTCCTCACCGGTCAGCACTCCGGTGACGGGCAGGCCGATCTTCTCGCACAGGCCGGTCGCGACTGTGGGGTGGTCACCGGTGAGGATCTTCACGGTGACTCCGAGCGCGGCCAGGCGTTCGAGCGCCTGCTCCACGCCGGGTTTGGGCGGGTCGCTGAACACCAGGAACCCGGCCAGATCGAGATCGGACTCCACCAGCTCGCGTTCTCCTGCGCGTACGGCGACCGCGACCAGGCGGGCGCCCTCGGCGAACAGCCGCTCGGCGAGCGCGCGGGACTCCTCGGGCACGGTCCGGCACCGGGCCAGTACCGCTTCCGGGGCTCCCTTGACGATGGTCAGCGTCTCGCCGGCGGGGTCCTCGACCAGTACGGATGCCATACGCCGCTCGTGGTCGAACGGCTTGGCATCGATGCGCCGGTAGCTTTCCGGCGTCCACTCCCGCATGGCACCTGCATCGTGCAGGGCTTCGTGGAGGGCGTCGTCGAGTGGTGTGGAGCCGGGCGGGTCCGCGCACAGCACTCCGAAACGGAACGGGCCGTCGGCGTCACCCTGGTCGGGGGTCCCGTCGGGGCGGACGGCCTGGCGCAGGGCGATCCTGGCTTGGGTCAGCGTGCCGGTCTTGTCGGTGAACAGCACCTCGACGTCGCCGAGGTCCTCGATGGCGACCAGGCGTTTCACGAGTACCTTCATCCGGGTGAGGCGGCGCGACCCGGTGGCGAGGCTGGTCGTGACGACCGCGGGCAGCAACTGCGGGGTGACGCCGACCGCGATGGCGAGCGAGAACAGCATCGCGTCGAGCAGCGGGCGACCCATGACCAGGTTCGTGGTGAACACCCCGGCCGTCAGCGCCGCGGCGACCCACACCAGCAGTCCGGAGAACCTGCGCAGCCCGATCTGGAAGGCCGTCTCCGCGTGCTGCTCACCCAGGCCCGCGGCGATCGCGCCGAAAGCCGTACCGGCGCCGGTTCGGGACACGGTCCCGGTCGCGGTTCCCGCAGTGACGACCGTGCCCATCAGCGCCGTGTCGCCGGGCTTCCTGCGGACCGGCAGCGACTCCCCGGTCAGCACCGACTCGTCGCACTCGAAGTCCCAGGACTCGGCCAGCTCGATGTCCGCGGGGACGACGGCGCCGAGCCTCAGCTGGACCACGTCGCCGGGGACCAGGTCGGTAACGTCACGCTCAACCAGGGTGCCGCCCCGCAGCACACGCGCCCGGCTGCGCATGTGCTCGTGCAGCGCCTCCACCGCGCGCTCGGCGCGATACTCGTTGGCGAAGCCCAGCCCGACGCTCAACGCGACGATCACACCGATCACCACCGCGTCGGTCCGCTCCCCGACGAAGAACGACACGGTGGCGGCGACCAGCAGCAGTATCAGCAGCGGGCTGCGCAGTTGCCTGGCCAACACCGCGACGGGGCGCGCACGGTGGCTGCGGACCGCGTTGGGGCCGACTCTGGCCCGGACAGCCGCGGCCTGTTCGTCGGTGAGCCCTGTCACGGCAGGCTCTGTCACGGTGATTCCTTTGGCGTCGGCGGGTCCGGTCATCGCAGCGGTCCCGTCCCCCCGGATCGAGAGTTGTTCGGCCCGCGCTCGGCCGGCCGCCTGAACGCTAACTCCACGCTCGGTCCGGTCAGATCTCGCACAATGGGCTCCATGCCCTGAAGCAGATCACTCAGGCGTGTGGGGTGGCCGCAGGCCAAAGGCATCCTGCCAGGGGACCTTCGGCCCATGATGCGGGGAACCACATCTTCAGTTCGAGACGGCGTCGAGCTCTCGGGCGGGCGGCCGGCACAGCGACGTCGTCTTCGAACACGCCGTCCCTGCGAGGAGCGCGTCGCACAGGTGTGGCAATGGTGCGGTGGCGTGGACGGTGGCGAGTTGGCTCAGTAGCCCTGAGTCGAGTTCCCCCTGTTGATGTTGCCAACGTAGGGCGTATAGGGCGGCGCCTATGCGGTGGGCGTAGTGAACGGGTGGGGAGAGGGCGCTTGGCCTGTCGCTTCGCTCCCGGTACGTCCGCCGCCGCCACTGCCGCGGGGGCGCACCCCGTCGCACGCCAGCGCCGAGAGTACGGCGGCGCCCAGCGCCATCGCCCAGCCGGCGGGCGGCAGAGGCACCAGCGCGAGCGGCGCGCCCAGCGCCGGAATCACCGTCACGAGCACCTGCAGCGCCGCGGTGGCGGTCACCGCGACAAGTACCGAACGGCCCCGCCACCAGCCGCGCTCGAAGGTCCGCCGACGGGCCCGGACGACATAGGCGAGGGTCAGGCGGGCGAAGACCAGTGCGAGCACGGCCTGGCTGCGGACCTGTTCCTCGCTCCAGCCGAGGCGGCGGGCGACCTCGACGGCCGCGAAGACGAGCGCGCCGACGGCCACCGCACGCAGCGCGATCCGGGTCAGGACCGGCCAGGAGAGCAGGCCGCCGGTGGGCCGCAGCGCCAGCGGGTCGCCTGCGGGCCGGTCGACGCCGAGCGCGATGGCGGGAATGCCGTCCAGCACCAGGTTGATCCACAGCAGCTGCACGGGAAGCAGTGGCACGACCAGATCCGGCCAGGCGATCAGACCGATCAACACGATCAGGATCTCCGCGAGGTTGCCGGTGAGGAGATATCCGACCATCGAGGCCACGTTGTGGCGCAGGCGGCGTCCCTCGCGCACCCCCGCGACGATGGTGCCGAGGTCACCGTTGGTGACGACAACGGCGGCCGCCTCCCGGGCCACGTCGGTTCCCTCCTCGCCGGCCATGGCCACCCCCACGTCGGCGTTGCGCAGTGCCGGGGCGTCGTTCACGCCGTCGCCGGTCATCGCCACGACCTGGCCGTCCTCGCGCAGGGCTCGTACGAGGTCGAGCTTGGTGCCGGGGTCGACGCGGGCCAGTACGGCCGCCTCGCGCAGCCGGGCGTACCGTTTCGAACGCTCGTCGTCCGGGCCTGCGAGGGTCTGGAGTGCGGCGCCCGTGACCACCGGGTCGGCGTCGATGCCCACCTCCTCGGCGATGGCGCGGGCGGTGTCGGCGTGGTCGCCGGTCACCATCATGACGCGGATGCCCGCGGCGCGGCAGTCCGCCACCGCCCGCGCCGCCGAGGGGCGGATCTCGTCACTGAGCGCGACCAGGCCGAGCGGACGCAGCCCCGCGGCTTTCAGGTCCGCGGTGTCCTTGTCGGCGAGCGCGAGCACTCGCAGGCCCTGATCCGCCAGGCCAGGCACCGCTCGCGCCAGCCGTTCGGTCTCGGGGCCGGGGACGCAGCGGGCGAGCACCACCTCCGGGGCACCTTTGACGGTCAGCAGAGGCCCGTCCTCGTTCGCCGTGGTGATCACGGCCATCGATCTGGTTTCGGCGTCGAACGGCCGGGCGGCCAGGCGTTCCTCACCGGGCCGCAGCCGTACTCCATGCCGCTCGGCGGCCACGGCGAGTGCCACGTCGACCGCGTCCCCCAAACCGTCGCGAGCGTCGTTACAGCGCAGCGCGGCCCGCCACAGGTCGCTTCCGGACACCGCCACCTGGCCCGTCACGGTCAGATGCCCGGTGGTCAACGTGCCTGTTTTGTCCGTGGCGATGACGGTCGTCGCGCCCAGCGCCTCGATGGCCGGCAGCCGCCGGACGATCACACCGAGCGCCGCCATGCGCTGGGAGCCGAGCGCCAGCGCCGTGGTGACCGCGGCGGCCAGGCTTTCCGGCACGGCGGCGATGGCCAGCGCCACTCCAGCCAGGATGATGTCGAGGAGCGCGGCCTCGCCCCGCTGGACCCGGGTGAGTCCGATGAGAATCATCACGACGCCCGCCATGACGGCGATCAGGCCGATTCGTCGTGACACCCGTGCGAGTTCCACCGCCAGCGGGCCCTTGACGCCGCCGCCCAGCGCGGAGGCGATGCGCCCCATCTCGGTGCGGGCACCGGTGTGGGTCACCTCCGCGAGGCCCGAGCCCCGGACGACGAGAGTCCCGGCGAACAGCTCGTCACGGCGATCCGCGAGCGTGCCGCCGGGGCACTCCGCTCCCGCGGCTCGCTTGTCGGACGACAGCGACTCGCCAGTGAGCATCGACTCGTCCACGCCGAGCGCGTTCGCCCGCAACAGCCGCGCGTCGGCGGGTACGCGGTCCCCGGCCGCGACCTGCACGACATCGCCCGGTACGACCTCGGCCGCGGGAATCCTCCGTACGACGCCGTCGCGGACGACCTTGGCCATGGGCGCGGTGAGGGTGCGCAACGCCCGTACGGCATGGTCGGCCTTCGTCTCCTGGCTCACTCCGATGACCACGTTGACCAGGAGAATGGTCAAGATGGCCGCGCCCTCGGGAACTTCGCCGAGGGCGACCAGGGTGACCAGCCCGGCGATCAGCAGCAGGATCGACATCGGGTCGGCGAGCTGGCGGGCGGCCCGGATGGGCAAGCGTGGCGGCCTCGGCTGCGCGAACTCGTTCGGCCCGCACTCGGCCAACCGCTCCGCTGCCGCCTCCGCGCTCAGTCCGGTCGGCTCTCGCACGCTGATCTCCATGCCCTCAAGCAGATCATTCAGACGTATGGGGTAGCCGCAGGCCAAAGGCATCCCGCTGGGGGACCTTCGGCCCACGCTGCCGAATGCTGGTGAGGCGGCTCGCGAGACCGGGACCTTAATCGGAGGGGCCTCTCCCTCTGGGGAGTGGCCGCATCAGGCCGGCCAGGACGGCGAGGCAGGCGATGGTAATCGCCAAGATGGGTGGAAGTACGGCCCACGCGGGTTCGTCGCCGCGGGCTTGCGCGACGAAGGGCGTAACCATGATCGGTAGTCCGGTCAGCGCGAAGAAGACCAGCAGGCCGGGCGCGGCCGTGTAGGCCCATGGCCGGTCCCGGAGGAGCAGTACTCCGGTAACGAAGGCGGCGGGCAGGAAGAACGACAGGTCGAGCACGTGCACCGGGCTGGACGGCAGGGCCAGCTCGCTCACGCTCCCGGGAAGGCGGCCGGCCAGGATCGCGGGCACGATCTCCTTCAGCCACAGCAGCGTGAACAGCGTGGCCACGATGACGAGGAGCCATCCCGCCGGCCGTCTTGGCGCCCGGTCGAACCGCGCCGCGACCGCTTGTCCGTCGAGTGCCCTCAGGCCGCCAATGAGGGAGAACGCGGACAGCCCGAGGACAGCGACCCAGACCAGGAAAAGCGGCCCGACGTGGACCGACAACGTGTAGATGACGTAGTTGTAGATGATGAAGGCCACGGCGCCGAGCCACATCAGGTACGCGCGGAGCGAGCCCCGGCGGGCGAGGAAGGCGAATACGGCGATCGCCGGTGAGACCACGGCGAGATTGACGGCGTCCTGGGCTATCGCCTGGTTGACGAAGGCGCTCGTCTCTCTGCCGTAGATGCCTTCCAGGTCGAGCAGCGCGTAGATGTTGCCTGCGGCGGCCAGGAGCGCCGCCGTAACCGACAGCCGTAGCCAGACGCCGACGGCCCGGCCGGCCCATGCCGGTGAGGCGGCAGGGGCGGGCCGGGAAGCCACAGAGGTCATGATCGTCTCACAGTTCGAAGACCAGCCGGGCGGGGATCCGGCCGGCGAGGATGTCCTCGAAGGACTGGTTGATGTCGTCCAGTTTGCGGGTCTCGTACTTGACCGTCGTGCGGCCCGCGGCGTGCAGGCGGAAGACCTCGGCGAGGTCGGCGCGAGTGCCGACGATGGACCCGATCACGCTGATGCCGCCCAGTACCGTCTCGAAGATGGGCAGGCTCATCGCGTTGTCTCGGGGCAGCGAGACCAGCACCAGGCGCCCCCCGCGACGCAGCGACGCGTGCGCCTGCTGCAGGACGCGCGGGTCGGCCGCCAGGACGACGGCCACGTCGGCACCGCCAAGGTCGCGAATCACTCGCACCGGGTCGTCGGCCGCGGCGTTCACGACGTGAGTGGCGCCGAGTTCACCGGCGAGGAGGAGCTTTTCGCCCGTCACGTCGACCGCGACGGTCTCGGCACCGAAGATCTGCGCGTACTGTTGCGCCAGATGCCCCAGCCCGCCGATGCCGAAGATCGCCGCACGCTCGGCCGGGCGGAGCCCGGACACCTTGATGGCCTTATACGTTGTCACCCCCGCACAAGTCAGGGGAGCGGCGTCGAACGAGCTCACGGCTTCGGGCACGGGGACAACGTGGCTGGCATAGGCCGCGACGTATTCGGCGTGGCAGCCGTTCAGACTGTAGCCCGTGTTCAGCTGGGACTCGCAGAGCGTCTCCCGGCCGCTCACGCAGTAGTCGCACGTACCGCAGGCATGCCCGAGCCACGGGACTGCGACCCGCTCCCCGACGGCCCGGCCGGTCACGCCGGCGCCGACCTGCTCGATCACGCCGATGCCCTCATGCCCGGGCGTGAACGGCAGAGCCGGCTTGACCGGCCAGTCTCCGCGGGCGGCGTGGATGTCGGTGTGGCACAGCCCGCTGGCCTCGACACGGACCAGCACCTGGTCAGGTCGCAGCTCCGGGACCGGAAGGTCGCGGATCTCGATCGGGCCGTCGAATCGGGTGACCACCGCTGCACGCATTGCCTTCTCCTCTCCACTGGGGGCTTCCAGCGTCCTCCCGCGGCGTCTGCGCCGGCAGAGCCGGACGGGCCACCGTCGTGGGCCGAAGTACCGTCCGGATCAGTGGCCCAAGGTCCCTGCACCCCCACGCGACGGGCCACCGCACCGCGACGGGACGGTCGTCGGCGTCGGTGAAGGCCCGGTCGACCTCCTGCACCCCCGCGGGGCGGGAGCACCACGGCGAGGTCGGTGAGCGAGCCGTCCTCGACCGGAACGCGGGCGCCGCCCTTGAGTGGCGGGCCGCGTCGTCCCGGGTGCGGAACCTGCCGGTAGCTCGATCGCCAGATCGGTGCCATGGCTGGCCCAGTCGATGTACGCCGGATCACTGTGAGCGGTGACTGGGATGCTTCGGTTGTTCACGTCCATGGAGGAGGCGCTCGCGGTCACCGGCACGCCCAAGGGGCCGTGCGTGGAGTCGAACCTGAGCAGATGGGCGAGGGTCGCCGCGTCCGCGAGGTCGTTGATCGCGATGACCTCGATGCCCATGGGCAGCGCGCGGCGCAGCGCAGCCCTGCCGATCTGCCGAATCCATTGATACCGATCCTTATGGTGATCCTCCTCAGCGTTGCCTGTGCCGCCATCGTTCGTTCCGGCACGAAGCGGCCGTAGAGGCGTAAGTGCCGGGAGACAGAGGCGCAACAGCCCCCGCCCGAAGGCCTTCCGCCTCTCCGCCTGCGTGGAGTGGCGGCGATGGGATGGGGGAGGTGCCACGAGGAGGAACAGATGCGTGTGAAGGTCGCCCAGGTCATGGCTCGCGACGTCCCTGTGGCGGAGAGGGACACGCCGTTCAAGACCGTCGCCCAGGTGCTGATCGCCGCGGACCTGGGCGCCGTGCCCGTGGTCGACGCCGACGACCGGATCATCGGCGTCGTCACGGATGCGGACCTGCTGCTCAAGGAGGAGTTCAAGGATCAGTACCCTCGCGAGGGCTACCGGCTGCCGCTGCGCGCCCGGCTGCGGCGCCTGTTCGGCCGGATGGGGCGCGGCTGGCGCGAGAAGTCGCGCGGTGACACGGCCGCCGAGCTGATGACGTCCCCGGCCGTCACATCGGCCCGGGAACGGCGGTGGTGTTCGCCATCCGTCTCATGGACCAGCACGGCGTCACGCACCTGCCCGTCGTCGGGGAGGACGGCACACTCGAGGGAATGATCGGCCGGCACGACCTGCTGCGGGTCTTCACGCGTCCGGACGCCGACATCGCCCGCGATATCACGATCGACACGTTCGGCCGTTCCCTGTTCCGCGACCTGGCCATGGTGACCGTGACAGTCGACCAGGGCGTCGTGACGCTGACCGGTCGCCTGCACTGGCACAGCGACGCGCTGACGGCCACCCGGCTGGCGCGCGGCGTCAACGGCGTGGTGGACGTGATCGACCACCTGCAGTGGGAAGAGGACGACAACGCTTCGGTGAGGGTTACCCCGGGCCCGGCGCTCGCCAGCGCCGGGCCCGGCGATGGTGAGCGAACCCACGGCCATACGGCTGGTCGAACACCCTTCAGCCGCCGTTAGGCTGCCGTGCAGCCGGGCCCTGCCGGTAGTCGTTTCTGATGGTCAGGGGCGGCCGGCGGGCTCCCAGCCGCGGCGCGGCGGGCGGGAGCCGCGCTGGTCGTCGCGGCTGCGGTACACGATGTACGGCCTGGTCAGGTAGCCGACGGGCGCCGTCAGCATGTGCACCAGCCGGGTGAACGGCCAGACGGAGAACAGGACCAGCGCGCTCAGCGCGTGCAGCTTGAACAGGATCGGCGCGCCTGCCATCAGCTCCCCCTCCGGCTGGAGGTAGAAGACCGACCGGAACCACGGCGAGATCGTCGTGCGGTAGTCGTAGCCGCCGCCGACGATGTTGGCCATGACGGTGGCGGCCAGCCCGAGCGCGATCGTCAGGGCGAGCACCGCGTACATCAGCTTGTCGTTGCGGGTGGTTGCGGTGAAGACCGGGCCGACCGTGCGGCGGCGGTAGACGAGGATCGCCAGGCCGGCGACCGTGCAGATGCCCGCGATCGTGCCGAGCACGACCGCCGTCAGGTGGTAGGTGTGCTCGCTCACCCCCACCGCCTCGGTCCAGGTCTTGGGGATCACCAGGCCGCCCACGTGGCCGAGCGCGACGACCAGGATGCCGAAGTGGAACAGCGGGCTGCCGATCCGCAGCAGCCTGGATTCGTACATCTGGGAGGAGCGGGTCGTCCAGCCGAACTTGTCGTAGCGGTAGCGCCAGACGTGCCCGAGCACGAAGATCGTCAAGGCCACGTAGGGAGCGACCATCCACAGCGTCACGTCGAGCGCGTTCACCGCGATCCTCCCGGCATCCCAGCCTGCACCGGGATGAAAGCCTCATGCCCGTACGGCTCCAGGCCGACCTCCTCGGCCGGCGGTCCCTCCTCGGCCAGCCGCAGCGCGGCCTGGCGCTCCCGCTCGGTCGGCGGCGGCAGCGTGGCCAGCACCGCCGCCACGACCTCGGCGTACGGCGAGCCCTCCTCGCTCAGCGCGCGCAGCAGCGTCTCCAGACCGGCCCGGTGCTCGCGCAGCAGCCGCACCGCCTGCTCGGTGGCGCCCCGGCCAGACAGCTCGCACACCACCCCCAGGTGGTCGGGCAGCTCGTCGGCGACCTCGAACCCGGCCGCCTGGTAGGCCTGCTTGAACCGCAGCAGCGCCATCCCGCGCCGCCGCGTGTCACCGTACGTGTAATAGGTCAGGTACGGGCAGCAGCGGCGTTTGAGGTCGAACGTGGCCACGTAGTGCTCGGCCAGCTCCGGCAGCGGGGTGGCGGCCACGTGGTCGAGGAAGGCGGCCAGCCGCCTGGCCGGCTCGCCCGGCCCGAGTCCCGCCACCGTGGCGTTCAGCACCGGCAGCGCCTCGATCAGCCGCTCGTCCGGATACGACAGCAGCACCGAGGCCGTCAGATGCACCGCACGATCGGTCACGACTTGTCCTTCCGCTTGGGGAACAGCCCATCCGGAGTCCCCTTGCCGTCCCAATTGAGCAGGTTGACCCGGCCGCGCAGCTCGCTCGCCCGGTCCAGGTCGTCGGCCTCCTGGCGTTCCTTCAGCGCGTGGAAGTTCTCCACCGCGACCGGGGCGGGCAGGCCGGACGCCTCGCCGAACGGGCCGCCCATGCCGGGGCCGCCGTCGTAGTCGAGGCTGCACCCGGTCGCCAGCTCCTCCAGCCGGGCGCCCTCCTCGGCGTGCGCCTTGGGGATGACGTACCGCTCGCCGTAGGGGGCGATGGCCAGCAGCCGGTACATCTCCTCGATCTGGTCGCCCTTCAGTCCCACGGCGGCGGGGATCGACTCGTCGCGCTCCCCGGCGAGGTTGATCCCCCGCATGTACGACCGCATCGCGGCCAGCTTGCGCAGCACGGCGCGTACGGGCTCGGGGTCGCCGGCGGTGAACAGCTCGGCGAGGTAGCCGATCGGGATGCGCAGCGCGTCGATGGCGCCGAACAGGTTGCCGGCCTGCTCGCCGTCGTGGCCGGTCTCGCGCAGCACGTCGACCACGGGCGACAGCGGCGGGATGTACCAGACCATCGGCATCGTCCGGTACTCCGGATGCAGCGGCAGCGCCACGCCGTAGTCGAAGATCAGCTTGTGGATCGGGGAGTTCCTGGCCGCCTCCAGCCAGTCCTCGGGGATGCCGGCGGCCCGCGCGGCGGCGATCACCTCGGGATCGTGGGGGTCGAGCATGACGCTCTTCTGCGCCTCGTACAGGGCCTTCTCGTCCTTGACCGAGGCGGCCTCTGCGACGCGGTCGGCGTCGTAGAGAACGAGCCCGATGTAGCGCAGCCGGCCGACGCAGGTCTCTGAGCACACGGTCGGGATGCCGACCTCGACCCGGGGATAGCAGAACGTGCACTTCTCGGCCTTGCCGGTGCGGTGGTTGAAGTACACCTTCTTGTACGGGCAGCCGGTGACGCACATCCGCCAGCCCCGGCAGCGGTCCTGGTCGACCAGCACGATGCCGTCCTCGGCCCGCTTGTACATCGCGCCGGACGGGCAGGAGGCCACGCACGACGGGTTGAGGCAGTGCTCGCAGATGCGCGGCAGGTAGAACATGAAGGCGCGCTCGAACTCCAGCTTGACCTGGTCGGACACCTTCTTCAGCACCGGGTCGGCGGGGGCCAGCTCGGGCGCGCCGGCCAGGTCGTCGTCCCAGTTGGCGCTCCACCTGATCTTCGTCGGCTCACCGGTGATCAGCGACCGGGGCCGGGCCACCGGGGTGTCCTCGGTGACCGGCGCGGAGAACAGCCGGTCGTAGTCGTACGTCCAGGGCTCGTAGTAGTCGCCGATGGACGGCATCAGCGGGTTGGCGAAGATCGTGGTCAGCTTCCTGAGCCGTCCGCCGGCCTTGAGCTGGAGCCGCCCACGCCTGTTGAGCTCCCAGCCGCCCCGCCACTTCTCCTGGTCCTCGTACGTGCGGGGGTAGCCCTGGCCGGGCCGCGTCTCGACGTTGTTGAACCAGACGTACTCGGTGCCAGCCCGGTTGGTCCACGCCTGCTTGCAGGTGACCGAGCAGGTGTGGCAGCCGATGCACTTGTCCAGGTTCATCACCATCGCGAGCTGAGCCATCACGCGTGTCATCAGTAGTCCACCTCCTGGGCGCGGCGGCGGATCACCGTGACCTCGTCGCGCTGGTGGCCCGTCGGCCCGAGATAGTTGAACGCGAAGCTGAGCTGCGCGTATCCGCCGATCAGATGAGTCGGCTTGATCAGCAGCCGGGTGAGGCTGTTGTGGATCCCGCCGCGGCGCCCCGAGGTCTCGCTCTTCGGCACGTCCACCACCCGTTCCTGTGCGTGGTACATGTACACCGTCCCGGCGGGCATGCGGTGCGAGACCACGGCCCTCGCCACGACCACGCCGTTGCGGTTGACCGCCTCGACCCAGTCGTTGTCGTGGATCCCGGCCCGCGCGGCGTCGTCCGGGCTCATCCAGATCGTCGGCCCGCCCCGCGACAGCGTCAGCATGAGCAGGTTGTCCTGGTACTCGGAGTGGATGGACCACTTGGAGTGCGGGGTCAGGTAGCGCACGACGATGCCCTCCCCGTCCGCTCCCGCCGCGAGGGCAGCGGTGTTGAGCGGCGGCCGGTAGACGGGCAGCGCCTCCCCCGCCTCCTGCATCCAGTCGTGGTCGAGGTAGAAGTGCTGGCGTCCGGTGAGGGTGTGCCAGGGCTTGCGGTGCTCGACGTTGATGGTGAAGGCGGAGTAGCGCCGCCCGCCGGTCTCGCTGCCCGACCACTCCGGCGAGGTGATCACCGGTGTCGGCCGCGCCTGCGTGTCGGCGAAGGTGATCCGCCGGTGCTCGTCGGCCAGGCCGTCCATGTCCGTCCCGGTGCGGCGGGCCACCGCGGCGAAGCCCTGCGCGGCCAGCCGCCCGTTGGTAGTGCCCGACAGCGCGAGGATCGTCTCGCACATCGCGACGTCGGTGGCGAGCGAGGGCCGGCCGTCGGCCGCTCCCCCGCGCACGGTCCCGTTCACCCTGCCCAGCCGCTCGACCTCCGCCGCCACGTCGAACGTGACGCCCTTGGTCGTGGCGCCCAAGCGCTCGGCGAGCGGGCCGAGCGCGGCCAGCTTGTCGGCGACCGCGCCGTAGTCCCGCTCCACCACCACGATCTTGGGGAACGTACGGCCGGGCACCGGCTCCTCGCCGGTCTCCCGCCAGTCGCGGACCCGGCCGTGCGGGCTGGCCAGCTCGTCCGGCGTGTCGTGCAGCAGCGGCACGGCCACCACGTCCCGGCGTACGCCGAGGTGCTCGCGGGCGAGCGCGCTGAACGCCCGGGCGATGGCGTGGAAGGCGGCGAAGTCGGTGCGGGTCTGCCACGGCGGGTCGATGGCCGGGGTGAACGCGTGCACGAACGGGTGCATGTCGGTCGACGACAGGTCGTGCTTCTCATACCACGTGGCCGCGGGGAGCACGATGTCGGAGAACAGCGTGGTCGAGGTCATCCGGAAGTCGAGCGACAGCAGCAGGTCGAGCTTGCCCTTGGGCGCCTCGTCCCGCCAGGTCACGTCCTCCGGCCGCCGGTCGGGGCCGTTCTCCTCGGCTCGTACGGCGTTGCCGGTGCCGAGCAGGTGGCGCAGGAAGAACTCGTTGCCCTTGGCCGAGGAGCCGAGCAGGTTGGCCCGCCACACGGTGAGCACCCGCGGCCAGTTCTCCGGCGCGTCCGGGTCCTCGCAGGCGAAGCCGAGGTTCCGCGAGCTCACCTGGTCCACGATGTACGGCGCGACCTCCTGGCCGGCCAGTTCGGCCTCGTCGGCCAGGTCGAGGGGGTTGCGGTCGAAGGTGGGATAGGACGGCATCCAGCCCATCCGGGCGGACTGCGCGAGCAGGTCGGCGCTGGTCCTGCCGACGAAGGTCCCGCCGCCGGTCGGCGAGGCGACCGTGTCCGCGGTGTGCTCGTCGTAGCGCCACTGGTTCGTGTGCAGGTACCAGTACGCGGTGCCGATCATCTGGCGCGGCGGGCGGACCCAGTCGAGCCCGAAGGCCATCTGCGCCCAGCCGGTGACGGGACGGCACTTCTCCTGGCCGACGTAGTGCGCCCAGCCGCCGCCGTTGACGCCCTGGCAGCCGGTCAGCGTGACCAGGGCGAGGAACGACCGGTACATCGTGTCGGAGTGGAACCAGTGGTTGGTCCCCGCCCCGAGGATGATCATCGACCGGCCGCCGGACTCCTCGGCGTTGCGGGCGAACTCGCGGGCGATCCTGGCCGCCGCCTGCGCGGGCACCGAGGTGATCGGCTCCTGCCAGGCCGGGGTGTACGGCTCGGCCGGGTCGTCGTAGCCGGACGGCCACTCCCCCGGCAGCCCGTCGCGGGCCACGCCGTACTGCGCGAGCATCAGGTCGAAGACCGTGGTCACCAGGTGGCCGCCGACCCGGCGGGCGGGCACGCCGCGCCGCATCACCCCCGCGCCGGGGTCGTCGAACCTGTCGTCGAACCGGGGCAGCGCCACCTCGGCCGCCTCCCCGAATCCGAGCAGGGTGAGCACCGGGTCCACCTCGCCGAGGTCGAGGTTCCAGCGGCCCTCGCCCTCCGCGGAGAACCGGAAGCCGAGCGACCCGCCGGGCACCACCGGCTCGCCGTCCCGGGAGTCGAGCAGCACGGTCTTGAACGCCGCCTCCTCGCCCTCCTCGCCCAGGTCTGCCGAAGTGAGGAACTTGTCCGGCACGTACCCGCCGTCGTGCTCGCGCAGCCGCACCAGGAAGGGCAGGTCGGTGTAGCGCTTGACGTAGTCGGTGAAGCGGGGGGTGTCCCGCTCGACGAAGAACTCCTTGAGGATCACGTGGCCCATGGCCATGGCCAGCGCGCCGTCGGTGCCGGGGTGCGGGGCCAGCCACTCGTCGGCGAACTTGGCCGCGTCGTTGTAGTCGGGGGCCAGCACCACGACCTTCTGCCCCCGGTAGCGGGCCTCGGCCATGTAGTGGGCGTCCGGGGTGCGGGTGACCGGGACGTTGGAACCCCACAGCATCAGGTAGGCGGCGTCCCACCAGTCGGCCGACTCCGGCACGTCGGTCTGGTCGCCGAACACCTGCGGCGAGGCCACAGGAAGGTCGGCGTACCAGTCGTAGAACGACAGCATCGTGCCGCCGAGCAGCGAGACGAACCGGGCGCCGACGGCGTGCGAGACCATCGACATGGCCGGGATCGGGGAGAAGCCGGCCACCCGGTCCGGACCGTACGTCTTGATCGTGTGCACGTGCGCGGCGGCCACGATCTCGGCCGCCTCCTCCCAGGAGACCCGGACCAGCCCGCCCCGGCCGCGCACCTCCTGGTAGCGGGCCCGCTTGACCGGGTCGCCGGTGATCTCCGCCCAGGCGGCCACCGGGTCGCCCAGCCGCGCCTTCGCCTCGCGGTACATCTCCACCAGCACGCCCCTGGCGTACGGGTAACGCACCCGGGTCGGCGAGTAGGTGTACCAGGAGAAGGCCGCGCCGCGGGGGCAGCCGCGCGGCTCGTACTCGGGCCGGTCGTCCCCCACGCTGGGATAGTCGGTCTGCTGGGCCTCCCAGGTGATGATGCCGTCCTTGACGTACACCTTCCAGGAGCACGAACCGGTGCAGTTCACCCCGTGCGTGGAGCGGACCACCTTGTCGTGGCTCCACCGGTCCCGATAGAACACGTCCCCCTGGCGCCCGCCAATCTGGTGGAGGGTGCGCAGGTCCGGCGACACCTCGCCCCGGCGCAGGTGCCGGCCCAGCCCCAGCAGGGCGTCGCTGAGCGGCCCGTCGATTCTCGACATCAAATTCCCTCTTCCTGGGTCAGGCGGGCGGTCCGGGACGGCCGCAGGACGAACCAGCAGTAGACCAGCGCCGCCGCCGCGACGGCCGCCAGCAGCATGAGTCCGATGGCGTACGAACCGGTGGACTGGTAGATGAGGCCCATGACGATGGGCGGCAGGAAGCCGCCGAGGCCGCCGACCGCGCCGACCACGCCGGTGGCGCTGCCGATCATGTTGCCCGGCACCGCCCGCCCGAGCAGCGCGAAGATCGCGCCGTTGCCCAGGCCGAGCGCGGCGGCCATGGCCAGGAAGCCGGCCGTCGCCGGCGGCATCGGCGGCGCGAACGACACGGCGACCGCGCACACCACCGCGACGGCCAGCGCGCCGGCCAGCACGATCTCGCCGCCGAAGCGGTCGGCCAGCCAGCCGCCGACCGGGCGGGCCAGCGTGGCCAGCACGACGAAACCGGCCGCCCGTGCCGCGGCGTCCGCCGTGGACAGACCGTAGACCGCCTTCAGATACAGCGGCAGGTAGGCGCCGAATGCGACGAACCCGCCGAAGGTCAGCGCGTACATCGCGGCCAGTTCGCGGGTGACGCGCAACCGCCCCGCGGCCAGGAACCTGGCGAGGAACGGCTCGGTCGCGCGACGGGTGCCGGGCGCCTCCCGGCCGAACGCCAGGAATGCCAGCCCGACGACCACCAGCGCGGCGGCGACCACGAAGAACGGAACGGCTCGGCCGTACCGGTCGGCTAGCCAGGGAGTGGCGAAACCGGAGATCGCGGTGCCGATGTTACCCATTCCGAAGAGCCCCAGGGCCAGGCCCCGGCGCTCCGGCGGGAACCACGCGTTGACGAACGGCACGCCGATGGCGAAGGTCGCCCCCGTCAGGCCGAGCACGAACCCGCCGATCAGCAGCGCCGGGTAGCTCTCGGCGAAGGCCAGGAAGACCACCGGGATCACGCCGAGCATGCTCGCCACCGCGAACATCAGCCGCCCGCCGTACCTGTCGGTCAGCGCGCCGAGCACGATCCGGCCGAGGGAGCCGACGATGACCGGGACGGCGACCAGGATCGACGCCTCGAACGGGGTGAGCCGCAGCAGTTCCTTGTACGTCGAGCTGAGCGGGCTGAGCAGCGCCCACGCCCAGAAGCTCACCGCGAGCCCCGCGGTCGCCAGTATCAACGCGGTCGTCCGGCCGCCCTTTCGCATCTCCTGGGAGGCTGCCGTGCCGACTGTCATTCCATTCCTCCGGGGGGAGAGGATCTTCCGTCCTCACCCTCTCGTTGGAGACGGTGAGGACGCCAGGGATCTTGGTTCCCCTGGCATTGCGCAGAAGATTACTCGTTACCCCCGAATCTCGGACATAACACATTGCGCTCCAGAAGCACACCGCGCGTTGTATGCAGGGTCATGTTGCAGGGAGAGGAACCACTGCCTCATCGGCTGGCGCGGACAACGGCCACGGGAACCGTCGCGTAGTGGAGCAACGCCTGACTGACCGAGCCGAGGAGCAGACCGCTGAACTCCCCGTGGCCGTGAGAGCCGACGACCAGCAGGTCCGCGCCCTGCGACGCCTGCAGCAGCGCCTCCACGGGGTGGCACCGGATGACCCACTCGGTGACCTGCAGGTCCGGGTACAGCTCCCGCCGTCCGGCGAGGGCCTCGGCGACCATCCGCACCTGCGTCTTTTCGTCGTCGAAGTCGTCGGGCACCGGCGCCAAGCCGCGGCCCGCGTCCAGAGGGCTGTAGGCGTGCACGACCCGCAGGCCGACACCGCGCAGCGCCGCCTCCGCGAAGGCGAAGTCGAGCACGCGCGCGGAAGCGGGTGATCCGTCGATGCCCGCGACCACCTCTCCTCGCGGGGCCTCGGAAGGCTCCCGTACCACGACCACGTCGCATGGGGCGTGCCCGGCCACGCCCTGCGCGACCGAGCCGAGCAGTAACCCGCGGAACCCACCAAGGCCGTGGTTGCCGATGACCAGCAGATCCGCCCCTGTGGATGCCTCGATGAGCACCGGGCGGGGGTCGCCGGCCAGGATCGCGGTGTCCACCGTAATCCGGGGTGCCTCCGCGCGGACCCGTTCCAGGGCGGCGGCAAGCGTGGCGGCGGCGCCGTCGCGCATCCAGGCCGCGATCTTCGCGTATCGGCCCAGTCCGGTGCCGGAGGCGGCCCAGGCGGGGATGGCGTTGGCCACCCGGAGCGGGACGCCGCGCAGATCGGCTTCCCGGGCCGCCCATGCGGCGGCTTCCAGCGCGGCATGCGAACCGTCGACGCCTACCAGGATCATGTTGTTCTCCTTCATTTCGCATGCTCCTTACATAGGACACCTTGTCCTGCCGGGGTTTGCAGCGCTGAAGGTCCCGCCGGGCCGAGACCTATGGCCCGAGGGCGGCCGGTGGTGTGAGGCCCTGCGGCTGGGACGTTCTGCTCTGCCCCGTAGGCCGCAGCAGGTGTGTGCTTGGTGCGTCGGCATCGAGACAAGGAGGTCACGATGACCCTGATGGAGCGGAGTCCGGGCCGGCTCTTCTTCCCGGAACTGCTGGAGCTGCTGGAGAGCCCGGTCTACGGATTCCGGCCGTTCGGCCAGATCATCCGAGTGGAGGACTTCGTCGCGGACGGCCGGTACGTGCTGCGGGCGGAGCTGCCGGGCATCGACCCCGACAAGGATCTGGAGGTCACCGTCGGGCACGGCGTGCTCAACATCCGGGCCGAGAAGACCAAGGAGGCCAAGGAACCGCGCCGCTCCGAGATCACCTACGGCGCGTTCTCCCGCTCGGTCACGCTTCCCCCGACGGCCAGGGAACAGGACGTGACGGCCGCCTACCGAGACGGAGTCCTGGAGGTCACGGTCGGCCTGGAGGAGGAGCACAAGACGGCCGACCGCAGGATCGTCGTTCAGCACTGACCGCGAGGCAAGGCCCTCGCACACCACCGAGGCCGTACGAGGCGGGCGGGGAGCCATGCGCTCCCCGCCCTTTCCCATTGCCCCTCCGGCCCGCACATCGCCGATGACTTTGGTCCCGCTGATCGATGACCTCCGCGCGCGGAGCCGAACGGGGCGGCGCGTGAGAGTGGAAGCGGACACCGACGAAGGGGGTACCGATGACAGTCACAGCGGTCCGGGAACAGGCTGCCGGGGACGTGGCGTGGCGCGGTTTCCGCGGCACGACCTGGCGCAGGCAGGTGGACGTGCGCGACTTCATCCAGGCCAACTACACCCCATACGAGGGCGACGAGTCGTTCCTGGCCGGCCCCACCGAGCGGACCCGCGCTGTGTGGGCGGAGGTATCGGACCTGTTCGGAGAGGAGCGGCGGCGCGGCGTGTACGACATCGACACCGCCACGCCCTCCTCGATCACCGCGCACCGGCCCGGCTACATCGACCCCAGCCGTGAGCTCATCGTCGGCCTGCAGACCGACGCCCCGCTGAAGCGGGCGATCATGCCCGCCGGCGGACTGCGGATGGTCGAGAACGGCCTGGCAGCCTACGGGTACACGCTCGACCCCCGGGTCAAGGAGATCTTCACCAAGTACCGCAAGACGCACAACGACGGCGTCTTCGACGCCTACACTCCCGAGATCCGGGCGGCCCGCCGCGCGGGGATCATCACCGGGCTGCCCGACGCGTACGGCCGGGGGCGCATCATCGGCGACTACCGGCGCGTCGCGCTGTACGGCGTGGACCGGCTGATCGAGGCCAAGCGAGCCGAACTGCGGTCGCTGGACGGGGACTTCTCCACAGACGCGGTGATCCGCGACCGGGAGGAGCTCGCCGAGCAGATCCGCGCGCTGGACGAACTGAAGCAGATGGCCGCCTCCTACGGTCACGACATCTCCCGCCCGGCCGGCACGGCACGCGAGGCCATCCAGTGGCTGTATTTCGCCTACCTGGCCGCCGTCAAGGAACAGAACGGCGCCGCGATGTCCCTGGGCCGCACCTCCACCTTCGTGGACGTCTACTTGGAGCGGGACCTCGCCGAGGGCCGGCTCACCGAGCAGCAGGCCCAGGAGCTCGTCGACGATTTCGTCATCAAGCTGCGCATCGTCCGCTTCCTGCGCACCCCCGAGTACGACCAGCTGTTCTCGGGGGACCCGACCTGGGTGACCGAGTCGATCGGCGGCGTCGGCGCCGACGGCAGGCCGTTGGTTACCCGCACCAGCTACCGCTACCTGCAGACGCTGCGCAACCTCGGCCCGGCCCCGGAGCCGAACCTCACGGTGTTCTGGTCGCCCCGGCTGCCCGAGCCGTTCAAGCGGTTCTGTGCCCGGCTGTCCATCGAGACCAGCTCGATCCAGTACGAGAGCGACGAGCTGATGCGGCCGGCGTACGGCGACGACACCGCCATCGCCTGCTGCGTGTCCGCCGCTCCCGTCGGGAAGCAGATGCAGTTCTTCGGCGCCCGGGTCAACCTCGCCAAGGCCCTGCTGTACGCCGTCAACGGCGGGCGGGACGAGATCAGCGGCGAGCAGGTCGGCCCCGCCTACCCGGCGCTGACCGGCGACGTGCTCGACTACGAGGAGGTGGCGGCGGCGTTCGACCGGATGATGGACTGGCTGGCGAAGACGTACGTGGACGCGCTGAACGTCATCCACTACATGCACGACAAGTACGCCTACGAGCGCATCGAGATGGCGCTGCACGACTACCCCGTCAAGCGCACGCTCGCCTGCGGCATCGCGGGCCTGTCGGTGGCCGCCGACAGCCTGTCGGCCGTCAAGCACGCGACCGTCCGGGTGCTGCGTGACGAGAGCGGGCTGGCCGTGGACTACGTGGTCGAGGGCGACTACCCGGCGTACGGCAACAACGACGACCGTGCCGACGCGATCGCCGTGGACCTGGTCAGTTCGTTCATGGACAAGATCCGCCGCCACCCGTCCTACCGGGGCGCCGAGCACACCCAGTCGGTGCTCACCATCACCTCCAACGTGGTGTACGGCAAGCACACCGGCAACACGCCCGACGGGCGCAGGGCCGGCACGCCGTTCGCCCCCGGCGCCAACCCGATGAACGGGCGTGACCGGCACGGCCTGGTCGCCTCGGCGCTGTCGGTGGCCAAGCTCCCCTACGAACAGGCACGGGACGGCATCTCGCTGACCAGCACGGTCACCCCGGACGGGCTGGGCCGCACGGCCGAGGACCGGGTGACCGACCTGGTGGGCGTGCTCGACGGCTACTTCGACGCGGGCGGCTTCCACATGAACGTCAACGTGCTCGACCGGGCCACGCTGATCGACGCGATGGACCACCCCGAGAAGTACCCCCAGCTCACCATCCGGGTCTCCGGCTACGCCGTGAACTTCGTCCGGCTCACCCGCGAACAGCAGCAGGACGTCATCGACCGCACCTTCCACGGGCGGCTGTGATGCGCGAGCCCCTGCTGCGGGACACCGCCGCCGAGCTCTGCCAGACCGAGTCGGCGGCCGGCTCCGGCGTCATCGAGTCGTGGGACCTGTCGGTCGGCGTGGACGGTCCCGGCACCCGCTTCGTGGTGTTCACCTGCGGCTGCCCGCTGCGCTGCCTGTACTGCCACAACCCGGAGACCTGGCGGATGCGCGACGGCCGCCGGGTCACCGTGGACGACGTGATGACCGAGGTGGACCGCTATCGGCGGTTCATCTCCGTCGCAGGCGGCGGGGTGACGGTCAGCGGTGGCGAGCCGCTGCTGCAGCCCCGCTTCACCGGCGAGTTGCTGCGCCGGTGCCACGACAGCGGCCTGCACGCCGCATTGGACACCTCCGGCTTTCTCGGCGATCGGGCGAGCGACGCGCTGCTGGCCGACACCGATCTCGTGCTGCTCGACATCAAGTCGTCCGACCCCGAGGGCTACCGCCGACTGACGGGAGGAAGCCTGGAGCCGACCCTGCGCTTCGCCCGCCGGCTCGCGGACCTCGGCCGCCCGGTCTGGGTGCGGTTCGTCCTGGTCCCCGGCCACACCGACGACATCGAGAACGTCGAAGGGCTGGCCCGGTTCGTCGCAATGCTCGGCAACGTCGAGCGGGTCGACGTGCTGCCCTTCCACCGCATGGCCGCCGGCAAGTACGCCCGGCTCGGGCTCACCTTCCCCCTGGCTGACGTCAAGCCCCCGGACCGGGCCCTGCTGGAACGCGTGCACGCCCAGTTCGCCGCGCACGGCGTCCACAGCGTCTGACCAAGCCTGGGTGTCGGAAGCGACGACCGTCGCGGGGACCGGGGACCTTCGGCCCTCCCCGCGCAGGGGCAGCCGGCGGGACGGTTGAGTCATGACGATTCTGAGCACAGAACCCCATCCGATCCCCCGGCGACAGGGCGGCGGAAAGGACCGAGACGAGGCCACGGGTCCGATCGCACGGCTCGCCGTCCGAGAGGCCCTGCAGCAGGCGTTCACCGACGTGGTGGACGACGTGCGCCTGGTGGAGGTCGACGGCATGGTGCACGTCTACGTGTCCATCCGCCCCGCCACCAACGCATGCCCGGAACACATCCGCGCAACTGCCCGTGAGGCGTACTGGGCTGTTCACGGCGAGCCGGTGGTCGCACATGTGGCCGCGTCCTGCTTCACTGACGGACGTTGACGACGTCCAAACACCCCAGCGGGTGCACAGCGGGATCGGGGGCGTACGCCGTCCAGCCCGCCTCCTCGCAGGCGGCGGCTATGAGGAACACGGCGAACAGCAGCGGGACCTCGACCAGCGCGAACCGCGGCCCGGCAGTGACCGGCCCAGCATGACCATCACCGCGTTGGAATCGCCGTTACACCCGGCGGCATCCTGATCGCAAGCACATACCAGCCGAAACGGGGGACGGTGTGCCGGTCCGCGACGCGCTTCAGCAGCAGTTTCAAGGCGCCGCGCGTCTCATGACGGCGGACTAGCACCATCGCCACCAGCAAGGGCAACGCGTTATCAGCGTGCTTACGGGCAGGTTCGCCGACAGACGGCAAGCCACGGTTCCAGACCACGCTGATCGTGATCCGCGCGGCGTCTGCCTCCTTCTGGCATATCCGGAGATGTCGTAGGCGTCCTCACTCTTCCGTGGTGGAAGGGCGTACGACGGCGACGGGGCAGCGCGCATGATGCAGGACGGCCCGGCTCACCGATCCGAGCACCACCGAGCCGATGGCACCGTGTCCGCGGGACCCGACCACGAGGAGATCGGCCTTCTCGCCTGCCTCGACGAGCACGGGGACGGGGTGCCCGCACACAGCGCGCATCTCGGCGTCCACGTCGGGGTAGCGCTGCCGGTAGGTCGCCAGCACAGCGGCCACGTGCTGCTCCTGGGCCTGCCGCACCTCGTCGATGTCGTAGGCGATCTCCGGTGCGTACGCGTGCACCGGAAGCTGCCAGGCGTACAGGCCGAGCAGGCGGCAGCTACGCAGCCGCGCCTCCTCGAACGCGTAGGTCAGCGCCGCCTCCGCCTCATCGGAGCCGTCGAGGCCGACCACGATCAGACCGTGGGGGGCCGACGATTCGGGCCGCACCACCACGAGGGGGACGGGGACCTGGCCGGCGAGATGCGTGCTGACCGATCCGAGCAGCATGCCGGCGAACCCGCCATGGCCTCTGCTGCCGATGACGATTTCTGCACCATGGGCGGCCTCCCGGCGCAGCACCTTGACCGGCTCGCCCTCCAGCAGGGCGGTGGTGACGCGGAGAGCGGGGTGGGTCTCCCGGACAGCTTGCTCGGTTTCCTCCAGGACGCGCCGTCCTGCCCAGGTGAGCTGGTCATCAGTGGGGACGGGGTAGCGGGCCAGCTCGTACGGCAGGCGGTCGACGGCGTGCACGACGCGCAGCGGCAGGCCCTTGCGTGCGGCGTCGCCGGCGGCCCACTCCACCGCGGCGGTCGCCGCAGGTGAGCCGTCGGTGGCGACGATGACGGGTTTGATCATGACTCCTCCTTGTGTCCGCCCCCATTCGATCTCCTGCACTGAGCGGACTGCAGGGCCACTGGTCACCGCCGCACGGGACCTTGCGCCCAGCTCATCCATGGCCCCGGACCCGGGTGCCCGGCGGCGCCCGTCAGGCCTCCGTCCGGTTCGTGGCCGCGACGTGCGCGGCGATATCTTGCGCCCAGGCACGCACCTCATCCGGATCGCGATAGTCGCCTCCGGACCTTTCGGCGATCTTCGAGGCGATGAAGCCCTCGGTGTCACGAGCGAGCCGTCCACCGAATGTCTGGTGCCCGCGTGCGCCGAGAGCGTCCAACGCCCGGGCCACCTGGGGAACTGGCGGGATCCCGGCCTCCTGCGCGGACCGGTCGAGCGGCCCGCTGCTGAACAGCCACACCGGCCGTCCGGACAGGGCAGCGGCGTGCCGCCGGGCGAAGCGCCGGGCGTCCTTGTGCCAGCGTCCCGCATACAGTGCTCCGCCCAGCACCACCGCGTCGTACGGCGTCACGTCGCGGACCGATCCAGCGTCCGCGACATCTGCCTCGATCCCCTGGCCGCGTAGGGTGTCACCAATCCAGCCTGCGATCTCCGCGGTCGAGCCTCGCTTGGATCCATAGGCGATCAGCACTCGTGTCATGGCCGGACCTCCTTCATGGGGGACTGTCGATCGCAGCCTCCCTCTGCTACGACCGGGCGGGTAGAGACTCAGGACCTGTCGCCACCAGTCGTAGGGCTGGACGCCAGCCGCCGCCTTGAAAGCCTGATGTGACCGGACTTGGACCGAAAGTCCCACGATCACGGGACTTCGAGACGAGCGCGGCATGCCGTACGGCTCCTGTGGCCCGACCGGTGATCGCGGTTTCCTTGAGGTGTCGAAGAGAAGAAGACGCAAAGACGTTGAAAGGGGCCGGTCATGGCCATCACCGAAGGGCGCAACCAGAGGAACCACCGCCTCCACGCCGCCGCCCCCGTCACGATCACCGTCCCCGCCGCCCGCGCGCACGGCGAGGCGATTCCCGCCACTCGCCCCGGCCCCGCCCCCTACGCCTGGGCCGCCGCCCGGATCGCGATCGGCTGGGTGTTCCTGTGGGCCTTCCTGGACAAGCTGTTCGGCTGGGGCTTCGCCACCCCTGCGGGCAAGGCGTGGATCAACGGCGGCAGCCCGACCACCGGCTTTTTGAAGGGCACCGCCGACCACACCTTCGGCGGGGTGTTCAACACCCTGGCCGGGCAGGCCTGGGTCGACTGGCTGTTCATGATCGGCCTGGCTGGCATCGGCGCCGCCCTCGTCCTCGGCATCGGGATGCGGATCGCCGCCGCCACCGGAGGCCTGCTCCTGCTGATGATGTGGGCCGCCGAACTGCCGCTGACCACCAACCCCTTCATGGACGAGCACATCGTCTACGCCATCGTCCTGATCGGCCTGGCCCTCGCCCACGCCGGCGACACCCTCGGCCTCGGCCGCATCTGGGCCGCAACCCCGCTGGTCCGCCGCCTCCCCATCCTCAAGTAGACCTACCGCCCATCGGCTTCAGTGCCCGCCCCCTGCTCCCTGGGGGGTGGGCACTGGCGTGTATTGGATGTGAAACTTCGCACCATGACCGGAGAAGGAGCCCGGTTCGCTGATTCCCAGCATGCGGTTGGATGACTCGGGACCGCCCAGGATGACGCCGGTGGCCGGCACGCCCCAGCGGGTGCACAGCGAATCGGTGGCGTACGCCGTCCAGCCGGGTGCACGCACTGCTGGAGGCCGTCGTCTCGGTGGGCAGCGACCTCGACCTGGAGATCGTCCTGCGGCGCATCGTGCAGACCGCGACCACGCTGGTCGATGCCACCTACGGGGCGATGGGCGTGATCGGCGAGGAGAACACCCTCGTCCGGTTCGTCCCGGTCGGGCTGAGCGAGGAGGAGATCGCCAGAATTGAGCATTGGCCGCACGGGCTCGGCCTGCCACCATCCGGCAGATCCGCCGTCCAGGCCGGGGACGGGCGGCTGACCCTCGTAGTGGGGGACAACGGCGTCGGCATCCCGGCCGAGGGCCGCCGCAGCGGCCCGCGGAACCTCGCCGACCGGCCCGAACGGCTCGGCGGCGCCTTCACTCTCACCTCCCCTGAGGCCGGCGGCGCCCGCCTGGAGTGGAGCGTCCCGCTGGGCTGATCTCCTCGTCACTCCTGGTGTTCGGCTTTGAGGCGGGCGGCCAGGGCGGCGGCCTGGGTGCGGCGCTGCATGCTGAGCTTGCTCAGCAGGTTGGACACGTAGTTCTTGACCGTCTTCTCGGCCAGAAACATCCGCTCGCCGATCTGGCGGTTGGTCAGGCCCTCGCCGATCAGCTCCAGGATCTGGCGCTCCTGGTCCGACAGCGCGGCCAGCGGGTCCTTCCTGGTGGCCTGGTCGCGCAGCCGGTGCAGCATGGCGGCCGTGGTCTGCGGGTCCAGCAGCGACTGCCCGCCGGCCACCGTACGCACCGCACCGACCAGATCCGAGCCGTGGATCTGCTTGAGCACATAACCGGCCGCCCCGGCCATGACCGCGTTGAACAGCGCCTCGTCGTCGGCGTAGGAGGTCAGCATCAGGCAGGCCAGACCGGGCACCTTCGAGCGGACCTCACGGCACACGTCCACCCCGCTGCCGTCGGGCAGGCGCACGTCGAGCACCGCCACATCCGGCTTCAGCGCGGGGATGCGGGCCACCGCCGACTCCGCCGTCCCCGCCTCGCCGACGACCTCGATGTCGTCCTCGGCGTCCAGTAACGCCGCCACCCCACGCCGTACGACCTCATGATCGTCCACGAGAAACACGCGAATCATGACCCATACGCTAAGCCCCGTATCGCCCGGCAGTTGAACGAACGGCGCATCCCGGGTCCGTCCCGAGTGGACCGCGCACGAAACCCGCACAGGTCGGGGGAGGAAAGAAGGCCGGCCTCGCTGGCGAACTGAGTTAAGTCATGAGCAGTCGAGTCTCAACTACCCGACAGGGCTGCGTAAGTGGGCTGTGTGGATGGCGGCTGCAGCGGCCGGACTGATCCGATCGAGTGGCCCGCGACCAAAGCGGTGGTGACCAAGCCCGGCCGACGGCAAGTGAGCACCCTCTCGTCCAGATTACGAGAGGGTGCGGCTGGGAGATCGAACACCGCCGTCCTCGGTCGCGTTTCCAGGAATCCTCGGAATTAGTTGTTGCAGTACACCTCGAAGTGCGCCGCAGCGATCTCGCGTAGGTAGACCTCCGTGCTTGCGAGCAACTCCAACTGCTTGAGGCTGGCCCTCGATTTACTCATGCCAGGTTGCGCTATGGCTACGGTGAGTTTGGGCTTACGCGTCCTGGCGGTGTCACGTAACTGCACGAGGCGCTCGAAGCTGCCCAGCTCAAGGCCGCTGAAGGATCTACTCTTCTGCCTGTTTCGCGCACGCCTGATCAAGCTGGTCAGCATGCTGGTGACGTCGCGCCGATGGCTCGCCGACTTGCTCGCCTGCCCGCATACCTCGTAGAGGTCCTCCACACGGGCGCCGGGGGTGCTCTCTGAGGAGTACTTGCAGTGAACGAAGAGAATGTGTAAATCACGTTCGGTTTCGCGGATTGCGACGATGTCGGCGACCTCTCCAGCCCCGTCATCGTCGATGACGACATCCCAGGGCCCTCGGTCGAGGACATGCTGAATCATTCGCGCCTGGATCGAATCGGCATGACGCTCTTCTGTCTGGGACTCCTTTTTGATGTCGATGTCTGTCCAGTCGGGCACCTGGAGTCGGGAGGCGTCGAAAGGCGGGATGTCCCGAACCGGATGCAGCAACCTGGCAGGCGCGCACACCAGGGTGTCGTTCTCGAAGAGGACCTGTAGAACGTTGTCGCGGCGACCGAAAAACTCGGCCGCAGACATCTCCCGACGCGGGGTCACGACTGTCACTTCGTCGTCCTCGGCCGACCGGATGCGCATCTGCCCTTCCTCGATGGAGATCATGTAGGGCACTCTCCAACCGGGCGTGCGAATCGCGAAGTGAACCGCATCGGTCGGTACGTGCGGCGTCACCTCGAGTTCAGCGTCCAAGAACGAGTAGGAGCTCCCGCGGAAGGCCAGCTGCAAAGTGTCCTCGTTGCGGGCCAGCAGGGCTAGGGGCCATTCAACGGCCAGCACGGTGAGTTCGGGCCAGTCCTCCAGGTCTTCTGGATGGATGAAGTTGTCCATGACATGGGCGATGTTGATGCTGTTGTCCAGCAGTTTCTGCCCAACTTCATCACACCAGTCGACCCATTGTTTGAGAGAGTCCGCGATGCGGTGGCTCCACACTCGGCCCTTGAGGGAGGCGCCGATGCTGGTTCTTACGCCTGCGGCGTACCCTGTGGCGAAGATGTTGGTCTGCGCCTTGGTGTGCTTCTCCGCGTCGGTGAACCCTTCGGCTACGTCGGCTCCGACATGCATAGAGAAACGCCGGTTGTGGTTTCTTACATCCAGCACACCAACGTTGGTGGGGACGAGCCGATCGATACCACCCATGACGCGGTAGACCTGCTTACCGGAGATGCGCGTCGCCGTCTGGCCACAGACGGCCATAGCGAGATCTTCATGCACGCTGTCGTTGTTGGTGCTGTTGATGTACAGCAGACCGCGGGCGTTGTCCCAGTACATGACGTATAGCGAGTGGATGACTTCTTCGACCGCCGGTAGGCGGCCCCACTGAACCGGGTCGCGCTCCTCCGTGACGAACCACAACACATGGTCCCGGGAGTTCACTGCGATTGGGTAGGTGAGCAGAGCCTCCTCGGGAAAGATGTTGTAGACGTTGGTCGGCGCCCAGTCTTCACAATCGGTCTTGTAGGCGACCGCACTCATCTTCGGCAGCACCGACTTGATGGATACCTCTTCGGGGCCGGAGCCGAACCCTGCCTCGAAGGCGCTGACGTCCTCCTGTTCATCGACTGCTGTTTCCGACAAGTCTCGGATGATGAGGTTCCAGTCGGCGTCCTCGGCGTAGAGCTGGCGAAGCCGCTCGTCAAATGGTGCGTCGGAACGGGATGCGACTACGGTGGCTGCGCCGACCGCCGAGGGCGAGACCCGGGCGAAGCGGCCTACGAACTGTAGGGTGATTCCAAGGCTTTTGTGGGTGTCGTGCAGTGCTGCGATCTTGAGCTGGGGGAGGTCGAATCCCTCTCCAAGCATGCCTACGCAGATGACCGCGCGGCAGGCTCGCTGGTGTAGTGCATCGAGAGCTGACTTGGCTTGCCTGCCGGTGAGCTTGCTGTGGATGACCAGCGGATTCAGATCCGGGGCCAGTTCCTTGTAGAGAGCCAGAAGCGCGTTGGCTCGGTTGATGGACCGAGCACGAGCCATAAGCAGGTGGTCCAACCCGGTGTTCAGGTCGGCGCGGAGTCGTGCCAGGGCCTGCTCGGCGATGTCCCTGTCGGGATCGTCGAAGCTCAGCACTGAAATGTAGTTGATCGGCGAGAAGTAGTTCTGGGCTTGGGCCCTCCCGCAACGGGAAGGTGTAGATGATCCGGCCGCCGATGGGACGGCCGTCGGTCCGAAACGGTGTGGCTGTGAACTGCACCACTGGACGGCCGTCGAAGCCGTCCCGAAGGCGGATCCAGGTAGTGGCGGCCACGTGATGGGCCTCGTCGATGAACAGGTGGCTGAATTCGTCCAGGAAGGCCTGTCGTATGGACTCGTCGGACTCGGACAAGGCCGAGGGCGTGGCCACCACGACGTTGCACGCTCGCACAAAGGCGCGTGCAGCGTCCACGGACTGGAAACCATGGCCCACGCGCCCGACTACGGGCCGTTTGGCCCAATCGCTCACGACTCCAACCTCGGGGAGCACGCCGAGGGTTTCGAATTTACCCGCAGTCTGGCTGCGCAGCACATCGGAAGGCACGAGCACGAGCAGACGTTCGGGGCGTTCGGCTGCGAAGACGGCGACCATGGTGTCCGTCTTCCCGGTGCCGGTGGGCATGACGACCGTCGCGGGCTGCCGGCTCCCAGTTGTCCAGTGAGCGAAGATCGCAAGGAGCGCCCCGATCTGCGGGGCCCGCAGGCCTCGGTGAGTCGGTGATGGGGAGCCGAGGGCGGGCAACCGGAAGGCGTCTTCAAGAGACGACCGAACTTCGGCTGGCGGATTGGCTGGTTTGTTGCCAGCCCACGCCAAACCGCCGCCCTTCCTCTCGATCAGGTGAGTGTGGTCGGAGGCGGGTGCTGGAGCGATCCGCCAGCGATGCCCGTCAGCGACTGCCCACGCTGATCCCGTTTCGGTTACCACGCCCGCTTTTCGCGATGGAGCCAGAAGCTGACGCGCGCTGTTCTTGTCGAACTCGATCGGGTCGGACCACAACGCAGGCAGCTCTATGGACCGTTCCTGGACCTCTGCCTCGTTCATTGGCCTCCCATCCACAGCCACAGGAGGCGCTGCTTTGTCAGGAGCCTCACAGGTGCCAGTCGTCATAGTAGGCCTGAGACGTCCAAATTTCCCGCCCACTGCTGCGAAATAGCCATAGAGTGGTTGTCCTCAGTCCGGCTGAGCTTAGAGTTCTAGAACGTTCCACTTCTAAAGCCCGACCTCCACCGGGATGTCCAGGTCGGCGGCGACGCCCCGGACGCGAACGCGCGCTGGCGAGCAGCACCTGGCAGAGCAGTTGCAGGCCGTAGGTGCTGCGCGGCGCGCCCGCCAACTCCAGAGGAGGTGACTTCTTGAGCTCCTATCCGGGGTCACACCTCGCCGATAAGCTTTGACCCAAAGATCCGGCCTCAGGCCAGCGGCCGGCCAGGAAGAACATCAACAGGCGGAGTTGACGCATGCTCGAAGGCCGGTGGACCACAGTCACCGAGTCTGAGTTCGATCATGAGCGTCGTGGCCTGGAGGCCATCCGCGAGAAGCTGCCCGACTCCGAACCCTGGCGGGCTTGGTCGAACTTCACCTTCACCGCACAGGCCGGACACGTACGGGAGGTCGACCTGCTGGTCGTCGCCCCCGGTGGCGTTTACCTGATCGAGCTGAAGGACTGGCACGGCAGCGTCGCCACCGAGAACGGCACGTGGGTGCAGACGAGCCCGAGTGGCCGCCGTGTTCCGCACGGCAATCCTCTGCACTTGACCGACAAGAAGGCAAAGGAACTCGCCGGGCTGTTGGGCAGGCACGGCAAGCGCGTCTGGGTCGGTGCAGCAGTCTGCTTCACCGACTCGTCCCTCCGCGTACGGCTGTCTCCGAACGACCAGAACGGCGTCTACACGATCAGCGAGCTCGTGAAGATGCTGCTGGAGCCTGCCCGGGACGACCGGCGACGGATCACCCCCACCGATTCCAGGGAGATCAAGTCCACCCTGGAGCAGATTGGCATCCGCCGCAGCGACGCCGAATACAAGGTCGGCCCCTACCTACTCGAACGCAAGTCCTTCGACACCGGCCCGACCTGGGCCGACTACCTGGCTCGTCATAGTGAGCTGCCCGAACTGGCGCGTGTACGCATCTATCTGCGCGAGCGCGGTTCGGACGCCTCCATCCGGCAGTCGGTCGAAAACGCCGCCCGGCGCGAGGCCGCCATCCTGCGACGCTTCCGCCACCCAGGGGTCGTCCAGCTGAAGCAGTACGACCCCTCAGGGCACTCGGCCGGCCCCGCACTGATCTTCGACTACCACCCGCACACCCTGCGCCTAGACGAATACCTGGTCCAGTACGGCGACAAGCTCGACATTCTCGGCCGGATGGCCCTGGTCCGGCAGCTCGCCGAGACCATGCGCTCAGCGCACTCCAGCCGCATCCACCACCGCGCCCTGGCCGCGCGCTCGATCCACGTGATCCCGCGCAATCGGGGCCCTGAAGGCCAGACCGTCGGCGAGGAGGCCGCCTGGCTCTCCCCGGGCCTGCAGATCTCCGATTGGCACATCGCCACCCAGCGCAGCAGCGGCCAGTCGCAGGGCATGACAAGGTTCGCCCCGACCGCGCTGTCGGCGATCCACCTGGCCGAGGGCTCCGATCCCTACCTCGCCCCCGAACTGACCGCGCTCAACGCCGACCCGATCGCTCTTGATGTGTACGGGCTTGGCGTGATCACGTATCTGCTGGCTACGGGCCAGCCTCCGGCAGCGAGCCAGGCCGAGCTGCTGGCCCGGTTGGAGGCGGGGGAGGGGCTGCGGCCCAGCGCCCTAGTGGACGGCCTCTCACAGGACATTGATGAGCTGGTGCAGGCCGCCACCGCCTACCGGCCCGCCCAGCGGCTCTCGTCCGTCGACGAGTTCCTGGAGATGCTGGAGTGCGTCGAGGACTCGCTAACCGCACCCGAGCCAGGTACGGCTGAGGCTGATCACCACACCCAGGCGCCGGAGAAGGACCCTCTCGAGGCCGTCGCAGGTGATGTCCTGGCCGGCCGTTGGGAAGTCCGGCGGAGGCTGGGCACCGGTTCGACCAGCCGAGCCTTTCTCGTACGCGATCTGCTGGCTAAGGCACGAGGCGGCTTCGCTGTACTGAAGGTGGCCCTGTCCGACAACCGCGGTGACGTCCTGGTCCGCGAGGCTGAGGTGCTGGGGCGGCTACGGCCCGACTCGCGGATCATCCGGCTCGTGGAGCCCGAGCCACTAATCATCGGTGGCCGCACAACGCTGGCCTTGGAGTACGTCGGCGACGAGCGCGACCCCGATGCCGCGATGGAGCCGGGTGGCGTGGGCCGCCGTCGCGAGGAGACCGTGGCGCGACAGCTCCGCGAGGGTGGTCGCCTCCAGGTCGACCAGCTGGAGGCCTACGGCGACTACCTGTTCGGCGCGGTCGACTTCCTGGAGGGCGAAGGCGTCTGGCACCGTGACATCAAGCCGGACAACATCGCGATCCGGGTGCGTCCCAATCGCACCCGCGAGCTGGTGATGATCGACTTCTCGCTGGCCGGATACCCGGTGCAGGAGACCGACGCGGGCACGGATGGCTATCTCGACCCGTTCATCGGGACGCTGACCCGCTCGGTCTACGACGCTCATGCCGAGCGCTATGCCGTCGCCGTGACCCTGCATGAGATGGCTTCGGGCGAGCTACCGCAGTGGGGTGACGGCAAGGTCTCCGCCCGCCAGACCGACCCGAAGGATCACCCATTCCCGTCGATCGCCTTAGACGCCTTCGACCCCGCGATCCGCGACGGGTTGGCTGCCTTCTTCCGGAAGGCCCTGCACCGTGATGTCGCACAGCGATTCGCTGAGCTCAAGCCGATGCGGGACGCCTGGAAGAAGATCTTCCTGGACATGGCGGAGACCACGCCATCCGTGCCTCGGATCTCCCGGCATCCCTCGTCCGATGACGTCCCTGCCCCGTCGATCGCCGACGCCGAGCCGGAGTCCGCCGAGCAGCAGCGCGATCGGCTCGCCGCCGAAGCCACCCGCGACACACACCTATCAGCCGCGGGCCTCACCCCGGCCGCCGAATCCTTCCTGTACGGCTTGGGCGTCACCACGGTGGGAGGGCTGCTCGACTTCAGCCAGCGCAACCTGGTCAACGCTCCCGGCTTGGGAGCGAAGACCCGCAACGAGATCCAGCGCCGTCAGCGTGAGTGGGGCGAGCGGCTGCGCCTGATCCCGGTCTCCCCGCTCAGCCCGGAGGGGCGCCGAAAGGCCGACGAGGAGCTGAAACAGCTCAGTGCTGTAGAGGCCTCCCTCGTGAGCACCCTGGCCACGGGCGAGAACGCCGACATGCTGCCCCAGCGCACCCTGCGCTCGGTCAGCCTCGACACCCTGGCCACGCTGTTCGTTCCCCAACTGAAGAAGAACGGGTCGAACGGCAACGAGGTGGAGATGGTGCGGCTGCTGCTGCGCCTGCCCAACGAACACGGCCAACTGCCCGGGCACATCGGTGTGTGGCCCAAGCAGAAGGACGTCGCGGAGGCGCTGGGGCTCAGCGCCGGCCGTATTCCGCAGATGCTGAAGACCCAGCGCCTGCGGTGGCAGAAGCTCCCGGCTGTCGCCGCGCTGCGGGAAGAGATCCTTGAACTGCTGGCCGGGATGGGACGGGTGGCCTCCGCCGCTGAGATCGCCGACACGCTGGCGGTACGGCGAGGCACGCGTCTGCAGGGGCGCGAGCGACGCAGGGCGCTGGCGCTTGCGGCAGTCCGGGCCGTGGTCGAGATTGAGCAGCTCGATCCGGCTAGCAGTCAGTTCCAGCACCTGCCCAACCGTGAGGCCACGCACGAGGCACTGGGTGCGGGCCTGCTGGCCCTGGAGGTCGGGGACAACGAAGATCCCGACACCCCTTCCGCCCCCGGCCTGCTCGACTACGCCCAGCGGCTGGGCAAGGTCGCCGACCGGCTGGCCAAGCTCGACACGCTGCCGACAGCGACCATCGTGCTGAGCGAGCTCGGCGCGATCACCCCGCCGCCCGGCACGATCGAATGGGATGAGCGCCGCATGGTCGCTCTGGCCGCCGCCGCGTCACGGAACGCAGCTGCCACACCTCGGCTGGAAATCTATCCCCGTGATCTGCCACTGGTGCGGGCGCTGCGGCTTACGCAGGCGGGCCTGGTCCGCCTCATCCCGGGCGTGCCCGAGGAGCGCCAGCCTGGCCTGACTGTGGCTGATGTCCATGAGCGGGTGCTCGCGCGGTTCCCGGAGATCACCTATCAGGGTCAGCCGGACCTCCCCACCGGAGGTCTGCTGACCAAAGCTCTGCGTGAGGCGGGATTCGAGCTCACGCTGTCCACCCGTGAGGACACCAGGACGGCCCGCTATTTGCCTACCCGCATGGATCAGGCTTCCAGCTACCTGTCGGTCGGTGCCTGGCGGCTGGCGACGCGACTGAGCGCTGCCGACCGGTACGCCGACGATCCGCAGCTCGCGAATGCGGTGCGCGCGGAGGAGCGCCTCACCATGTCGTCTCGGCGGGACGGGTTCCGGGTCCTCACCGTGCGGGCCGGACTGAGCCAGGTGGCGGTGGCCGAACTCACAGGTGACAGGTTCGGAGCCGAGGTCACCTCGGTGACGGAGCTGTTCCTTGAGGTCATGCACGATTTGGTGCCGCCGGGAACCAAGCCGACGTGGGAGACGATCCTGCGAGCCGATGCCGCTGAGTCTGGCACGAAGGCGGCGCTGAAGTTCGCCGAATACGCACGCACGGCCTGGGGCCGGATCGAACCGCAGATCAAGGACCAGCTCGACGATGGGTCCGGGCCGGTACTGCTGACGGACGCCGGAGCGTTCGCCCGGTACGACGCGATGGGCGTCCTGGACCGACTGGCGGCCGCGGCTCGCCTGGGCCGGCGGGGCTTGTGGCTGTTGTGTCCGCAGAGTGATGCTGCGCGGGAGCCGCGGCTCGGCACGGTGGCCGTGCCGTATCAGGCCGGGCTGGGTGAGTGGATCGAGCTGCCGGACTCGTGGGTGCGGAACACCCATCGAGGTGGCGAGCACTTAAGGACGATGCGATCGGGAGACGCCAAGTGATCGACAGTGAGCGGCTGCGGGATGACCTGAAGGCACAGGTCAAGGCAGCCGAGGCCGACCTCGCCAGGCAGGTCAAGGCCGTGTCGGAGGTCGGGGCGCGGCTGCGGGCCGAATACGACGAGGCCCGGAAGCTGGGGCGGACGGCTGCGACCTGGGGCTCCTGGCTGGACGAGCGGGTGACGCAGGTCGCGGTGGCGTGGGTGCTGGGCACGGTGTTCGTCCGCTTCTGCGAGGACAACCGGCTGATCCCCGAGCCGTACCTGACGGCGCCCGATGCTGAACGGCGTGATCTCGCGCAGGCCCGGTACGAGGCATATGTCGAGGAGGACCCGGACCCGACCTATCGCGGATGGTTGGAGCGGTCCTTCTTCGAACTGGGGGAGGGGCAGGCGGGCGAGCTGCTGTTCAGCCGCAGGCACAACCCGCTGTTCCAGATCCCGTTGTCGCACGACGGGGCGCGCGAACTGGTCGAGTTCTGGCGCGAGCGAGACGAGACAGGCGAGCTGGTCCACGATTTCACCGATCCGCTGAACGAGGACGGCACCGAGGGCTGGGACACACGGTTCCTCGGCGACCTGTACCAGTGGATGTCCGAGGACGCACGGAAGACGTATGCGCTCCTTCAGACCCCCGAGTTCGTCGAGGAGTTCATCCTTAACCGGACTATGGACCCGGCGATCCGGGAATTCGGGTATGAAGAGCTGAAGATGATCGACCCGACCTGCGGCTCCGGGCACTTTGTGCTCGGCGCCTTCCGGCGCCTTATCCGGCTGTACGGCGAGCGCCAGCCCGGCCGGGACCGGCACGAGCAGGTGAGGGCTGCGCTCGACTCGGTTCACGGAGTGGACCTCAACCCGTTCGCGGTCGCTATCGCTCGGTTTCGGCTGTTGGTTGCGGCGATGGCCGCTGCCGGCGTGCGGACGATGAAGGAGGCCGCCAAGTACGACTGGCCGATCCACTTGGCCGTCGGCGACTCGCTGATCAAGGCTCGGCAACTAGCGCTGACTTTGGGTGACGAAGTGCCGGGTGATCCGCTCGCCGATTTCGCATACGCGACGGAGGACGTGCACGAGCACCCTCGCATCTTGGAGCCGGGCCGCTACCACGTGGTGGTGGGCAACCCGCCGTACATCACGGTCAAAGATAAGAAGCTGAACGGGCTCTACCGGGAGCTGTACGACGCCTGCACTCTTCAATATGCGCTGTCCGTGCCGTTCGCGCAGCGCTTCTTTGAACTGGCCAAGCAAGGCGACGAAGATGGGCGCGGATACGGAATGGTCGGTCAGATTACTGCGGACTCGTTCATGAAGCGGGAGTTCGGCACAAAGCTGATTGAGGAATTCTTCGCACACAAGGTGGAATTGACTGAGGTCATCGACACTTCGGGCGCCTACATCCCCGGGCATGGCACGCCAACGGTCATTCTTATCGGCAAGCGTCGGACGGGTAGCGGTCGTTCGGAGACGGTCCGTACTGTCCGGGGAATTCAGGATGAGCTATCTATTCCGGAGAACGGTGAAGACGGACCGGTCTGGAGCGCCATCGTTGACCAGATCGACAAACCGGGTTCAGTTAGCCAGTGGGTGTCTGTGGACGACCTGGGTCGAGACCGCTACTTCGGGAAGCAGCCGTGGATTCTCGTCGATGGCGGTCTGGAGATGGTCGAGCAGCTCGGTTCAGCTTCGGTTGATCGACTGGCTAGTCAACGTCGAGCTATCGGCCGTTACACGCATACTGGCAATGACGCCGCCTACTTTGGTCCTGTCGGCTCTTGGAAGCGATATGGCGTAGACAGCTGCCATGTAGTTCCCCTGGTCGAGGGCGACGCTGTTCGGGACTGGAACGTCTCGTCGGAAACCGAGTCGTTGTTCCCGTACGGGAGCGACCTCAAGGCCGAGTTGACCGGTGACATAGAGCCGCTTTTTTGGAGCTTTCGCTCTCTTCTGCGGCAACGACGGGAGCCAGGAGGCACCCATGAGGAAATCGGTCTTACTTGGTATGAGTGGAGTCGCTGGCATCCTGAACGATATTCGGTGCCGCTAGGCATCGCGTTCTCGTTCGTGTCGAGGTTGAACCACTTCGTGTTGGACCGAGGCGGGAAGGTGTTCAAGCAGTCCGCACCGGTGATCAAGCTCCGGGAGGGGGCGAGCGAGGAGGAACACCTGCGTTTGCTCGGCCTTCTCAACAGCTCCACCGCTGGCTTCTGGCTCAAGATGGTGAGCCAGGCGAAGGGGGGCATGGACAACAACAGCGGAGGCGGCAATCGCTGGGTGTCCGAGGCGTGGATGACGCATTACGAGTTCACTGGCACCAAACTTCAAGAGTTCCCACTTCCTGCCGGATACCCCACGGAACTCGCCACTGCCATCGACGCTCTCGCGCAACAACTCGCCACGACCACTCCCGCTGCGGTGGTCGCCGCTGGAATTCCCACCGCCGGGGCCCTGCGTGAGGCCAAGGCCAGGTGGGAGTTCATTCGCAGCCGCATGATCGCGCTACAGGAGGAGTTGGATTGGCAGGTCTACGCACTCTACAATCTGCATTCCGAGGATCTGCGCGCTACTCAAGGCGATGTGCCTGACCTTACCCTCGGTGAGCGTGCCTTTGAAATTGTGCTCGCTCGTCGCGTAGCCAAGGGCGAGGCTTCAGAGGGGTGGTTCAAGGGATACGGCTTCACGTCCGTTGAGGAGATCCCAGCTCACTGGCCGGAGCCATACAAGCAGATCGTCCAAAAGCGGATCGAGGCCATCGAGTCATCCCGAGCGATCGGAATGGTAGAGCGGCCGGAGTACAAGCGGCGGTGGGCGACCGAGGGCTGGGACGCGCTTCAGGAGAAGGCGCTTCGCTCATGGTTGCTGGACCGGATCGAAGCGCGCGAGCACTGGTACGACGAGAATGGGCAGCCGACCATCCTCACCCTGCCGCGCCTGGTTGACACACTCTCCCGGGACGACGACTTCGTCTCCGTCGCCGCCCTCTACGCCCCGCGCCGGGATCTACTCGCGGTCGTCTCCGAACTGCTCTCCACCGAGCACGTTCCGTTCCTGGCCGCGCTCCGCTACAAGCCGAGCGGGCTGAAGAAGCGGGCCGACTGGGAGGAGGTCTGGGATCTGCAGCGTCAGGAGGACGCCGCGCCCGAGTTCTCCAACGACCCCCAGATTAAGACCAAGCGGCAGATCCGGGATTCGATCCCGGTTCCGCCGAAGTACACCTCGGCCGACTTCCTGCGCGGCTCCTACTGGTCCGCGCGCGGCAAGCTGGATGTGCCGAAGGAACGGTTCATCTCCTACGGAATGGTCAACACTCAGACCCCGGACTTGTACGGCTGGGCGGGCTGGGACCATCGGGAGCAGGCACAGGCGTTGGCCACGTACTTCACCAACCACGCCCTGTCCACCGAGGAGATCACCCCGTTCCTGGCCGGCCTGCTCGAACTCCAGCCATGGCTCTACCAGTGGCACAACGAGTTCGACATCATGTACAGCGGCTCCCCGGCGGACTTCTTCGCGGCCTACCGCCAGCAGATCCAGGGTGAGCACGGGCTGACCGACGACGACCTGCGCAAGTGGATGCCGGCCAAGCCGGTCCGCGGCAGCCGTACGAAGAAGAAGTAGACGAGGGAGAGCGACCTACCCATGGCACAGCAGCCGTTGCTCCGCGACGTCATCGACATCAAGGAGTCGATCTCCACCTCCGACTTCGTGCTGCGTCTTGCCGAGGCGGTGACTCCCGAGGGCGCCGAGCACGCGCTCAAGGAGTACGTGGTCACCGAGCGACTGCTGGAGAACTTCGACGAAGCGCTCGGGCTGATCAAGTCGGCGCTCGACGGGCACACGTCGAAGGCGGCCTACCTGCACGGATCGTTCGGCTCGGGTAAGTCGCACTTTATGGCCGTGCTGTACGCGCTGCTTAGCGGCAACCGGACGGCCCGCGCCATGGGGGAATTCGACAAGGTGCTGACCAAGCACGAGTGGCTGGTCAGCGACGGCAAGAAGTTCCTGCTCGTGCCGTACCACATGCTCGGCGCGAAGGCCATGGAGCAAAGGGTGCTGGGCGGCTACGTCAGCCACATCAAGAAGTTACACCCCGACGCTCCGACGCCGCAGGTCTACCGGACCGACGCGCTTTTCACCGACATCCGCGCGATGCGCGCTCGGATGGGAGACACCGCGGTCATCAGCGGCCTCGGTGGCGACGACGGTGAGGACGACGAGTGGGGAGAGTCGTTCGCCTGGACACCCGAATTGCTCGACCAGGCGCTGGCCGCGGAGGAGTCGCACGACGGCGGCGAGGCGCTGAACCTGGTGCACCCGACCACCCCGGCAGAGCTGCGGGCCAAGCTGGTGCAGGACGCGAGCACGAGCCTGCTGCCGGGGTTCGCGCAGAAGGCGGCCGAGGATGAGCACGGCTTCATCTCGCTGGACGCCGGCCTGTCCGTGATCGCTCAGCACGCCAAGTCCCTCGGCTATGACGGTCTGATCCTGTTCCTCGACGAGTTGATCCTCTGGCTGGCGACGCTCATCCATGACCAGAAGTTCGTGGCCCGCGAAGCCAGCAAGATCACCAACTTTGTGGAAGGCGGAGACGCCCGGCGCGCGATCCCCGTAGTGTCGTTCATCGCGCGCCAGCGTGACCTGCGGGAACTGGTCGGCGAGGAACTGGACGCCGGTGCCGCGGAGGCGTCGATCCAGGACACGCTGAACCTGGCCTCTGGACGCTTCGACAAGATCACTTTAGAAGACCGTAACCTCCCGCAGATCGCCCACGCTCGCCTGCTCAAGCCCAAGGAGGGTAAGGCGGCGCTGATCGACGAGGCTTTCGCGCAGACCAAGAAGGTCGGTCTGCAGGTGTGGGACACGCTGCTGGGGTCCGAGCAGGGGACGACAGGGGCGGACGAGGAATCGTTCCGCCTGACCTACCCGTTCTCGCCCGCCTTCATGGACACCCTGGTCCATATCTCCTCGGCCCTGCAGCGCTCTCGCACTGGTCTGAAGCTGATGGGCCAGCTGCTTGCAAACCATCGCGACGACCTGCGGCTGGGGCAGCTCATCCCGGTGGGCGAGCTGTACCCGGTGATCGCCGACGGTGGCGACAAGCCGTTCGTCGACAGCCTGAAAGTGGTCTTTGAGGCCGCCGACAAGCTGTACAAGACCAAGCTGCGGCCCTACCTGCTGACCTCCGCGGGGGTCACCGAGGACGAGGTCGAGCAATACCTGCACCGGCCCGAGACCATCACCGACCCGCAGCTTGCCCAGCGCTGCAAGGTGTTCGTCGGCGACAACCAGCTCGTGTGCACCCTGCTGCTGTCCGCGCTCGCTCCCAGCGTCCCCGCGCTCAGCGACCTGACAATCCGCCGCCTCGGCGCGCTCAACTACGGCTCGGTGACGGCGCCGATCCCGGGCAGCGAGGTCGGCATCATCAAGAACAAGGTGGCCGAATGGGCCGCTCGCTTCCCCGAGATCAAGGAGACTGGCGCCGGCGCCAACGCGGGGGTGCGGCTGGAGCTCGCGGGCATCGACGTCGACACGGTCATCGCCAATGCCGCCGTCAACAACAACCCCGGCAACCGGATCGCGCTCGCCAAAAAGCTGCTCATCGAGGAACTGGGTGTCGACCACCCCGACGGCCGGCTCGGTGCCGACGAGCTGCGCTTCGTGTGGCGTGGTTCCAACCGCTCGGTTGAGGTCATCTTCGGGAACATCGCGGACGAGGACGAACTGCTTGACCATGATCTGCAGCCGCAGATCGATGGCCAGTGGCGGATCATCATCGACCTGCCTTTCGACGAGAACGACTACGGTCCGGTCGATGACATCAACCGCTTGCGTGCCCTGGGCGAGCGGCAACGCGAACGCACCCGGACGGTCGCCTGGGTGCCGACGCACCTGTCGGCCCAACGGCTGGACGACTTCAAACGGCTCGTGATCATCGACAAGGCGCTCTCGGATGACAAGCGGTTCGCCACGCAGTACGCGGCACACCTTAGCCCGGACAACCGGGCCCGGGCGAAGGGGCTTCTGGAGAGCCAGAAGCTGGCGCTGCTCAAGCATGTGAAGGGGGCCTTCAAGCAGGCGTACGGTTTGGCCAAGCAGATGGAGGCCGATGTCGAAGTGGGCTTCGACGACCACCTTGTGTCGTTACGTGACGTTGGCAATCTGACCCTTTCGTTCGGGCAGTCGATGCATGAGGCCATCCGGGCGGTCGCCGGCAAACTACTGGCTGCCCAGTTCCCGGAGCATCCGAATCTCGACCCGGACGGCAGCAGGGTCGCGGTGAAGCCGAGCGACGCCAAGACGGTCTTCACGTACGTACGGGCCGCTGCGGAGGCGCGGGACGGGCGTGTGGAAGTGCCGCTGAAGGACCGCAAGCTGATGGAGCGGGTGGCAGGGCCCCTCGGGCTCGGACAGCAGAAGGAGGCGTACTTCGAGCTGTCCCACCGCTGGGCTGACCATTTCCGGCGTATGGCGCAGACCGAGGGCATCACCGGGGATCTGAGCCTGATTCACCTGATCGACTGGATGGACAAGCCGGAAAAGCGTGGCCTGGAGCCGTTCCTGGCCAACCTGGTTGCCGCCTCCTTCGCCGAGATGGACGACCGGGTGTGGGTACGCGGCGGAGTTCCGCTCGACCCCGCGCCCGAACTGGCGCAGATCAAGCCAGGAGACGCGCTGCGCAGCCAGCCACTGCCCAGCGAGCATGACTGGAACACCGCGCGGGAGCGATACGAGACCATCTTTGGTGACAAGGCACCGACGCTCCGGCGTGGCCGCATGGTGCACCAGTTCGCCCGGCAGATCCTCACTGCCGCGCGGCAATACCAAGAGACGGCCGCCAGGCTGGTTGAGCAGTTGGAGCACCACACCGCGTTCCTCGGCTTGGATGAAACAGACGAGAGCGGACGGCTCGTCATCGCCCGCCGCTCCCTTGAGTTGCTCAAGGCGCTTGTGGCTACCGGACAGGCAGGCGCCGGGGCGTCCTCGGCGAAGAAGACCATCGAGACGCTGGCCCGTTTCGACCTCGACCCCGTGAGTCCGGACCGGTACGGCACGTCCATCAAGAAGGCCAATGCCGTCGCCCAGGCTCTGGTCGGGGCCGCATGGGACACGCTGGACCTCGCATCGGGGCAGGGCACCGAGGGTCAAGCCCTGCTGGAGTCGCTGCGTGGGGTGGCCCGTGCTGACCAGCGAACGGCTGACCTGGTCGAAACATTGGACCATACTCGTCGTGAGGTCACCGCGCTGATCAAGCGCAACCAGCAGGATCGGCAGCCCACGCCGCCTTCGCCCACCCCCACTCCGCCCTCTCCCGGACCCGAGAACGTGGACCTGACTACGGTCACCAGCGACCCGCGGGTGCCGGTGGACAACCCGGAGCGCCGGTCGAGTGGCCGGCGCAGGACGACAGCCGCCAGAGCCGCCGCTGACCTGCAGGCCGAACTGTCGGATCTCGCCGCCCAGCGGCCTGGAGCCACCATCGAGATCAGCTGGCAGGTCGTAGATTGATGAGCACCGCGGGCGCCACCCTCGGAACGGTACGGCTGAACACTACGACCGTCACCCAATACCTGACGTCGCAGTCGTCTCTGGCCTCCTCGTTGACGGGTGAGGGACGACGGCGTGTCGTCTTACTGCGCTCCACACCCCATTGGGATGGCCCCGCCGAGATAGTCTGGGGCTCCGGTCAACGAGTCCAGGTCGCGACCGCTTCCTCTCCGCTGGCCGTACACGAACTGGTGCTCGCGCATATGAAGGCAGGTGCCGACGCGCCCGCGGTTCTGGTCGTGCTGACCGATCGTGAACAACCCGAGCTGGATCCGGCGATCCTCGCCCGTGTGCACAAACAACGCATCGAGACCGTCGACAGCTGGAACGTCGTGCGGGAGGCGTTCGGGGCCGAGCAGATCGATCCCCGGCTGCGGGACATCAACTGGGCGGCCGAAGCGCTTCTTGACGCCACCCCACCAGGGGGCTGGCCTCCGCTGGCTGGGGGCCTGCTGTCCCGACGGGCGGCGCTCGCCGAGCTCGCCCTCCGGCGGCTCCGGCTCGGACGCTACGACACTGACCACGATCAGGTGCTCGGCGACAACCTGGACATCTATGCCCTGCTGTCATGGTCGATCAGTCCGGGGGGGCCGGAGCGGCTACTCGCCTTGCGGGGGCCGGAACGCGAAGGGCTGGCCGCCTTCCTCGGAGAGGAGGACCAGGCGGGAGCAGCAGGGAAGGCGCTCATGGCGCTGGTGACGGCCGAGCACGGAGCCGATGCGGTGCCGTACGGGCTGGTGTGTGCGGCCCTGTGGCAGCATGCCGAGGCCGACGCGCAGACCTACCGGGCGAGGGGGCGGGTCGAACGGTGGCTTGGCGAACAGCCACCCGCAGTGGGCGAAGCCCTGGACGGGCTGGTGGCCGCGTTCGGGCGGGCCTGCGAGGAGTTCGTGACGGTGCTGCTGGGCATGAGCCGTACCGACGCAGATGAGAAAACGGCGCGCGAAGCACGTCGGATCACCAGCATGGTGCTGGACCGGGCGGAGGCGCTTGCACGGCAGTTCGGCGCCGAAGCCGAAGCGGCGGCTAGCCCCGTGATGGCCGCAGGGCTGAAAGCGCGCTTCGTCGCGGCGGGGCAAGCCCTGGCTACCGGAGAGCCGCAGGTGATCGCGAAGGCCGTTCGGGCGCTGGACGCCCACCACCTGGCTGTGGATCCGGATGCCCGAGTGCGGATCGAGCGTGCTCGGATGGGACAGCGGCTGGCCCAGTGGCTCGCGACCGATCCGGTTATCGAAGTCGAGACGGTCGCGGCGGCCGTGCAGCGACACGTTGCCGAAACGGGCTGGGTGGATCAGGCTCTAGAGCACATCGAGTCAGGAGGCGACCCTGAACCGGTGCTAAAGGCCGCCTACGACACGCTGGGCGCTCGTGCTCGCGAGCAGAGGAGAAAAATCGACCGGTCGTTCGCCACGACACTGGCCGGGTGGACCGCGGCGGGCACCGACCCCGGCTCCTTGCTGACGGTCGAGACGTTTTTGAGCCGGGTGGTCCGCCCACTGGTGGCACCCAAAGCGGGGCGCCGGGTGCTGCTTCTGGTCTTGGACGGCATGAGCGCCGCGATCGCCGCCGAACTTGGTGAGGAATTGCGCAGGCAGTGGGCTGAATACGACCCGGTGTCCAATGCGGAGGGTCAGCCGCGACGCCGTGCCATGGCTGCGGCGCTGCCCACGTTGACCGCTGTGTCGCGCACATCGCTGTTCGCGGGCAAGCTCACGAAGGGGAACCAGACCGACGAGAAACGGATGTTCCCCGCTCACCGGTTCTGGGGTGGGGCTCCGGCCGCGGTCTTTCACAAGGACGACCTGCGCGGCGAAACGGTCGGCGATTCGTTCGGGCCTGAACTGACCGCTGCTCTCACCGATCAGCACACCCATGTCGCGGTCGTGCTGAACACCATTGACGACCGGCTCGCCAAGGAACAGAAGCTGGGCGACGGATCCTGGCGGCTCGATCAGATCGGCAAGCTGCGAGAACTGCTGCGGATCGGCGCAGAGCAGGGGATGACGGTGATCATCACCAGCGACCACGGACACGTCGTGGACCGCCACGGGATGAAGATCGACGGCGAGGGCTTTGGCTCCGCCCGCCATCGGACGCCCGGGGGGCCGCTGGCGGAGACTGAGATCGCGCTGTCTGGTCCACGAGTGGTGTGGCCGGAACCCGGTGGCGAGATCGTGGCGCTGTGGGACGCGGACTCTCGGTACACCGCACAGAAGGCCGGCTACCACGGTGGTGCCTCGCTCGCCGAGTTCGCCATTCCAGTTCTGGCATTCCTGCCGTTCGGCGCCGATCCTCCGAAAGGGTGGCGCGAACTCGGCGACCAGCGCCCAAAGTGGTGGTCGCTCCAGGCCGAACCGCTACGGCCGGTGGCCACAGAACCCAAGAAGCCGGCTAAGCCTTCCAAGCGGGTGAAGTCGCAACCGGCCGCAAGCGAAGCGCTGTTCGAGATGGACCTGACCCGGCAGGCCGCCCCTCCGGTGCAGTCGGCCCGTGATGCCCTCGTTGACGCGCTGCTCGCCTCGGTGATCTTCAAGGAGCAGGTTAACCTGCTGGCACGCAAGCCCCCCATGGACAAAGTCCAAACGGCCATGTGTGCGCTGCTCGACACCGGCACGCTTCCCGTTACCGCGCTCGCGCAGCGGATCGGTTACCCAGCCGTCCGTGCCGACGGCTTCGCCGCGGTGCTGCGCCAGCTCCTGAACTACGACGGCGTACAAGTTTTGGAGACCCTGCCCGACGGAAGGACGCTACGGCTGAACACCGGCCTGCTCCGGGATCAGTTCGAGCTGGGACACTGATGGGCGTGGGTAACGTTCGGTCGTCACAGGTCAGCGCGACGCGACGGCGTGCGGTGATTGACGCGCTGCGGCGCGGAGCCGTACCCGAGAGCGGTCTCGACCTGCTCGCCACCGGCCTGGATCGCTTCGAGACGGCGCTTGACGCAGAGTTGGAGGCCGTCGCCTCCGGGGCATCAGTGTTCAAGGCTGTTCGGGGAGAGTACGGCTCGGGCAAGACATTTTTCACGCGCTGGCTGGGGGAACGTGCCAAGCGGCGCAACTTCGCCGTCTCGGAGATCCAGATCTCCGAGACCGAAACCCCGCTGCACAAGCTGGAGACCGTCTACCGGAGGCTGACCGAGCGGCTCACCACCGCCAGCTTCCCGCCGAGCGCGCTGCGGCCGGTGGTGGACGCGTGGTTCTACGCACTGGAAGAGGACGCCCTGGCTGCTGGAGCCACCGAGGAGGAGCTCCCCTCCGAGGTGGAGAAGCTGCTGGTCGCTCGGTTGGCTGAGGTGTCTCGACACGCACCGTCCTTCGCCACGGCATTGCGTGGCTATCGGAACGCGTTGGTGGGCGGGGACGAGGCGACCGCTGCCGCTGTGCTTGCCTGGCTCGGTGGACAGCCCCACGTGGCCGCCGCCCCTCGCCGGGCAGCTGGGGTACGCGGAGACCTTGATCACTTCGGGGCGCTCGGATTCCTGCAGGGGCTGCTGACCGTGTTGCGCGACACCGGCCATCCCGGGCTCTTCGTCGTGCTGGACGAGGTCGAGACCCTGCAGCGGGTGCGTTCCGACGCCCGCGACAAGGCGCTCAATGCGCTGCGTCAGCTCATCGACGAAGTGCACTCCGGCCGTTTCCCCGGCCTGTATCTCGTGATCACGGGAACCCCGGTGTTCTTCGACTCCCAGCATGGCGTGCAGCGTCTCGCCCCGCTGGCTCAGCGTCTCGCAACCGACTTCACGACGGATCCGCGCTTCGACAACCCACGTGCGGTCCAGCTCCGGCTCCCCGGATTCACGCTTGAGTCGCTGGTCGACCTCGGGGCGACCATTCGCGACCTGTACGCCATCGGATCTTCTGAGCGGGTCAAGATTCTCGCTGACGACGCGTACATCGCCGACTTGGCGCGAGCGGTTGGCGGGGCGCTCGGCGGCAAGGTCGGAGTGGCGCCCCGATTGTTCCTCAAGAAGCTCGTTGGCGACGTACTCGACCGAATCGACCAGTTCGAGGACTTCGACCCACGCCAGCACTATCGGCTGACCGTGACCAGTGGCGAGCTCACCGACGTCGAACGAAACCTCGCCGCATCTGCCGACGACATCGAACTGGACCTGTGATGGCGGACCCGCTGGATCGGCTCGATCCAGTTGTGCTGCATCACATCGTCAATACTCTCGGCTGGCCGGACCTGCGTGAACTGCAGCGGGCGGCGATCGAACCGCTGATGGACGGTGACGACGCGGTGCTGCTCGCCCCTACCGCTGGGGGCAAGACGGAAGCGGCGTGCTTTCCGATGCTGTCCGCGATGACCCGGAAGCGTTGGACCGGGGTGTCGGTGCTGTACCTGTGCCCGCTGAAGGCGCTCCTCAACAATCTGGCCCCACGAGTTGACTCCTACGCCCAGTGGGTTGGGCGGCGGGCCGCGCTCTGGCATGGCGACGTTCGTGAATCGCAGCGGCGCCGGATCCGTCTTGATCCACCGGACATTCTGCTCACCACCCCGGAGTCGCTGGAGGCGATGCTGATCGGGGTGAAAACCGATCACTCATACCTGCTGGGACAGGTCCGGGCGGTGATCGTGGACGAGGTACATGCCTTCGCCGGCGACGACCGCGGGTGGCACCTGCTGGCCGTACTGGAACGGCTGGAGCGGGTGACCGGGCAACCTATCCAGCGAATTGGGCTGTCGGCGACCGTCGGCAATCCGGAACACCTGCTCAGCTGGCTGCAGGGGGCCCGGGCGGGCAAGCGGAACGGTCGGGTGGTCGCCCCGGACCCGACGCAAACGGCTGGGGCATCACGCCCAGCCGGTGAAGTCGAACTGGACTACGTGGGCTCGCTCGGCAACGCCGCGAAACTGATCGCGACACTGCATCGAGGCGAGAAACGGCTGGTGTTCTGCGACTCGCGCCGGCAGGTGGAACAACTGGGGGCCGCACTGCGCGCCCGTGAGGTAACGGTCTTTCTATCGCACGCCTCTCTATCAGCGGAGGAACGGGCTCGATCGGAGCGGGCATTCGCCGAGGCCCGTGACTGCGTCATCGTGTCCACTTCCACCCTCGAACTCGGCATCGATGTCGGAGACCTGGACCGAGTGATTCAGATCGACTCTCCGAGCACGGTCGCGTCGTTCCTCCAGCGGATCGGGCGAACCGGGCGGCGGGCGGACAGCGTGCGTAACTGCTTGTTCCTCGCGACGCGGAAGGACACTCTGCTCCAGGCCGCCGGTCTGTTGCTGCTGTGGGGGCGCGGCTGGGTGGAACCGGTGATCCCACCGCCGGAACCGCGTCACCTGGTCGCGCAACAACTGTTGGCGGTTACGCTCCAGCAGCTCAAGATCGGTGATCAGGCGTGGGCCGAGGAGTGGAACGGGCTGACACCCTTCGACCGCTCTGCTGCCCCTATCCTGCGCCACCTGGTCAGCGAGGGGTACCTCAACGAAGACAGCGGGCTTCTGTTCATCGGGCCCGAGGCCGAGCGACGCTTCGGGCGACGGCATTTCATTGAGCTGACCGCATCGTTCACCGCGCCGCCGCAGTTCACCGTCCTGGCGGGCCGGCAAGAGATCGGGCAGACCGACACTTCGGTGCTGACCGAGCACCGGGAAGGGCCGCGCCTCCTGCTCCTGGGTGGCCGGAGTTGGCGAGTGAACTTCATCGACTGGATCCGCAAGAGGGTCTTCGTCGAACCGGCCGACAGCGGCGGCATCGCCAAGTGGACCAGCGGAGGGATCTCTGGCCTGTCGTTTGAGCTCACCCGTGCTATGCGCGATGTGCTACTCGGCGATGACCCACCGGTGTCACTTACCCGCCGGGCACAGGGCTGCCTTGCCGAATGGCGAGAGGATGAGGCACCGAGCATCGTGCATCCCGGCGGGACGCTGGTAACTCGCGCAGGCGATGACGTTCGATGGTGGACCTGGGCCGGCTACCGAGCCAATGCGACGTTGGCAGCCACGCTGCCCTCGATCGCCGATCCTGTGCAGCGACCGACCGACTTCTATGTGCGGCTGCGCGAAGACTTGACGTTCGCCTCTTGGCGCAACGCTCGTGAAAGCGCGGGTAACGGCGAACTCCTGGTGTTGCCAGACGTCGATAGACGAGCCGTCAGCGGTCTGAAGTTCGCCGCTGTTCTGCCGGAACGGTTGGCGGTAGCGACGGTCGCAGCCCGACTGGCCGACTTCGACGGGGCACGTGCCGCCTTGTCTGAACCAGCTCGCCTCCAGCTCGGGGACGCCCACTGACAGTGATGATGTAGGTGAGTGCCTCCCGGCGGGGTTTGACCCAGCGACTGACTGACCCTGGGTCCTCAACGGGATCTGTCGGCCCTGGCCGGGAGGCGCTCATGTGCACTCACCGGACCTGGCGGAGTGACCTAATAAGAGCCTGGCCAGAGGCCCCATCACTGTCTTGTCCGCATCGCCCGGCTGGTGCGTGCCGCCCTGCCCACGGTCAAGACGACAGGACGACGATGACCCCCATTACACCGCATGACACCGCGATCATTGAGATCGCCGGTGGAGTCGATACCCATCAAGACACCCACACCGCAGCCGTCATCGACATGGTCGGACGGGTACTGGGCAGCGAGCAGTTCCCCGCCACCATGGCCGGATACCAGGCGCTACTCAGTTGGATGCAGGGATTCGGGCACCTGGTGCGGGTCGGGGTCGAGGGCACCGGTGTCTACGGCGCCGGGCTGGCCCGGCTGCTACGCGAGCGGGACGTCTGCGTGGTCGAGGTCGATCGCCCCGATCGCAAGGCTCGCCGATTCCAGGGCAAGTCCGACCCCATCGACGCCATCGCCGCCGCGAAGGCGGCCCTGGCCGGACAACGGACCGGCACCCCCAAACAGCGGGACGGCCGGATCGAGGCGCTGCGTAATCTGCGAGTGGCACGCCGGTCCGCGATCGATCAGCGCGCCGATGTCCAGCGCCAGATCAAGGCCCTGCTGGTCACCGCTCCCGAGGACCTGCGCGCGCTCCTGCGCGGCCTGTCCGCCACGAAGCTGATCGCCGCATGCGCGGGCCTGCGCCCCGACCCCGGCGATGCCGCCGCACCCGCCACCGCCGCCCAGATCGCCCTGCGCTCGCTGGCCCGCCGCCACCAGCAGCTGACGGCCGAGATCGCCGACCTGGACGAGCTGTTGCAGCCCTTGGTGGCCGCGATCAATCCCCGCCTCGTCGCCGCCCACGGGGTGGGGACCGACGTCGCCGGCCAGTTGCTGGTCACCGCCGGTGAAAACCATGACCGGCTGCGTTCGGAGGCCGCCTTCGCCATGCTCTGCGGCGCCGCCCCCATCCCGGCCTCGTCCGGCAAGACCACCCGGCACCGGCTCAACCGCGGCGGCGACCGCCAAGCCAACGCCGCCCTCTACCGCGTCGTCCTGTGCCGCCTGCGCTGGGACCCACGCACCCACGCCTACATGGAACGACGCACCAAAGACGGCCTCTCCAAGAAAGAGATCATCCGCTGCCTGAAACGCTACATCGCCCGCGAGCTCTACCGGATCATCACAGCAGATGATCACGAAATCGCGGCTTGACAACCATAAGAGCATCCGCCGGAATCAAACGTCCTCGCTGCAGCAGATGCCGTCCGCCTGCTGGAGAAGGCGGTCGAGACGGCGCGGGATGGCTTTAAGCCCAGGGGGCGTCCAGGGGCGTGGGCCTCGATGTTGAGTTGTCCCGATCCGGAGCCGGCTTTGATCACACAGCGAGGATCAGCGCCGGATCACGTCAAGAATGTCCCGAGCCAGAGACAGGCTGGACGCGGCGACGAACTTCCGGCGTTGGTCCATCGCCTTCTGGATGTCGGCCACAGTGCCGAACTGGTAGTCCAGTGGGATCGGGTGACCCTGGAGATCGAGGACTACCCCGCCGGCCGCGGTGAGAATGTAGTGCCCTGGCGCGAGGTCCCAGATGGCGAAGCCTTTCGCGAACTCGATCACCGCGTCGGTGAAGCCGGCTGCGACATGGCAGAGTCCGATGGAACCGAAGTCGACTCCGATGCGGCCTCGGCGAGCGCCGTCCTGGGACGACTGGCTCAATTCCTCCAGCAGGCGGGTCTGCTGGGCGAGCGGCGTGAAGCGCTCGGCGGGCTTCATGAAGTAGTTCGTGATCAGCGCCTCTGACAGCGAGACGGTCCGGTCCAGCCTCAGCGGGTGCGGGGTCATGTCGTCCGTGAAGAGGAGGGCGTGGTCGTGTCCGGAGGCGTCGCGGGCTGCGAGATAGATCGGAAGGTGGTGGAAAATGTCGCCCACCACGGCCGCGATCGGGCGGGCGAGGCTGCGTGAGTAGACCAGCACGTGCGTGTAGCCGTACAGGGCTCGGACGGCGAGTTCGCTCGTGTCGAGCGGATCGACCAGGACGCACAGGTCAGGGTCCGGATCGTCTCCTATGACCTGGGGATCGGCCTCCTCAGAGGCGTAGACGTACGACGGGATGATCTCAGTGAGCAGGTGCCGGTAGCGATCGTGCATCCACAGGTCGTATTCCGATAGAAAGTTGTCGGCGTGCCGTAGGTTCCGACTCTCGGAGCGGTTGCCCGACAACGCCGCTTCGACGAGACGAGGCCGGATCTCGCTGATCATCTTCGCGACCAGTTCGGCGAGGTCTTGTGCGAGGCCGGATAGAAGGGGTTGGGATGTCACGACTGAGGCCTCCGTCGCGTCAGCGTAGTTCGAGGGGCGGTTCGATGCCGGGAGGGCTCATGGTCGCGGCGATGAACACGGCCTTGAAGTCGGCGGCTCGTATGATGCCCGCGCCGGTCAGGTCGTCGAAGCTCCCCACTTCGAGGTTCGAGTCCTTGGTCATGGCGCCGAATACCGCGAAGTAGATCTCCGCCCTCGGGTAGCGAGCGCGAATCTCGCGAGTGACGAATCCGACGACGTCGGCATGCTTGACCTCGAAATCGCATAGGACGATCGCGGGGGCCTCTGGCAGGTCCGGGTACATCGAGGCCGGGTCGAGAGTGATGAAGTCTCGGCTCTTGTTGCATTTGAGGTAGCCGATGGGGCATCGCCCGAATTGGGCGGAGGCGAGGAACGTCGCCATCGCCAAGCCGGCTTCGTTGATTCCGAAGCAGGCGTCCACGTCTATGCGGCGCCCGACGTTCTTGATCTGTTGGATGAGCCGCTCGATCCCGTATCCGAACGACGCCCAGCTCAGGTTCAGCAATTGGCCGGGCTTAGGGTTGGGTAAGGAGTACAGGCAGATCTCTGGGTTTCCGTACTCGACGGTCGGGACGGTCAGACTGAAATCGGGGCCGATGGCATCGACTCCATCGGGGATCGGTGAAACCGGGCTAGTCGGATGCCCTTTTGGTGCCGTTTCCGGCTTGGATGGCTTGGTGGGGGTGTTGGTGGAGGTGAAGCTCTTCAGCGAGAGCTGATCTTCAGGTGCGAGACGTTCGTACGCTTCCGCGACCAGGTCGCTGGGGGAGATGTGCTCGTTCGTCACGCCCAGTGGGCCGCTGCTGTAGGCAATGGCGAGTGTCAACAGGCTGGAGAAGGACGGAGGAGATCCAGCTCCACCGCGGAGCCGTGCCCATGTCTCCCAGGCGTTGATGGAGGTGCCTCCCAGCATTGTCTGATGCCCGGTCGTCTCGTTGTATCTGACCGCGGCTTGATCCTGGGAAAGACCACACGCGTAGCGGTGCGCCTGAAGGCTCGGGATGTCGGGGTACCTATTCATCAGCTCGACGGCGGCTTGCTTGACGGAGCCGCTCTCCTGCCATAGTTGACGCCCGATACGTGCCAATTCACGCCCTCGTGCCTGAGGGCTTCCCCCGGGCTTAGTCTGAGCACGCATGGCACCTCCTTTTGGCTGCCGCGCTCGATTGCCCATCCTGATGGGCAACCATCGCAACGTCAATAGAAAATGCCAGGTCAGCGTTGCCCGGAGATCAGAGCGGTTGTGGACTCTCTCATAGGTGTGAGAGCGGCATACGAACTCATACCGTCGCCCCGTGGCTCCCACACAGACCTCGTCAGCCAGTACGCGCCGTGCCGAAGAGACCTTCTCTGAGCGGGCCGCCCGGCAGCGCGAGGAGACTCTGACCCTTGTCCAGCAGCCGCTGAACGCGCGAGGGGCGCGCAAGAGCCAGGGGCAAACGGCTGACGTTCGAGACGCCGCGAAGCCGCGGCGCACAGCCGTCCCGCGCGCCGACCTGATCGCGTTCGAGGGTGGGGAGCCGTACGGCTCGGCCTGTGCGTATGAGCTGGAGCGCGTCTGTGACCGGAAGTTGGACCTGCCGGAAGCCGCACCCGCTGTGGCGGCACTGGCTATCGGAGGCACGCGATGAGCTGGGTGGGTGCGCCGGCCGGGTTGTCGATCGCCGGACAGGTGGCCGAGCGGCTTCGCCTCGAGTTGAGGCAGCTGGGGATCGTCGCCGATCTTCACGAGGGCAAGGGCTTGGCGCTGTTGTCCGTGTGGGTTGATCTGGTCGTCTGGTGCGAGCGGGGGGTGGAAGGCTGGCGGTACCGCTGGTGGACCGGCCGCGTCTCCGACCAGACGGGACGGCGGATCTACACCGGATGCCGGGCGGACGCGGTCAAGACGGCCGGGCAGCGGATCGCCGGGCGATACGCCGAACTCCGGCGCGTCCACCCCTTGTCACCCATATTCGCCGAGATCGGTGCGGCACCTGAATGATGTCGCGCTGAGCGACCTGATCTCTTCATCACGGCGGACGGAGGAAACGTGGCATGAACGACCAGAGGAACACCTTGTTGGGTGTGGGGGTGCACGGCGGGCTAGAAGTGGAGTACCAGGCGCGCGCAGGGGTGGTGTACGTCCGCGATCCGGATGATGAGGAGCGGGCGTCGGTCCGAGTGAGCCAGGCGCGGTGGAGCCGTTTCCTCGCCTCCGTCAAGGCGGGCCAGTTCGTCCCGCAGCAGGAGGGTGACGTGATCACGATCGCGATCGGCGACCTGTCGCACGCCGGGATCGTGCAGCGCCCGAGTTTCGTGACGACCACCCGACACACCTGGGAGATCTTCGTCAAGGCCGCCAAGGGCGGTGAATTCGACCGACTGGGTGCTCAATGAGCTCGGAGACTTGTCGGATGCGATGCCGAACGAGGACGACGTACCGGCACTGACGGCCGATGACCTGCGAGACGCGTGTCAGACGCTCGTGTGCCTCCATGAGGCCGTCGCCGAGGTGGTGGTGCGCGAGAACCGGAGTCCGCAAGGGCTGGTCACGGCCGATGGGCGGTTGAGTCGCGCGGGGGTGGATGCCGCGCTTACGGTGCTGGGCCTGCCGCTGGTGTCGGATGAGGAGTGGTGGGCTCTCGGTGGTTAGGCGTCGCGCGGATACCTCGGGCTGACTCTGCGGGGGCGCTACTTGGGGTCACTACTTGCAGGACGGTAGGGACCAAGGCCAGCACCAGGCCCCATGGTCGGCTTGCCGCGCAACTCAGGAGTCCGGAGCGAATCTCATCCTTGACCTCTATGTGAGAACGACAACGAGGCATCGCTCACCTTGATGAGGAAAGAGGCAATCTCGATATGAATGGGTGGTAGCGCATCGGATAAACGGTAGATCTCTTTGAAGTTGTTTTCGCCACCGGGGCAGGCCTTGGTGGCTACTTCAATGTGTCCTTCTGGTTAGTTTTCTTCTCTGGCCTCACCGAGGCTTGCCATCTAGCCTGTAGCTCTCCGCAATGATCTGATTGCTGCGAGTAAAGGGCGCTGGTAATGGCCTTAGTTCGGCGATATTCCAAACGGCTTGTACTGGCCGCTCTCGCGCTGTCGGCTTCGGCCTGTATGGCAGACGAGGGGGCACTGCCGCGGCCGTCTCCCACGGCTTCGACGACCGTCTCGCCGAAGCTGGCTGCTACAGCGGAAGAGGCCGTGCTTATCGCCTACAAGAGCATCTACGCTGCTGGCCAGCGGGCCGAGCGCACTCCTGATGGGCAGCGGAAGCCGGTCCTCGCTCCGTACGTGACTGAGCCCCTGTTGAGCAGGATGCTCCGCGGCATCGTCGCGCTTCGGGCCACCGGGAGATTCACGTGGGGGTCGCCGGTGGTTCATCCCTTCGGCATCAAGGTCAAGGGGCAGAAGGCCACGCTGCACGACTGCCAGGACAACCGGAATACCGGACAGATGGACGAGAAGACCTCGAAGCGGGTCCTTTATGGCAGTGAGAACACCCATCTCGTCGCGACGCTGCTCTTGGTTGAGGGCACGTGGAAGGTCTCGACGCTTGCGCATGTGAGGGCGCCGTGCTCGGTCGGATCTTGATCGTGAGCGTACTGCCCGTTATAACGGTGCTCACGCCCTCGCCGCCGCTGGACGAAAATAGGGTTCAGACGTCCCCTTTGGGCTATTTCTTGACAGTCGACAAGGATCCGCGCTCTGGACAGCAGGTCAAAGGCACCAGGGGGGCTCATCGCGGACCCGGTGTGACCTGCTCCTACACACCCTGGCATGCCAATGGGATGCAGAACGGCGGTCTGGAATGGGTCGACCCGGGTTCGAACCCCGACAGCGCAGCGAAGGGTAAGGGTGCCTACTACCTGGTGAAATGTTCCGACGGCTTCCGCGATGTCCGCTGGGTGCCCGACCGGTCGCCCGGAACTCCCCATGCGACGCCCGAGCAACTGGCCCGGCAGGCGTGGGCGCTCATTCCGGTGCACGAGCCGAAAGTGCTCACCGCGCCGCCGCGAGGCTCCACCGGCCTGGTCGGTCTGGACGAGTGGGTCTATCTCGCAAAGGGGGAGTGGAACCCGAAGCACAAGCTGGTGGAAACGGCCGGGGTCTGGGCGGAGGCGACCGCGCGTCCCCAGAAGATGACGGTCGATCCCGGCGGCGGTCTCAAGCCCGTCACCTGTGATGGGCCCGGCACGCCCTACGACCCGAAGCTTCCCGCGAGTCGGCAGAAGCCGAGCTGTGCGGTGAAGTACCTGCGGCCGTCGCTCGGGCAGGGGCAGGGCGACGCCTACCGGGTCACAGTGACGGTCACGTGGAGCGGCACGTGGAGGGGCTCCGGCGGGACCGGTGGCACGCTGCCGCCGATCACGCGATCCACCTCGTTCCCGCTCCGTGTCGCGGAAGCTCAGGCACTGATCAGCAAGGACTAGCGGATGCTCCAGCGAACGATGGCGGCCCCGAACGGTTCGCCGCCGGTACGACCCGTGCCCGGCAAGCGCCGTCCCGCGATGGCGGTCGTCGGTGTCCTGGCGGTCGCGTTGAGCGCGGTCACGATGCTGCAGCTGTATCAGGTGGCCGCGCATCGCACGCAGGTCTTGGTGATGGCCCATGACGTTCCGATCGGGCAGGTCATCGAGCCCCAGGACCTGACCAGCGTCGGGGTCGGGGTGGTGCCGGGAATCCAGTGGACGCGCGCGCAGGACCGCGACGGCGTCATCGGCAAGCGAGCCACAGCCGACCTCAAGGCCGGGACGCTTCTCGCGCCCTCCCAGTTCGGCACGGCCCTCACCCCCGATAATGGCCAGCAGATCGTGCCGATCGCGCTCAAGGCGACCCAACTCCCCGCACGCGGGCTCAAGCCCGGCGACCTGGTCGTCGCGGCAGCCGTTCCCGAGGAAGGGCGGCAAGGCGTCGAGTACCGCGCGCTGGTCGACAAGGTCGGGCAGCCTGACGCCGATGGGACCGTGGTCGTGGACTTCCTGGTACCGGCCACGACAGGTACGGCTCTGGCCCGCCTGGCCGCGGAGGGGAAGATCGCGATGGTTCTCGGTTCGAGGGCCGGCCGTGCCGCCTTCGCCACGTCGACCTGCCCGCCCACCTCGGCACCAGGGGCGCCATGCTGACGGTGATGTGCTCAGGCGGGCATGCCGCCGGTACGACGACCAGTGCGCTGGCGGTCTTCCTGGAGTGGCCGCGCCCGGTGCTGCTGGCTGAGGCGGATCCCGGGGGCGGCACCATCCTGTCCGGCTATCTGGCCGGTACGCCGCGCGACCGCGGTCTCGCTGAGTGGGGTGTGAAGATCCGCCGGGGAGTGGCTGCGGCTGAGGCAATGCGGGATCAGCTTTATGCGGTCCAGGAGGGGAAGCTGCTGCTGCCGGGGCTTGCCGAGCCGAAGCAGGCCGAGGCCCTGCACCCGCTGTGGACGGACATCGCGAGTTGCCTGACGGCCCTGGATGAGGACGTCATTGTGGACCTGGGCCAGGTGGGTCGGCCGGACACGCCTAATGACCTGCTGCTCCGGGCCGATCGCGTGTTCGTCGTCACCCGGCCCACGCTGGTCCACCTGCATGCCACGACCTCCGTCGTACGGGATGTGAAGGCGCTGCGTGGGCATCTGCCGGAGCCGGAGCTGATTGTGGTGGGGGACGGGCCGTACCACCACAAGGAGATCGCCAAGACGCTCGGCGCCGAGGTCGCGGCATGGATGCCGGCCGACAAATGGTCCGCGCCGGCGCTCGCGTACGGCGTCGGCCAGGTCCGGCCGAAGTCGCCCCTGATGTGCAACGCCCGCGCGTTCGCTGCCGCCCTGGTGAACCAGGGGGTGATGGTGTGATGGACGACCAGGACTTTCGCCGTGCCGTACGGGAACTGCAGCAGCAGGTCAACAAGGCGCTGGATGAGTCGGGCGTCACGGGGGCGGAGGCGACCCTGCAGTACGGCAAGGCCGTCATCACGAACGTCGTCCGCACCTACGCCGACAACCTCGCCCTGCTGGGTCGGCCCGCTCCGAGCCTGGATGAGGAGGAGCAGCTCAAGAAGGCCGTCGAAAACCGGATTTTCTATCTGGGCGACCTGCAGCCGTTGGTGGATGATCCCGAGGTCGAGAACATCGACGTCAATCGGTATGACCAGGTCTGGGTGACCTACACCGACGGACGCAAGGTGGCCGGCCCGCCGGCGGCCGACAGCGAGGACGAGCTGATCGAGAACGTCCGCCGCTGGGGCATCTACCAGGGCCAGAACGCCCGCGACTTCTCCACGGCCAGGCCGATCCTGCACAAGGCGCTGTCCAACACGGTACGGCTGGCAGCGGCGACCGGCATCACCCCGCACACGGCGTTCTCCATCCGCAAGCACGGCATGCTGGATGCCACGATGTCGGACCTCGCTGCGGGCGGGACGATGTCCTGGCTGGTGCGGGGCTTCCTGCACGCGGTGATGAACGTCCCGATGAACGTGATCGTCGCGGGGGCGATGAACTCGGGTAAGTCCACCCTGGTCCGTGCCCTGGCCGGGGACATCAACCCGTTCGAGCGGCTCATCACGGTCGAGAACGAGCGCGAGCTGTTCCTGCACCTGATGCCCGAGCGGCACCACGACGTGCTCAGCTTCGAGGCGCGTGCCGCCAACTCCGAGGGCGAGGGCGCGGTCACCATGCGCCAGCTGATCGACGACGCGTTCCGCTTCAACGGCCGCCGCATCCTCGTCGGCGAGGTACGAAGTGACGAGCTGGTCCCCATGCTGGTCGCGATGAACTCCGGCGGTCGCGGGTCGATCTGCACCATGCACGCCGACTCGGCGGAGGAGATCTTTCCTCGCATGGAGATCCTCGCCGGGACGATGCCCGCCGACGCGCTGTTCCGCCTGGTCGGCAAGGCCGTCGACTTCATCGTCTACCTCCGGCACGAGGTGAGCCACGACCCCGACGCCCCGATGAACGTCCGCTACATCTCGGAGATCTTCGAGGTCCTGCCGCCTGCCGATTCCGTCGTCCCGGCCGTCAACCGCGTCTTCGTCCCGGGGCCGGACGGGCGGGCGGTACCGAACATCATGCCCCAGTGCATGGACAAGCTGGTCAAGGCGGGATTCGACGCCACCATGTTCATCCCGAGAGCGGGTGGGCTGTGGAACTGATCGCCGCCCTCGCCGGAGGAGCCTTCGCCGCCGGGATCCTCCTGGTCATCGCCGGCCTGCGCCGGCTCCCGGTACGGCATTCCCGGCGTGCACGACGGCACGTGAAACTCCCGGGCCTGCCTCTCGCGTTGGCCATGGGAGCAGCGGCCATCGTGTTCTGGCTGACCGGCTGGCCCGTCGCCGCCTTCTCGGCCGGGGCTGCCGTGTTGCTCCTGCCTCGGGTTCTGTCCGGCCGGGAGGTGGCGCGCCGGATCGCCCGGCTGGAGGCGATCGAGACATGGATTCGCCAGCTCGCGGACGCCCTGTCCGGGAGCGCGGGCATCGAGGAGGCCCTGGCCATCAGCGCCCGCAACGCACCGGAGCCGATCGCCGCCGAGGTCACCGCGCTCGCCCGCCGCCTGGCCCTGCGAGTACCGGCCGACACCGCCCTGCGTGCCTTCGCCGACGAGCTCGACGACCTGGTCGGTGACATGGCCGCCGCCTCCCTGATCCTCGCCACGGAGTCTCGGGGACGCGGTCTGCGGGAGGTGCTCCTGGGACTCGCCCGGACCATCGGCATGGACGTGTCCGCCCAGCGTGAGGTCGAGGCTGAGCGATCCCGGCACCGCACCACCGCCCGTTGGGTCATCGGCGCGCTGCTCGGCTACACCGGTTTCGCCCTGCTGAACCAGGAGTACGTGGCGCCGTTCGGCAGCTTCTTCGGACAACTCGTCCTCGCGGGAGTTGCCGGGCTGTACGCCGTGACGTTCTGGTGGATCCACCGCCTCGGCAGCGCCCCGGAGACCGACCGTTTCCTGAACGAGGAGGCTGCGGGATGACCTGGGCGGTGCTCGCCGCCGGAGGCACGATGGGCCTCGGCCTGTTCCTGATCCTGCTCGCCGTACGGCCCGGCCCACCCGAGCTGGCCGCCTCGCTGGCGCGCCTCCAGCCCGGCGGTGGTTCGGTGGAGGTGTACAGCCTGCCCGAACGCGTCCGCCGCACGGCCATCGGCGTGCTTGGCTCGTCCTGGCTGGGGAGCCGGGCGAAGAATTCCGACCTGGCCATCGTCGGCAGGAGCCGGGAGACCCATCTCGGTCGGAAGGCGCTGCTCATGGCCACTGGCCTGTGCGGACCGGCCCTCCTGTGGACGTACGGCTGGCTGCTCGGCGTCACCTTCCCCGCGATCATCTTGTGGGCGGCGTCCGCCGTCTTCGGCGCCGTGATGTTCACCGCGCCCGAGCTGTCGCTGCGGGTGGAGGCCGCCACCGCGCGGCGGCGATTCCGCAGGGCGCTGGTCTGTTATCTGGACCTCGTCGCCCTGTGCCGACTGGCCGGACGCGGGCCGGCCGATGCTCTCGACTCCGCCGCCCGCGTCGGGAAGGGGCAGACGTTCAAGCGGCTCTCGTCCGCGCTCGACCCGGCCTTCCGCGGTACCGGCTCCGCCTGGGATGAGCTCGCCCGCCTGTCGCGGGAGCTCGACGTACCAGAGCTGGGCGAGGTCGCCGCGATCGCCAAGATGGCCGGCACCGAGGGCGCCAGCATCCTCGACACCCTCAAGGCCAAGGCGGCCAGCCTGCGCGAAAGCGAGATGGCCGCGCTGCTGGCGAGGGCGAAGAGCCGCACCGAAACCATGACCGTCCCCATGTCCCTGACCGTCGTCGGCTTCATGATCTTGCTGGGCTACCCGGCCCTGGCCCGGATGACCGGTGGTGGATGACCGTATGAGAGAAGGGTCCTTCGCATGCTGCACATCTACGGTCGCATGTTGGCGGTCGGCGCGTGGATCAACACCAAGGTCCCGCTCCTTCGGCGGCTTCGCCCCCGACCGGGGGCGGACGCCGGAGAGGGGCCACTGGGCTTCATCGTTCTCGCCGCGGCGATATTCCTGCTGGCTGTCGCGGTCGCAGCCAAGATCACGCAGGTGGTCAACGACTACATGGGGAAGATCAAGTGATCGCGGGTCGGCGCCGTTGGAGGCGGCCATCCTCTATCCGGTGGTCCTCACCCTGACCCTGGTCCTGGTCAACACGGCGCTGTGGTTCCACGCCCGAAACGTCGCGCTCGCCGCCGCTCAGGAGGGTGTACGGGTCGCCCGGGCGTACGGCTCCAACCTCTCGGCCGGCACGGCCGTCGCCGAGAGGTTCGCCCAGCGGGTCGGCGGGTCCTTCCTACTCTCGCCACACGCCAGCGCCGGCCGTACCGGCGGCACGGTGTCGGTGACCGTGCAGGGGGAGGCGCTCGCGTTGGTGCCGCTGATCAAGCTGACGGTGACCCAGGTCGCCCACGCCCCCATCGAACGATGGTCAACGCCCACCCAATGAGCGGCGTACGACTTCATCGTGATCGGGTTCATCGCTCTAACCGGGGACGCGTCTGGGTTTCCTCTGGAGCCGCCGCCGAGCGCGGGTCGATGACGGTCGAGCTGGCTGTTCTCGCGCCCGCGCTCGTCTTGGTGCTCGTAGCGATGATCGCGGCCGGTCGAATCGTGATCGCGCATGGCTCGGTGGAGGCGGCGGCCCGCGATGCCGCCCGGCAGGCGTCCATCTCGCGTGACGCCTCCTCCGCGCGCACTGCGGCGCTGACGAGCGCGCGAGCAGCGCTGGCCCGTGAAGGGCTTGAATGCGCGCCGTCGGTCTCGGTGGACACGGGCGGGTTCTCCGCTCCTGTGGGACGACCGGCCACGGTGTCCGCGACGGTGACCTGCGAAGTACAACTCAGCGACCTCGCCCTGCCCGGAATCCCCGGCTCCAAGGTCCTGACCAGCCAGTTCACCAGCAGCCTTGACCCGTTCCGCGCCCGAGGAGACCGGTGATGCTCCACGGCGACAGGGGATCGATCTCGGGATTCGTCGTGGTCGTCATGCTGGCCGCCTTGGTGTGCCTGGGCCTGGTTGTGGACGGCGGGCAGAAGATCCGCGCCTATCGGGAGGCGTACGCGGTCGCGGAGGAGGCCGCACGAGCGGGGGCCGGTGTCGTCGACGTCGACCGCGCATACGCCCAGGGCGGCCGGTTCGAGCTGGACAGCGGTAACGCGCTGGCCGCCGCCCGCGCGTACCTCGCCTCGTCGGGGCACCGGGGGAGCGTCGCGATGACGGGCGGGCGGACGCTGCTGGTCACGGTGAACGTGTCCCGGCCGACCGTGCTGCTGTCACTGATCGGCATCGGTGACGTGACGGCCACCGCGAGCGCCTCCGCCCGGATGCTGCAGGGAATCGAGCAGGGAGAGTAGATGCACAGCCACCGCCCGACACCTGCCGCCGTCTACTCGGCACTGGCACTGGTGGCGCTGATCGTCGGGCCGCCCGTCGTCCTGCTCGGCTTCCTCGATCCGCCGCACATTCCCACGGGGGCGGAGCTGGCCACGCCAGGCGATCCGGCATTCCTGGTGAACGCGCTGCTGGCCACGGCATGGCTGTGCTGGCTGATGTTCACCTGGTCGGTGCTCGCCGAGGTGATGCGCCGCCTGCGGAATGTGCGTGAGCGTGCCGTGCTCCGGACGCCGTTCCAGCGGCTCGCCGCGCATCTCATCACGACGATCGCGATCTCGTCGGTCGCTCCGGCTCCCCAGGCAGTCGCCGCCACGGTCACCGTCGCCGCCACCCCCGTGGACGCTCCTCAGATCGCGCAGGAGGGCGTTGTCTCTGAGGCGGTTCAGCACACGATGTACCGGGTCAAGCCGCACGACACCCTGTGGGAGATCGCCAAAACGCATCTGGGCGACCCCATGCGATACCGGGAGATCGTAAAGCTGAACGAAGGCCGCCAGATGACCGACGGAGCTACCTTCACCTCCGACGGCTGGATCCGCCCCGGCTGGGTCATCCGGATGCCGTCGGACGCCAAGGAGCCGGAGCTGCAGCACACGCGGGTCCATGTCGTACGGGAAGGCGAAAGCCTGTGGGACATCGCCGAACGACACCTGGGGGATGGCAAGCGCTACCGGGAGATCTTCAAGCTCAACAAGGGCCAGCCCCAGCATGATGGCAGGCAGCTCACCCATCCAGGCGAGATCGAGGCCGGGTGGCGTCTCCGACTGCCGGAGAAGGCCCCGCCGGACAGGGCTGCCGAGCAGGCCGCAGTCCGAGAGCCCGCCCCTGCACACCAGGAGACCGTGACACCGAATGCCATCGAAACCCCGGCGGCACTTCCCGCACACCCCACACCGCGGGTGAGCATCGCCCTACCAGAGGGAGGAGTGGTCGGCCTGTCGTTCGCGGCGGGCATCGCCGTCGCCCTGGCCGCCGCACGCGTACGGCAACGCGTCCGGCGACCGATCCCGGGGGCGTCGGAAGCCGTTCAGATCGTGGCCCTGCCCAAGCCGGAGCCAGCAGTCCAGGCGGTTGACGAAGAGTTCCGGCAATCCACCGACCCGGTCCCGGACGACTACGACCTGGTCAAGGACTCCTTCACCACCAAGCCCCCTGCCACGCTGGATGTCGGCATACGCGCCGACAGGGTCGTCGCCGTGAACCTGCCCGGCCTGAACCTCTGCCTGAACGGGGACGGCGCAAAAGACGTCGTCCGGGCGCTGTTCACAGCTCTCGTCGCCCAGGCCGAGGCGCATCGTGTCGAGCTTGTCCTGTCTCGGGACGACGCGATCGAGCTATTCGGCGACGACTGGGACGCCCTCGCCATGCATCTGCCCGGCCTCACACTCACACCCACCTTCGACGACGCCGTCACGCACGTCGCCAGCGAGCACATCCACCGCACCGAACTGCTGCAAGACGCCGAAGTCGGCGACCTCGCCGCGTTTCGGGCCAGCAGGCCGGATGAGCTGGTCCCGGAGTTGGTGTTGGTCGGCCGGCTGACGGGCCGGGACCCGTCGTACCTCGAGTCGTTCATGGAATACGCCCCCCGCCTCGGAATCGGCGCCATCCTGCTCGGGACCCGGCTCGCGGAGGCCGGATGCGAGGTCGGGACGGACTTCCGAGCCGTCGGCGGCGACCTGGACGGCACCGACCTGTTCCACCTCTATCAGCAGGAAGCGATCGTCTTCCAACGCAGAATCGCGATGCAGCACGGTTATGAGGAGCCCGCTGAAGACGAGCCCGCGGCCGAGATTTCCGTCGTGGAGAACGCCCCGGCCACGACCCGCATCCGCCTGCTCGTGCTCGGTGAGGTACGCGTGGAGATCGACGGAGAACCGGTCGACATCCCAACCGCCAAAGGCATGGAGATGCTCGTGCTCCTCGCGGTTCATCCAAACGGCCGGACCCGGGAGGAGATCTGCGCCGAACTATGGCCCGATGTCGGCGAACCCCAGGCCGGGTACCGCTTCCACGCCGCACTCAGCGATCTGCGCAAGCGACTCTGGGCTGCCACAGGCACGACCCGCAAGGAGACGAACTTCATCGAAGCGGAAAGCGGGACCTACCGGATCGACCGCCAGCACGTCTGGATCGACCTCTGGGAGTTCCACCGCGCACTCGCCGAAGCGAGGAAAGCCACAGACCCTGAGGCCAAGACCGCCGCCCTGGACAGAGCCGCTGAGGTCTGCCGAGGCCACCTCGCCGACGGGGCACCGTATCTCTGGATCGACCTCGACCACAGAGACCCGCTCACCCTCGCCTCCGTACGGGCGCTCCTCCAGCTTGGAGGCATCCATGAGAGGGCCGGAAGACCGAAGCGGGCTCTGGAAGTCATGGAGCGGGCGCTGACGCTCGATCCCATCAACGAGGCCGCCGCGGCCGCCGTCATCCGCCTGCTCATCGAACTTGGCCGCCGAGACGAGGCACGCCTACGCGCCCAGCACCTCAACACCCACCTCGCCAGCCTCGATCTTGAGCCGAGGTGCGAGACTCAGGCGGCCTTCAAACGGCTCAACGTTCGCCAGCGATCCTGAAGGGGAGTGCCAAGAAAGGCTCGCCCTCGGCGACTATCAGGACGGCCAGATCGACGTCATATGAAACTGCTACGCCAGCGAGTGCTGGCATACGCAACTCCGTCTGAGACCCAGCGAGCATGGCCTGCCAGTCACGGACGACCATACCCGGGTCGAAGAGGTGATCGTTAGGACATTGAAGGAAGCGCTGCCCCACCACGACTCCAACTGGTAGCACCGCTTCGGTGAGGGTTACCGAGAAACCGACCCGGGCCCGGCGCTCGCCGAGCGCCGGGCCCAGCGATGATACGCGAACCCACGGCCCACATGGCTGGTCGAACACCCGTCAGTCGCCGTTAGGCTGCCCTACAGCCGGGTCCTGTCGGTAGTCGTTTCTGATGGTCAGAGGCGGCCGGCGGGCTCCCAGCCGCGGCGCGGCGGGCGGGAGCCGCGCTGGTCGTCGCGGCTGCGGTAGACGATGTACGGGCGGGTGAGGTAGCCGACGGGTGCGGTGAGCATGTGCACGAGCCGGGTGAATGGCCAGACGGAGAACAGGACGAGCGCGCTGAGCGCGTGCAGCTTGAACAGGATCGGCGCACCTGCCATCAGCTCGCCCTCCGGCTGGAGGTAGAAGACCGACCAGAACCACGGCGAGATCGTCGTGCGGTAGTCGTAGCCGCCGCCGACGATGTTGGCGACGACGGTGGCGGCCAGCCCGAGCGCGATCGTCAGGGCGAGCAGCGCGTACATCAGCTTGTCGTTGCGGGTGGTGGCGGTGAAGACCGGGCCGACCGTGCGGCGGCGGTAGATGAGGATCGCCAGGCCGGCGACCGTGCAGATGCCCGCGATCGTGCCGAGCACGACCGCCGTCAGGTGGTAGGTGTGCTCGCTCACTCCGGCCGCCTCGGTCCAGGTCTTGGGGATCACCAGGCCGCCCACGTGGCCGAGCGCCACGACCAGGATGCCGAAGTGGAACAGCGGGCTGCCGATACGCAGCAGCCGCGACTCGTACATCTGGGACGACCGGGTCGTCCAGCCGAACTTGTTGTAGCGGTAGCGCCACACGTGGCGGCCGTGATGGCCGCCGTCGTTGCGGTCGCCCTTGGCCTTCATCGAAGGCGGATGGTGACGCAACGTGGGTCGAACGACCCGGTCGAGGCCGGGATATGAACAAGCGGGACAAGCATCGGCCTGTCCCGCTGCAACGCGCTGGGTGTGACTCCCGGGACGTGCCCGGCAGAAGACACCTCGGAGACCCCTTCTGCCGGGTGATCCAGGCTTGACAGCTCACGACGCAGGCGGTCCGGCCCCTGCCGGAGCGGCGAGTTCAGCGCCGTCCGAGCCGCGACCGAGGAGTGCGAGCGTGTCGTCGCCCGGCCGCTGGTCGCGGCGGAACGTCGACGGGCCGTGCGCGTCAGGCGCGTCGTGCGCGGACGGAGCCGGCCCAGGTGAGAAGGTCCACGTTCTTTTCCAGGGCGGCCTCGCGGACGGCCAGGATGTCGAGCACGTCGTCCTGCGGCAGCGTCTCCACCATGATGGACAGGCCGTCGCAGTCACTGACGTGCGGGAGGATTTGCCGGGTCAGTTCGATGCCGCGCTCGGCCTGGGCCTGATCGATCTGCCCGTGGTCGGCGAGCTCCACCAGCTCGCGGAGGTTGCGGATGGCGCCGTCGTGATCGGCGATCAGCTTCCCGACGTACTCCTCGCCGAAGATGGGCACCAGCCGTGGATACATCGACTCTTCCTCGTACCGGAAGTGCGGGCCGGTCGCCGTGGCGATGGCGGAGACGACATGGCGAGCCGTCGTCGCGTCATGCGCGGTGAAGGCGTCGATCAGGGTGAACAGTAGGTTCCGGACCTCGCGGTGCTCATCACGGAATGTCTCAGTAAAGACGTCGGAAATTGCCAAGGAAACCCCTCCTGGCGGTGACAGGCGCCGTATCGCGACACCATTCCTTCGGATCGACGACAGTACAGCCGCGGCCCGTTCCGCCCCTCCAGTGACGAAGGTCCCGTCGTGACGGGGCGACAGTCGGTCCTCGCCCCGTCAGGAACGCGCGACGCCGTACTGAGGACCTTGGTCCCGCCGATCGTGGACTTTACGGCCGTCCTCCGGACCGGGGCGTTCCATAGCGTGCTGCTGGCCCGGTAGTCGTGGCCGACCGTCGGCGGGTGGGGACCGGAAGAGGGGGTAGGAGTGCGATCCACGGCGCTCTCACGGTCGGTTCACCGGCTTCCGTTCCTCGCCGGAGCGATTCTCGCCGCGCTGACCGGCATGTACGGCGGGCTCGCCCTGCTGTTGGGCGGGTCGGCCGCGGCGGGGGGCCTGGCCGAGCGGCACGGTCCGATGATGGTCTTCGGCTTTCTCGGGACGTTGGTCTGCCTGGAGCGCGCGGTGGCGCTCCGCACGGGATGGGCCTATGCCGCTCCGGCGCTCGGGGCGCTCGGCTCCGTCGCGCTGGCCGCCGCGCCCGGCCTTCCGCTCGGCGCGCCGATGCTCGCCGGGGCCGCGGGCTGGCTGGTCGCCGTCTACGTGACATTGCTCCGGCGCCGTCCGGGGACGGAGATGGCCCTCCAGCTGGCCGGTGCGGTCGCCTGGTACGCGGGCGGGCTGTCATGGCTCGCGGGCCGCGGGGTGCCGGAGCTGGTTCCGTGGTTCGCCGCCTTCCTCGTGCTCACGATCGCGGGCGAGCGGCTGGAGCTGGCCCGCATCGCGTTCCTCACGCGGAAGGCGGCGGGCGGACTCGCGGTCGCGTGTGCGGTGATCATGGCAGGTGCCGTCGTCTCGGCCGGCGACGTGGACCTGGGGTGGCGGCTCTGCGGCCTCGGGATGCTCGTCACCGCCGGCTGGCTGGCCGTACATGACGTGGCGCGGCGTACGGTTCGCGGTCGCGGCGCGGCTCGCTATGCGGCCGTCTGCCTGCTGGCCGGGTACGTGTGGCTGGCCGTGGCCGGAGTCGTCTGGACGGTCGCGGGACTGTCGCCGCTGTCCGAGGTGTACGACGCGGCGGTGCACACGCTGTTCCTCGGATTCGTCGTGTCGATGGTGTTCGGGCACGCGCCGGTCATCCTGCCCGCCGTGCTGCGGGTGCCCCTGCCGTACCGGCGGATCCTGTACGTCCCCTTGGTCTTGTTGCACGTGGGGCTGACCATCCGGGTGCTGGGCGATCTGGGGGGCGCCGGTGCGGCGCGTACGACGGGTGGCCTGCTCGGCGTGGTCGCACTGCTGGTGTTCGCGGGATGCGCCCTGGCCATCGTTGCAGCCGCTGTCGGTCGAAGGAGAAAACAAATATGGGACCCGTCACGGTGACGATCGGGAAGAAGGGCGACACAGAGCCCCCGCCGCCGCGGGCGTCGTGGCATCTGCGCGCCAATGCGATCGTCGTCGCCTGGATCGCACTGGCGATCGCGGCGGCGGTGTCGCCGGGCGTGTTGCCCGCGCCGCGGTGGCTGGTGATCCATGTCTTCCTGCTCGGCGCGGTCACCACCGCGATCGTGATCTGGAGTGAGCACTTCGCCGCGGCGCTGCTGCGCGTCGGCGCGCCCGAGCGGCGGTGGAGCATCACCCGGCTGGCCACGCTGAACGCCGCGACCGTGGCCGTGCTGTACGGCGTGGCCGTCGGACCGTGGCCTGTGGCGGCTGCCGGGGCCGCGGCGGTGGTCGGCGTGGTCGTCTGGCATGCCACGGTGCTGGCCGGGATGCTCAAACGGGCGCTGCCCGGTCCGTTCGGCCATGTCATCGGCTGGTATCTGGCGGCCGCGGGTGCGCTGGCGGTGGGCGGCGCCTTGGGTGGGCTGCTCGCCGCGCACGTGGGGAACGGCCCGATGTACGAGCGGCTGCACGCCGCGCACGCCGAGACGAACCTGTTCGGCTGGGTGGCCCTGACGGTGCTCGGCACGCTGTTCACGCTCTGGCCGACGGTCCTGCGGGCGCGGCTTTCCCCGTTGACCCGGCGCTGCTCCCGCCTGGCGCTGCGGCTTGCCGTGGCGGGTCTCGGTCTGATGCTGCCCAGCCTGCTGCTGGGGCTGCGCTGGGTCGCGGTGGCCGGGCTGGCGGTGTATCTGGCCGCGGCGGCCGTGGCGTTGACCCCTCTGGCGGAGACGCTGCGGCGGCGTCGGCCGCACACGGGAGCGGCCTGGACGCTGGGGGCGGGGGTGGCGTGGTTCGGGATCGCGCTCATCACCGATCTCGTGCTGGTCGCCATCCGTACCGCTGACGACCTGCCGGCGGCTCTGGAGCCGCTGCTGCCGCTGGTGCTGGCCGGGTTCGCCGCCCAGGTGCTGCTGGGGTCGCTCATGCACCTGCTGCCCGCGGTGCTCGGGGGCGGGCCGGCCCGCTTCAAGCAGAACGCGGCTCTGCTGGAGCGGGGCTGGCCCTACCGCCTGGCGGCGGCCAACCTCGGGGTGCCGCTTCTCTCGCTGCCGGTGCCCGAACCCCTCGGCCTGCTCGGCTGGGCGCTCGTCCTCGCCCCCGCGGTCGCCTTCGTCGCGCTTGCCGTGACCGCGCTCCTGCTGGCGCGTCACCCGCAGGGCCGGGTGTCGCCCGCTCCCCTCGGCGTGGTCGTCGGCTGCCTGCTGACGGCCGCCGCCGTCGCCGTCGCCATGTCCGGGGGCGCCGGGTCGGCCCGGCTGGACGTCGTTCCCGGTGCGCAGAGAACGGTCGAGGTGACGCTCGCCGCGATGCGCGTACGGCCCGCGGTCGTCAACGCCCCCTCCGGCGCGCGGCTGACGCTCCGGGTGACCAACGCTGACGCCCAGCGACACGACCTGAGGCTGTCCACCGGTGACCGCACTCCGATGCTCGCCCCCGGCGAGACCGCCGTGCTGAAGCTCGCCCCGCTGGCCGGACCGGTGGAGGGCGCGTGCACCGTCGCGGGGCATAAGGCGGCTGGCATGACCATGCGCATCGTGCCCGCTCCGGCGGCTGCGAGCGCCGAATCCTCCTATGCGGGACACTCGCAGCATATGGGACATGCGGGCATGGACCTTTCTGGCACGGCTGGCACCGGACAGCCGAGCATCGCCCGGCCGGAAGCGACCGCCCTCGACCCCGGCGCGCCGATGTCGGCGGGGTGGACGCCGTACGACGCCACCTTGAAGCCCGCGGCGGGGGGCAAGGAGCACCGGGTCGAGATCCGGGTGAAGGAGACCGATCTCGAGGTCGCGCCGGGCGTGCGCCGCCGCATGTGGACCTTCGACGGCTCGGTTCCCGGCCCGACGCTGCGCGGCCGGGTGGGAGACGTGTTCGTCGTGACGTTCGTCAACGACGGGACCATCGGTCACGGCATCGACTTCCACGCCGGGGCCGTCGCCCCCGACGGGCCGATGCGGACCATCGACCCCGGGCAGCGGCTCACCTACCGCTTCCGCGCCGACCGGGCCGGAGCCTGGCTGTACCACTGCTCCACCATGCCCATGAGCCTGCACATCGCGAACGGCATGTACGGCGCCGTCGTCATCGACCCGCCGGACCTGCCGACGGTGGACCGTGAGTTCGTGCTCGTCCAGGGCGAGCTCTACCTCGGGCGACCCGACCAGGACGACCTGGGCTCGCGGATCCTCGAGGGCCGGCCGGACGGATGGATGTTCAACGGCACCGCCGCCGGTTACGACCACGCCCCTCTCACGGCCGAAGCCGGCGAGCGGGTGCGCATCTGGGTGGTCGCCGGCGGTCCGGGGACGGGAACCGCCTTCCACGTGGTCGGCGTGCCGTTCGACACCGTCTACAAGGAAGGCGCATATCTACTCAAGAGGGGCGACCCGGGCGGCGCTCAGGTGCTGGACCTCGCCCCGGCCCAGGGCGGCTTCGCCGAGCTGGTGTTCCCGGAACCCGGGCACTACCCCTTCGTCGACCACACGATGCCGCGCGCCGAGGCCGGCGCCCACGGGCTCTTCGCGGTGAGCGCGCCATGACCTGGTGGTCGGTCATCCGGTTCCTGCACGTGCTCGGCGCGGCCCTGTGGGTCGGCGGTCAGCTGGCGGTCTCGCTCATCCTGCTGCCGCTGGCCCGTCGGCTGCTCGACGCCGAACGGCGGGCCGCCGTGCTCAGCGCGGTCGGGCGGCGGTTCGGCCTCTTCACGGTCACGGCGTTCCTTCCCCTCCAGCTCGTCACCGGGGTCGCCATGGCCGCGCACAAGGGCGTCACCTGGACCTCGCTCGCGCAGCCGGGTTACGGGCGGATCCTCGCCGCGAAGCTCCTGCTGTTCTGCGCGGTGATGCTGACGGCCGGACTGCACGGCTGGGCAAGCGGCACCGGGCGGCCGGCCGCCGCGCGGGCGCTCGCCACCGCCGCGCTCGTCGGCTCGCTCGGTGTCGTGCTCCTGGCCACCGCCCTGCCCGGGACGTAGCCGTGACCGCCCCGGAGCGGACCAGTGCGGCACAGCGGAGCGGACCCGGTTGTTTCCTGTGCCAGGTCGAGCGCGGCGGTGGCCGCGCCGGCATACCGGCGCGGCCACGAGCGGCCGTGCCGGGACGCCGACCGCTCGTGGCCATCGGCGTCCGTGAACGCGAGGCGGCGCCGCCGGGCCCGGCTCTGGATCAGCGTGCGCCGGTCCCCTGCAGGATGCGGTCGACCACGTCGGCGGCCGAGTAGTCGTCCGGCAGACCGCTGAGGAAGCCGGTGTCCTGGCCGAGGGTGAGCAGCGGGGCTCGAGATAACCGTCCAGATGGCACTGTCCGAGACCGATCACGGCGAGCAGCCCGTTGCACAGGCACCGGCGCCCGGCGGTCTCCTCGATGCGACCGCCCTTGCGGACGTAGGTCTCCACTGGTTCCGCCGGGCAGCGGTAGCCGACCCCGCCGTCCGGCTTCTGATAGGGCGTACGCAGGTGGCCCAGGTCGCACAGCCGGGGCCGCTCCGCGTAAACGCCGGCGTCGGACAGCGTCCCGGGCACCTGGGCGACCTTGAAGGGATGACCGGCAGGGGATGCCTGTGGGTCGTTGCGGACCTCCAGGGCGCCGTCGGCGGCGTCGCGCAGCAGCGCACCAGCAACCGATCCTTCTCCCTGACCGGCAGACCCTCAATCCATGCGGCCAGCTCTCGCGCATCATCACGAATGGAGACGAGCGGTGGGCTCGCCTCGGCCGCGACCGCGAGCAGGTCGGCATCGAGACGCAGGAAGCCAACCAGGTGCAGTAGCGGCGATGCATATGGACCGGCTGGTGGACGACCTGTCCAGTGCCGAGGCAGAGCATGCCGGTGCGGGGTACGTTTCAGTCGCCAGAGGTGCTCGTGCTCGTCTCGACTGAAGCGGACATGCGGGTGACCATGGGAGGCAGCGGCCGTTGCCGCCGAGGACGGAAGCAGAGCGGCCGCATCAGCGGTCGGTGGAAGTGACCTTGGTCTCTGGCCTACCCAGAGGAGACACGCTGCCATAGCGAGTATGACCGGTCGCACATCCCCTGCCCCCGCCATCGCCACAGGCCGCACCGCCAGGCCCTTGCGGTGGTTCTTCGTCTTGGCCTATGCGCTGTCCTGGCTGTGGCTGGTCCCGATTGCGCTGTCCGGCGGAACCGTCATCGGCGGGCACGGGTGGCCGACCCACTTTCCCGCCCTCGCCGGCCCTGCCCTGGCCGCGGTCTCGGTCACCGCCGCCTACGGCGGCCGCCGTGGGCTGGCCGGGCTGGGCCGGCGCATGCTGGCGGTGCAGGTGCCGGTGCGGTGGTGGTCGGTGGCGCTCAGCCCTCTGCTACTGCTGCCCGTGGTCCTGGCGGTCACCGCCGCCACCGGGCAACCCTTGCCTCCTCTCGCGGACTTCGCCGTGATCAACGGTGTCCCCGCTTCCTGGGGAGTGGCCGGGGTGGCCCTCGCCGTGCTGCTGGTCAACGGCTTCGGCGAGGAGACAGGGTGGCGTGGTTACGCGCTGCCCTGCGCCCAGGCTCGGTGGAGTCCGCTGAGGTCCACACTGGTCGTCAGCGTCGGCTGGGCGGGCTGGCACGCCCCGATGTTCCTGGTGCTCCAATCGTTTCGCGGCTTCACCGCCGTCACCGTGGTGGGCTGGTTCATCGGTCTACTGTGCGGAGCCGTCGTACTGACCTGGCTGTACAACCGCAGCGGCGGCAGCATCGCACTGGTCGCTGTGTGGCACGCCGCCTACAACATGGTCTCGGCCACCAAAGCCGCCGAGGGACTGCTCGCCGCGACCAGCACCACCCTCGTCATCACGGCCGCGTTCTTCCTTATCGCCCTGGAGCTCTTCGCAGCGCGTCGCGGCACCCCCAGCGTTCTGGCTCCACCAGCCGGCACCGGCCGTCCCTGAACAACCCTCACACCTGCCGGGCGACATGTGTTACGGCAGCACGGACGCGTCACCTGACCCGGCATGTACGTGCCTCTGCACATGGAGGGTGCACGCTGTGGAGGATGCTGGACCAGGCCGCGTGGCCTCGGTCTCAGGAGGGCCGCGGCTGCCGCCGCTCCTGTGCGCAGGCGCAGCCGTATGGCATGCGGGCAGCGGCGGCGAGCGCGGCGGGAAGCTCGGGTGACCGATCGGCCCCGGGCGAGGGGGTCGGCAGGTCGATCGGCACCGGGTAGACGATGGTCGAACGGCCTTCGCCGCCCAGTTCGAGCAGGGTCTGCAGGTAGCGGAGCTGGATGGCGGCCGGGTCGGCCGACAGGGTCCGTGCGGCGTCGCGCAGGTTCTGCGCGGCCTGGAGCTCTCCCTCCGCGTTGATCACTTTGGCGCGGCGTTCGCGTTCGGCCTCGGCCTGACGGGCGATGGCGCGCTGCATCGCCTCGGGGATCTCGACGTCCTTGATCTCGACCAGGTCGACCTTCACGCCCCAGGGCTCGGTGTGCTCGTCGAGGACCCTCTGCAGGCTCTCGCCCAGCCGGTCGCGTTCGGCAAGCAGGGCGTCGAGGTCGTGGCGGCCGAGTACGGAGCGCAGGCTCGTCTGGGCGAGCTGGGAGGTGGCGACCGCGTGGTTCTCCACCTCGTTGACCGACCGGACCGGGTCGACGACCTTGAAGTAGGCGACCGCGTTGACCCGGACGGGGACGTTGTCCCTGGTGATCGCCTCCTGCGGCGGGATGGTGAGGGCGATGGTCCGCAGGTCGACGCGGACCATCCGGTCGGCCAGCGGGACCAGGACCACGAGCCCGGGTCCTCGCAGGGGCAGGAGCCGGCCGAGCCGGAAGACGACGGCCCGTTCGTACTCGCGCAGCACCCGCACTCCTGTCAGGGCGCCCGCCAGGAGAAGGGCCGCCACGGCGGTCACCCAGATCATGACTCCGACCTCCAGATGGTGGTGTACCGGTCGCGGTTCGTCGATTTCTGTCCGGGTTCGGGGAAGGGGCCGGGGAAGCAGGCGGGGGTGGCGCGCAGGTGGCCGGTCAGCCACCATCCCGTCATGGCGGTGGCCGCGAGCGCGGCGGCGGCCAGGGCGAGGTCGGGCCACGCGGGGTGACGCACCGCCTCGATGAGCGTCAGCGAGGCGGCCAGGGCGACCAGCACGAGGGCGATCCCGCGATGGAAGCGCCCCGCTTCGGAGTGCGGCCAGGGCCGCAGTGCCCGGACGATCTCGCGCCCGTGGCGTGAGGGGGTGCAGTCGGGCTTGCGGGGGCAGGCGTTGCAGACCGAGGGCCTGGCGCGGTAGAGCCGGTGGTGCCGGTCCTGGCCGACGGGCCAGAGCATCTGGTCGGCCGGGCACACCCAGGCGTCGTGTTCGGGCCGGTAGGTGAAGCCCCCAGTGCGGTGGCCGGTGTGGTGGCCGGTGCGGTGGCGTTCGGATCGCTCGGCGACGTGGCGGGCGAGGCGGTCCAGCGCGGCGGCGGTGACGAGCAGCCCGGCCGCGTAGCCGTCCGCCAGGACCGTCTCCGTGGTGAAGGGACCGATCATGCGGTGTCCACCGGTTCCCTGATGTCCGATAGCCGGGGGGCGGGGGTGAGCCCGGTGGCCGGGTCGGCCGTGGCCCGGCGGCCCCGATGGCGTACGCCGAGCCAGGCGATCCAGCAGAAGGGCAGGACGCCGCCGACGATGAACAGCGCGTCGCCGGGCAGCCGCAGCCACTCCAGCAGGGTGTTGGTTCGGCCGGTGAGGTAGCCCAGCGAGCGCGCCTCGAAGTAGCCGGAGGCCACCGACTCGTAGAGTTGCAGGAGCCCGAGCGGCAGCAGGGTGGCGAAGCACATCCAGGCCAGGCCGATGTTGAGGGACCAGAAGGAGATTTTGGCCCACTTCTCCGGCCACCGGTCGGCGGGGATCAGGTAGCGCAGCGTGAACAGGCCCAGGGCGATGGCGAGCATGCCGTAGACGCCCATCATCGAGGCGTGCGCGTGGTTGGCCGTCAGGCCGGTGCCGATCTCGTAGTAGGAGACGATCGGGAGGTTGATCAGGAAGCCGAATACGCCCGCGCCGAGGAAGTTCCAGAAGCCGACGGCGACCAGGAACATCACGGCCCAGCGGTGCGGGAACGGGGTGGGTGACTCCATGTGCTGGCGCGCCCCGAGCTGCACGAACGACCACGCCTCCACGGTCAGGAAGGTCAGCGGCACGACCTCCATCGCGGAGAAGAACGCGCCCAGCGCGAGATGCTCCACGGGTTCGCCGCTGAAGTACAGGTGGTGCATGGTGCCGATCACGCCGCCGGCGGAGTACAGGATGATGTCGAGATAGATCACCACCAGGGCGACCCGTTCCCGTACCACGCCGAGCTGGACGAACATGTAGGCGACCATGGCGGTGGTGAACAGTTCGAGGAAGTCCTCCACCCACAGGTGCACGACCCAGAATCGCCAGAAGTCGGTGACGGTGAAGGTGTCGCCAGGGCGGGCCAGCAGCCCGACCGCGTAGACGCCGGGGATCGCCAGGCCGGACAGGAAGAACATCCAGGGCAGGTTGCCGCGGCTGTCCCTCGCCAGGGCCGTACGCAGCACCCGCCACATCATCACCGCCCACAGCGCCATCCCGGCGGCCAGCAGGATCTGCCAGACGCGGGGGAGGTCGAGCCATTCGAACTGCTGGCTGCCCCAGAAGTTGCCCGGCCGGACGAACCCGTGGATGCTCAGCCCCTCCGCGATCAGGGAGCCGAACGCCACGACGGCCAGGGCCGCCAGGAGCGTCCAGGCGAGCCTCCCGTGCCCCCGCGGCTCACCTCCGGCCATGAGCGGAGCCAGGAAGATGCCGGCCGCGAGGAAGGCGGCCACCACCCAGAACAGCGACAGTTGCAGGTGCCAGGTGCGGGCCAGGTTGAAGGGCAGCAACTCGGCCAGGTTGAGGCCGAAGAAGCTCGTGAGATCGGCCCGATAGTGCTCCGTCGCACCGCCCAGCAGCACCTGGGCGAGGAAGAGCAGCGCGACGACGAGGAAGAAGAACGCGGTGACCCGCTGAGCGGGCGTGAGCGCCACCTGGTCGGGGGAGCGGAAGACGATGGCCTCCGCCTGACGGCCGCGCCAGCCCAGATGACCGCCCCATCGGCCGACCGCTCCGAACAGCGCCCCGATGCCGACCAGCAGGGCGATCAGCGACACCACGCTCCACAGCACGGTGTCGGCGGTAGGCGCGTTGCCGACCAACGGCTCGCCAGGCCAGTTGTTGGTGTAGGAGTATCCCGTGCCGGGGCGTTCGGCCGAGGCGATCCAGGCCGTCCAGGACAGGAACGCGGTCAGCTGACGAACCTGCCGCGGGTCGGTGATCGCCCGCGGTCGCAGCCCCTTGTCGGTGCGGGGGTCGGCGAAGTAGTCGCGATAGTGCCCGACGAGAGCGGTGAAGGCGTCCGCCTGTGCCCGCGTGTAGGTCAGCACCCCGGAACGGGGGTCGTAGCGATTGGCGCGGAACTCCTTTCTGACCTGCTGACGAGCGCGGTCGCCGCCGCCGTGGGCCCGGAGGGCAGCGGTGGCGGCGCGCCGCAGGTAGTCGGCCGTGTAGTCCGGCCCGAGGTAGCCCCCGTGCCCGAGCACGGACCCGTACTGCATCAGCCCGTTGGCCAGGAAGACCTTCTGCCCGTCGGCGACGTCGCGGCCGGTGTACAGCTCCTGCCCGGACTCGCTCACCACGAGCCGCGGCACGGGCGGCCCCGCGGTGTACGTACGGAAGGCGAGCACCCCCATGACGAAGAACCCGAACACCGCCACCAGCGCCGCGGCCTGAATCCAGCGCCTGGAGACCAGAACATCTCTGCGCGTCCCCGTCCCCGGAACCATCGATCACCGATCTCGATCAGGAAGGGGAGAGGTTCCTACTCCTACCGGGCACCGGCCGTACCGGTCGACAAGACACGCCCACCCGAGGCAGGGTCCGTGGCACCCGGGTGACACGGGACCCGTACAGACAGGTCCAAGGTCCCTGTCCACTCGGTCCAAAGGCCGGGCAATGTTGGAGGAGCGGAAAGCGACATCGAGTACGTATCGAGGATCGGAAGCACATGTGTGAGTACTGCGGCTGCCAGGCCTTGGCCACAATCGACGAACTGACACGTGAGCACGATGTGGTGGTCGACCTGATAGGAGACGCGCGCACGGCGCATACAGCCGACGACGTGGACGCGATGGCCGCAATCGCCAGGCGAATCGCCGTGGTCCTCGCCCCGCACACCGAGGTCGAGGAGCACGGCCTGTTCCCGGCCATGGCCGTGGAGTTCCCCGACCATATCGCGGGGCTGGAAGCGGAACACCGGCTCATCGAGGCCGTCCTCGGCGAGGCCGAGCACGGCACACCTACCGACCCTGGCTGGCCACTCCGGCTGCTCGACATCATGAACCTGCTGCGCGCCCACATCCTCAAAGAACAGGACGGAGTCTTCCCAGCGGCGCTGGCCTGCCTGAGCACCGCCCAGTGGGAAGCCGTCGAGGCGGTCCGCGCGCGAGTCGGCACGCCAGCACAGTCCGTTGTCGGCTGAACGAAGCCCGAACTACGCCGCAGCTCCGGTCACGATATGGAGTCGGCGGTGACGTCGAGGCCGCGGGCTGCCACCACCTGAGCGCTGCCGTCGGCCAGGCGATAGCACAGGCCCACGACGGCGGCCTCGCCCGCGCCGACCCGTTCGGCGAGCACCCGAGAGCGGTCCAACAGCAGGTCGACCGTGTGCCTCACGTGCTCAGCCAGGATCTCGTCGGCCTCCACGCGGCCTGCGGCCCGCGCCGCGAGCACACTGGGGGTCACCCGCTCGACGACGTCCCGGACGTACCCGGCTGGCGCTATCCCGTTCTCCAGTGCGGCGCACGCGGCGCCCACCGCACCGCACGAGTCATGGCCGAGGACCACCACCAGCGGGCAGTCCAGCACATCCACCCCGTACTCGATGCTGCCCAGCACCTCCGTACCCGTCACGTGGCCCGCGGTGCGCACCACGAACAGGTCACCCAAACCACGGTCGAAGATGATTTCTGCCGCCAACCGGGAGTCGGAGCACCCGAACAGGACAGCGAACGGGCGCTGGCCCGGTGCGATCTCGGCGCGACGTGTCGCGTCCTGGTTCGGGTGCTCCGGGGCGCCCGCAACGAAGCGCTGGTTACCAGCGAGCAGCAACTCGAAGGCTTCCCCGGGAGTCGGAGAGATGATCTCGGCCATGGCCGCAGGATAGGCCAAGCCCTCGGCCGTCGCGCTGCCCGGCCTTCCCAGCGCCCGCCGAGGATCTCGTCGTCACCCTCAGGGGCTGGGCTACCGGCCCTACGACCGGCCCTCGGCATACACCGGCACTGTCCCTGCTAGTTGTCGACGCGGTGGAGACGGGCTTGGACCGAAGGTCCGACGATCGCGGGCCTTCGGGGGCCCCGCAGCGTGCCGTACGGCTCCTGCAGCCCGGCCGCTGATCGCGGTTTCCTTGATATGTGGGCCAGACCTGGGTCGACTGGCTGTTCATGATCGGCCTGGCCGGCATCGGCGCCGCGCTCGTCCCCGGCATCGGGATGCGGATCGCCGCCACCACCGGCGGACTGCTCCTGCTCATGATGTGGGCCGCCGAACTGCCCCTGACCACCAACCCCTTCATCGACGAGCACATCGTCTACGCCATCGTCCTGGCGGGCCTGGCCCTGGCCGGCGCCGGCACCCCCTTCGGACTCGGCAAGTGGTGGGCCGCCACCCCCTGGTCCGCCGCTTCCCGATCCTCAAGTAGACCTACCGCCCATCGGCTTCAGCGCCCGCCCCCTGCTCCCTGGGGTTGGGCACTGGCGTGTATTGGATGTAAAACTTTGCACCATGACGGACAAGGAGCCCGGTTCGCTGATTCCCAGCATGCGGTTGGATGACCTGCTGGCCGAGCTGCAGACCCGCCTGGAGGCGGTGCTGGCCACTCGGGACCGGGTGCACGCGCTGCTGGAGGCCGTCGTCTCGGTGGGCAGCGACCTCGACCTGGAGATCGTCCTGCGGCGCATCGTGCAGACCGCGACCACGCTGGTCGACGCCACCTACGGGGCGATGGGCGTGATCGGCGAAGAGAACACGCTCATCCAGTTCGTCCCGGTCGGGCTGAGCGAGGAGGAGATCGCCAGAATCGAGCACTGGCCGCACGGGCTAGGCCTGCTCGGCCTGCTGATCAAGGAGCCGCAGACGCTGCGGCTGGCCGACATCTCCCAGCATCCCGAGTCCTACGGATTCCCACCCGGCCATCCCCCGATGGGCAGTTTCCTCGGCGTGCCACTCCGGGTACGCGATGAGGTGTTCGGCAACCTGTACCTGACCGAGAAACGCGGTGGCGGGCAGTTCGACGAGGACGACGAAGCCATTGTCGTGGCCCTCGCCGCTGCCGCCGGTGTGGCAATCGAGAACGCCCGCCTCTATGAGGAGAGCCGTCGCCGGGAAACCTGGCTGCAAGCCTCGGCTGAGATCACCACCCATCTACTGTCCGGCGCCGAGTCACGAGAGGTGCTCACTCTGATCGCGCGCCGCGCTCTGCAGATGGTCGGCGCAGACGGCGCGGCGATCCTGCTGCCGAGCAAGGGCGGTGAAATCCTGCGGGTGACTCTGGAAGAGGGCGAGCTGTTCGAGGACGGCGCACCAACCACAGGAGAAGGGCAGCCGAGTGGATTGATTGGCGGCACGGTACCGATCGAGGGGTCGTTCGCGGGCTGGGCCTTTCTCAGCGGTGAGCCGCTCACGCTCGACGACCCCAGCAGCACCGAACTCGTGCTCACCTACGCCGACACTCTACCGGTGGGACCGCTGGCCGCCGTACCGCTTGGCGCGCCACAAGCCGTGCGCGGCGTGCTGGCGCTCATGAGACGCTCTGGACGGATGCCGTTCAGCCAGTCCGAGCTGCGGACGTTGCACGCGTTCGCCGGGCAGGCGGCCGTCGCGCTGGAGCTGGCCGACGCCCGCAGGGACGCCGAGCGGCTCGGCCTGCTCGAAGACCGCGACCGGATCGCCAAGGACCTGCACGACGTGGTCATCCAGCGGCTGTTCGCGGTGGCGATGACGCTGATGAGCGCCGTGCGGCTGGTCGAGCGGCCGGAGGCCTCCTCCCGGCTGCAGAGCGCGATCGACGAACTGGACACCACCATCCGGCAGATCCGTTCGACCATCTTCGCCCTACAGACCCCGCGCGAGGAGGCCGCGCCCAGCTTGCGCACCCAGGTGGTCGATCTGGTCGAGGGCGCCCGCGGTCACCTGGGCTTCATGCCGGGCCTGAGCCTGGAGGGCCGGCTCGACAACGACGTGCCCGCCGAGGTCGCAGAACACCTGCTCGCCGTCCTGCGCGAGGCCCTCTCGAACCTCGTCCGCCACGCCAGGGCCACCCGCGCCGACGTCGCCGTCCATGCCGGGGACAGGCGGCTGACCCTCGTGGTGGAGGACAACGGCGTCGGCATCCCGGCCGAGGGCCGCCGCAGCGGCCTGCGCAACCTCGCCGACCGCGCCGAACAGCTCGGCGGCGCCTTCACCCTCGGCTCCCCTGAGGCCGGCGGAACCCGCCTGGAGTGGAGCGTCCCGCTGGGCTGATCTCCTCGTCACTCCCGGTGTTCGGCGTGCCCACCAGATCCGAGCCGTGGATCTGCTGGAGCACGTAACCGGCCGCCCCGGCGATGACCGCGTTGAACAGTGCCACGTTGGTGGGCAAGGGCGGTTCCGGTCGGGGAGCCGGCCATCTGGATCACGTCTTGGGCCTCGGCCGGCTGGCTTGTGACCCTCATCCCTCTGAGGCCAGCGCGCCCGGGTGCTGCCGACAGGAAGCCGGACAAGGGCGATCAGTCCATCGATTCGGCGACTTCTAATCCGAGCTTTGGCCGGGGGCTCGACGATCCCCAGGCGGCAAGCGTGGTGGAGACAGCTCTAACCTGCCTGTACACCGCGCGGCCGTCTGCTCACTGACGTTCGTCATTCCACTGCTCACCGCACCACCGGGGCTCTTTTGGCAGGGCGCGACGGTACGGGCGATACGGGGGCTTGACCGTACCGTCGCGCCGGGGCCTGCCGCGCGTCAGAACGCGTGCGAGCAGGTCCCTATGGCGGCTCTGCTATGGGGGAAGGCAGAGACCGCGACCGTGCCGCCGTAGTTGGGGGTGCACATAACGGCACGGAGCTTCACCGAGTCATCTCACCAGGCGCCTGGCCGGATCTGTAGCGCTGTGCCGTAGCGACCCGGGGGAACGGACAGGGCGCCGCTCCTGCCGTGACCACCGGTCTCTCATGAGGCAGCGGCAGCGTTCGAACATGAAACGGCATGCGCTATAGCCGGGCGTGTGCCCATCCGGAACCAGACCGCGTTCCCGGCCTCGTCGTCGTGGTGGAAGCCCCAGGCGTCCGCCATCGCGTTCACCATCCACAGGCCCCGCCCGCCGTCGCCTTCCAGGGACACCTCACGGATAACCGGAACGCTGGTGTCGGATCCGTCATCGATGACCTCGCAGTATGTCGCGCCATCTCCGACAGCCAGGAAAACGGTGACCTGTCCGCCTGGCCTACGACCGGACTCCGAATGCACGACGGCATTGGTGAACAACTCGCTGAGCAGGAGCACTGCGGACTCCCGCACGTCGTCGGCGACCTGCCCGTCCAGCAGCCCGTTAGCCCACGCCCTCGCGGCACCAACCGATACGGCCTGCCCGGCGAAGTCTGCCTGTCCCACGCCGTGCAAGTCTTGATTGGCCACACATCGAGGCCGGCGGCCTGCTCCCAGCTTGGCCTTTTTTTGAACCTTCATGCACTTACCGCCACCTTGGCTTTTATGGCCGCTTTCTCCTCGGGTATCCCGGCCGATTCGTTCCGTCTCCAAAAGCGCGACCAGGAATGGGGCCTGCCGGTCACCTGCAGGGTGTCCAGGGCGTGGAGTGCTGCTGGGAGAAGAACAACAGCGGTGGCGATCCCCAGGTTTCGCAGATCCCAGGTGGGCTGCACCGGGTAGATGAGGTGCTTCTGAGTGTGCAGCGCATTCCCCGAAGCCATTGGTTCACCTCCCGATGGATACATCGACGCTCCGATCACGGCTGACGCATAGACAAGCGGCCAGAGGTTTTGTCTGGTTGTTGTCATTGATCAGTCGTGGAGTAAACATCTGGGATTAGATTCCCTCAGTTTCGGTGGACGTGTAGCCGCAATCCATCGACAATCGGACGACAGAAACTTTCGCTAGGTGTAGCGGTCTGTCAGAACGTGTCATCACATCAGGAAACCGAGGAGAGGAAGGGCATGGCGAACGACCTCGATCCCCGTCTGACGCCCGTTCAGCGCTTCGGGCGTGAGCTGGCACGGGCCCGCAAGCAAGCCGGTCTATCCCAAGAGCGGCTCGGCACACGTTTGGGAGTCTCCGGGTCGCTCGTGGGGCACATCGAGATCGGCAACCGGACGCCCAAGCCGGACCTGGCAGCCCGGTGCGATGAGGTGTTCGGGACGGGCGACCTCTTCGCCCGGCTCTGCCGGAACATCACCTCACCGTCGGCGCCCCACTGGTTCCTCGGATGGTCGGATGAGATCGAGCCCCGAGCGCAGGTACTGCGAAGCTGGGATCCGCTGCTGATCCCCGGGCTCCTCCAGACCGCGGACTACGCGCGAGCCGTCTTCCGCGGTGACCTCGCTACCTCCGAGGACGAGATCGAGGAACAGGTCGCTGCCCGAATGTCCCGTCAGATCATCCTCGATCGAGACCGCCCACCCGCCCTATGGGTTTTGCTGGATGAGACGGTCTTGGACCGTCTCATCGGCGGTCCTGAGATCATGCATGAGCAGCTCAGCCGTCTCGTAGCCCTTGCGGGCCGACAGAACATCAAGATCCAGGTCGTTCCACGGGATACGTCGTGCACATCCGGCCTGCTGTCGAGCTTCATCATCGCGGAGTTGCCGGACGCCCCTACCTCCGTCTCCATAGAGTCGTCCGCGACCGGCGAGGTATCGGCAGACCATGAAGTGGTGTCTCTGGTCTGGGCCAGATATGACAGGATTCGCGCTGAAGCCTACCGGCCCAGCCAATCGCTGGACATCATCAAGGAAGCGGGGATTCGATGGAAGTCAATGATCTAACCGGCATCGACCTCTCCAAGGCCGCCTGGAAGAAGAGCTCGCTCAGTGGTGGTGGCGGGGGCAACTGCGTCGAAGTCGCAGCGAACCTTCCCGGCGTAGTCGCCGTTCGTCACAGCAAGAACCCTGATGGCCCCAAGCTGCTCTTCACTCCCGCGGAGTGGCACGCCTTCATTGGGGGAGTGAAGGACGGCGAATTCGACATCGCGTGAAGGCGAAGCGAATCGAGTGCTCGACCAGGCACTCCATTCCGCCCCGGCATCTGACCACTCCTAGGAAACGTCGACGCTGGCCGGCACTGGCGACGAAAGTATCAACCCCCCTCGTTCGGATTGATGCCAGCGCCCCATCCGGATCAGCGTTCGGAAGCGTCTCGCCAGTAGTCCTTCAGCATCTCGCTGGGCCAAGACGGCTGCGTGACAGGGCCTCGAGGGAGCATCTCCTCGAAGACCGCTACCAGATCCACCACGAGCGTGCCGTCATCCGCGTCGAGATCAGTGACATGCAGATCCCGTCCATCGACACGGAGCAGGCGAGGGAACGAGGTCGCCAGCCGTGCTGGCCGCCGGTGATTGTGGTGCACGAACGTCCCTGTCGCCGGCCACGCCGGATTGTCGCGTGGACTACGGGCGTGAAGAGCGACGTCATCAGGAGATCCGAAGTTGAAGAACCAGGTGACCTGGAGGTGGGAGAACTCCTCGATCCCCTGCAGCGTCTCCAACGGGTAGTCCGGGCGCAACCTGATGATCGATTCCACACCGCCCTTGAAGTCGTCGAGCCGACCGGTGTGACCTCCAACCACGGTGGCGATCACAGGCACTTCGATGGACTGTGTGGACACGAGTTTCCCCTTCTCGGCTTCGAGTAGGGCGGGAAGCACGGCTGCACCGTGCTCATCCTCGCCATCACGGCGCTGTCAGGCTACTCGTTTGAGTACGGCCTTGGCTCGCTCGTCGATCTCCGCTACCACGTTGATCCCGCGGTTCCGGAAGGGAGACAACACTCTGCGCATGTTCACGACGGCCTCACGTGCTCTTCCCGACTGAACGCCTTCCATGGCGTCAAGAGCCTGGGCCCACGTGTGGCAGGCTGCCTCGACGTTGCCCTGCTTGGCCTGCACGGTGCCCATGTAGCCGAGTGTCACGGCGTGGGTCCGGCTGAACGCCTCGGCCTTCCTCGTCACCACGCTGTTGTGGAACTCGCGAAGTGCCCCTTCGAGATCGCCGAGGGTCCAGAGGGTGCGTGCGGTCTCGTGGGCCAGCGAGGCCCGCTGGAAGAACCAAACCCGCTGTGGGTCTTCGTCGCCCGGTCCCGCCGCGGCCAGGTCGTCCTCCGCGCGGAGCAGGGCGGCGATCGCTTCACGCCTCTGCCCGTCGGTCGCGAGGCTGCGTGCCTGTACGACACCGAGCAGCGCGCGCTCGCGAGGAGTCGCCAGGGTGTAGCGCTTTCGGTCGACAGACGCCGCCGCGAGCCGCACACCCGCCCCGGGGTGACCCAAGTCGATCGCCTGGTGGGCCATGGCCCGCAGGATGTGACCAGCCAGCGGGGCCTCATCGGCCTCCGCGGCGAGTTTCAGGGCGAGTGTGAAATAGCGGCGCGCTGCTTCGTGTTCCGAGGCGTCGAAGCTCATCCAGCCCGCCACATATACGGCCTCGGAGGCTGCGGCAAAAAGAGAACAGCGTGTCTCTTCGCTGGTGAAGACGCCGCCGAGGTATCTCGCGACGTCGTCGTGGATGTAGCGGCAGAGAGCGGTGCGGCCATCCATCCCGCCGTGCCGTTGATCGCGCTTCGAGAAGAACTCCGTCATCTCGCGGACGGCGTTGACTTCGCCGATGCCGATGCGGCGGCTTGTCGTGGCCGGCCGGGATCTCGCTCGCTCTGGAGCGTCATCCCACCACTGCTGTCCGGGTAGCACCAGGCCGCCTATCGAGTAGGCGGCGCCAGCCAGTAGTTGGCGGCGTCCCAAGTCCATGTCGCTTCTCCCCAGATCCACCAGCGCGGTCAGCGTATCGACGCGCCATTCGGATGCCGGGTCGGCATCGGGGGTCGATACCGAAAGCCCGATTTCCGCCAGTGTGACCGGGCGTTGCAGCCGCCGAGACAACGTCTCGCACAAGATAAGGGGTGCCCTGCCGGTGGGACGGGTTCCGGAGATCCACATCGCGATGTGGGAACGCGTCGTGCTGAACAGTTCACTGGCACCGACCTCGGCGGCAACCCTTACTACCGCTGCGGCGACCTTGGGCTGCGACCAGCCGGTCTCCGCGATCACAGAAGCCAGTCGCTCGTTCCTGTGTGCCATTCTTCGGCCCCGTTCACAAGAGAACGATCTTTGACGGGTTTGACGGCATCGCGGACCGGCCGGGGATACCTACCCGTCGTCATTCACGGTTCACTCAAGGTCAACGAAACCACCATCTGCCTTTGCCGGGGAGGAAATCCGGTGAAGACCAGCCTCTGTCTCGTTTCGGTGATGGCCGACAGCCGGACCATGCGCCCCACCGAGGACGAAACCGGTAAGCGGGTGCTCGCTTTTCATCAGGCGCCCGGAACCGACCGTCGCTTTCTGACCCTCGTCATTCCCTCTTTGGAGACCTTCATCATGCCTCCTGAATCACTTCCCTCTGATTCGTATACCGTGTCGGGGAGCGAGGCCGACTGCGGTTCGTTAGTACGGCGTAGCCTCCTCTTCGATTTGGACGGCGTTCTCGTCGACACGCGTCCTGTGATGGAGAGAGCGTGGCACGCGGTCCAGGAAGCCCATGGCCTCGACGTGCCCTTCGAGGCGTACCAGGAACACCTCGGCCGCCCCTTCGGCGACATCATGGGACGTCTCGGTCTGGCCAACGCTGGGGAGATTCACCGGACGTACGGGGAGGCGTCTGCGGCAGCGTCCGATCTGGCCCGAGAGTTCGACGACATCACAGGCGTCCTTCTCTCGGCCGCCGCTGCCGGCTGGTCCCTCGGAGTCGTCACCTCCAAGCCGTTGTCCAGGACAAACCCCCTCCTTGAGCGGCTCGGCTGCCCGTTCGCCACCGTGCGCGGGCCCGATGGGCAGGGGCGGGGTAAGCCGGCACCGGACCCGATCCTGCTCGCCTTGGTCGACCTCGGTACCGACCCGGCCGATGTGACGTACGTGGGCGACATGGGGGTCGACCAAGAGGCGGCGCGGCGCGCCGGCGTCTCCTACATCCACGCGGGCTGGGGATACGGCCGCCCGATCGGGCCGTCCCCCGTGGTCGCCGAATCGCCCAAGGACCTGTTGCGCCTCCTCGGCATCAGCACCGCACAGACCCCGCTCATTGAAGGCGGCTCGTTGTGAAGGCGGTTGGGCAGAGCGCGCTCGGCCTTGTCCGGAGCGGTTTCGAGGGGCAGCCGTCGTGGGCCTTGGTGGGAGAGGGCGCTCTCGCCACGATGCGGGCGGAGCAGATCACCACGCGAGACCTGGAGGCCCTGCCGCTCGATTCGGGCGAGGTGCGTGAGGAAGTCAATCGGATCATGGGGGCACTTGAGACGTACGGCGCGCATCTCGCCGCTACGCCGGGCGGCGCGGGATGGCTGTACGTGCAGCACGTGCCGGTGCGGCGCCTGGTGGAGCGGCTGGTACGCAAGCTGATGGCGCTCAGTGCCTGGGAGCCGTTCAAGAAGGCCCCCGGCGCGATAACTCTCGCACCGTATGAGGGGCTCGTCGGCGTGCGGTCGAGCAGCTCGCGGGAGTACCGGTCCTATACCGTCACCTGGTCCGGCGTGGCCTTCGTACTGGGAGCCCCGGTCTCCCACAATCCGTTGCGATCCGCACAGTCGCCTACCCGTCCCGCTGTTCACGTGGCCGCTGCGCATCCGCCCGCGTCCGAGGTGCGCCGAAGTGATGTGGTGGCGCTGTCGTGGTCGTCCCGTCACGCGGCCACGTTGCTCCCCGTGCTCGATGTCCTCGCGCGCGACGGGCGAAGGAGTCTGCTGATCGACCTCGCCACCGACGCGGCGGAGCGGAGTCCGGCTCCTCGAGCCGAGGAGGTGAGGCTGTATTCGCCCCCCGCCGGCCTTTTCGGCCGCCGCGGTGCCGTGGAAGAGCTCCGGCGGCAGGACGACGGCGCAGTCGTTCAGGTGAAGGAGCACAGCGTCCATCTGGGTCGGTTGCTCCGGCTCGTCTCGGTGCTGTTGGAGACGAGCGGGGGATGCACCCAGCCGTCGTGGCGATCCGTCGTGGAGGCGGAAGCGTGGTTGGACGATGTCCTCGCCGTGGCCCGGCCGCACGCCGTGCTGGTCAGCAACGACACCAGCCCGCTGGGAGCGCTCGCTGTGCACGCGGCCGAGCGCCACGGCATCAATACGGTGCACGTCCAGCACGGTGCTTGGACAGCGGAGTCGGTCGCGTGGCCGGCTCTCCACAGTCGTCACATCGTCGTCATGGGGGAACGCGACGCCCCCCTCGCACGGGCCTGGACGCGGCATCCCGACGCCGAAGTCCACGTCCTGGGCCAGCCTCGCTTCGACAGCCTGGCCCGTTGCGACCGCGAGGCCCAGCAGCGGTACCTGGCACAGCTCATCGATGCCGCCGCCGGAAGGGAGCCCACCCGGATCGTGGTGTGGGCCTGCCAGCCCTTCGGTCCTGATCGTCTCAGGGCCCAGGCCGACCTGCTCTTGGACGGGCTACGTAGGGCCGACGGTGGCTGGGGCCTCGTCATCGCCCCCCACCCCGCGCAGAGCGCCGACGCGTTCTCCGCCCTGGTCAGGCGGGATGACGGAGCACTCGTGGCCGTGACCGACCCGCGGGTCGGAGCACGCGGTTGCTTCGCCGGTGCCGATGCCCTGGCGAGTGCGTACTCGACATGTGGCATCGAAGCGGCCCTCCTGAACGTGCCGGTCCTCGAAATCGGCGCGGCCGGTGAGCGCACGCTCGGTCTGGCCGAGCACGGCCTCGCCCGGCGCTGCATCAGCGCGGACGACATCGCCGACGCCCTCTCGTCGCTGGCCCGCCCCAACCGGCCCGCCGTCCAGACGACGCCGGACGCGGTGTGCCGGTGGCGCGGAGACAGCGCCGCCGACGTCGCGCACCTCATCCTCGGGCGCGCCGACGACGCTGCCACGCGCCTGGTCCCCATCCACCACGATGCCCCTGGCGCTGATTCCGCGCTGTCGCGGGGCGAAGGAGCCCGTGCCCGATGACACACCTGATCGGCGACAGCGTCGCCGAACTCTTCGCCGGGGCGGTCACCCTGGCGAAAGACGGCGAGAAGGTCGCGCCTCGCGGCATGGGGACCCGTGAGGTCCTCGATGTCCACATGCGGCTGACCCGGCCCCGAGCCCGACTGCTGTACGCGCCGCCGGCCCGGATCCTGAACCCCGCGTTCGCGGTCGCGGAGACCGTCTGGCACCTCTCCGGCTCGGACGACCCGTGGATCTTCGACTACAACGCGCAGCTACGGCAGTACGCCGATGACGGTGTTCTTCGCGGCGCCTACGGCCCACGCATGCGGAACTGGGCAGGCGTCGTGGACCAGTTGCACCGCGTCCTTGAGATCCTCACGGAAGACCCCGACTCCCGCCGAGCCCTGATCCAACTGTATGACCCGGCTCGGGATGCCGCTGGGCACAAGGACGTGCCCTGCACGCTCGGTTTCGCCTTCCACCTACGCGCCGGCCGCCTGCACATGTCGACCACCATGCGCGGCCAGGACGTGTGGATCGGCATGCCGTACGACCTGTTCTTCTACACGGTCCTGCACGAGCTGGTCGCCGGTTGGCTCGGCGCCGAGCTGGGCGACTTCCACCACTACGTGGGGTCCCTGCACATCTACGAGCGCCACCTCGACCAGGCCGAGCACCTCGCCTCTCTCACCGCGAGCGCGATCATGCCGGACCTCACCACCGAGTGGGAGGGCTTCGACACGCTTCTCGACCAGGTCCGAGCCGGAGCGGTGACAGGGCATCCGGGATGGGACGGCATGGCCGAGATCCTGCGCAGCTACCGGCTGTGGAAGGACGGCCTGCGCGATCAGGCGTGGCTCGTGGCCGAAGGGGTCGACGGGCCACTCGGCCAGGCGCTGACCGGGTGGTACGGCGAGTTGAACCGGCGCGCCAGGACCTCGACCACCCCCGCAACGGCAGGGGTGAGGTGACGCACGACATGGACCGAATTCCCTCTGTCATCCTCGGCCTATGCTCCTACACCCATGACTCCGCCGCCGCGCTGCTGGTCGACGGGGAGCTGATCGGCTTCGTGGAGGAGGAGCGCCTGTCCCAGCGCAAACACACCAAGGACTACCCCCGCCTCGCGGTCGAGTGGCTGCTGGGAGAAGCAGGACTCACCGCCGGTGACGTGGAGGCTGTCGCGTACAACTTCCAGCCCGCCCGGTATCTCCTCGAGTCCCCGGCCGCCCTGCGCCTGGCTCTGTCGGCGATCACGCGTGATCGGGCGCTGGCTCGGGCCAGGGGCTTCGCCAAGGTGGCGCTGCGCACCCAGCAGCGTGTTCGCACCCTTGGGCAGCTGTTCCCTTCAGCCCGTGTGGTGTCTGTCCCGCACCATCGAGCCCACCAGCTGGCTGCCTTCGCAGCGTCCGGGTGGAACGAGGCGGCGGTGCTCGTCGTCGACAGTCTCGGCGAACGGCAGACCACCACCATCGCGCACGGTCACGACACGCTGCGCCCCCGCACCCGCATCGTGGAGGCAGTCCACGACCCGGCTTCGCTCGGGTACGTGTACGGCGCGGTCACCGAGCACCTGGGCTGGCGCCGCGGCGACGAGGAGGGCACCGTGATGGCCCTCGCCGCCCTCGGCGACCCCAAGCGGTTCCGTCACCTGTTCGCCCGGGCTGTCCGCACCACCCCGACCGGCTTCTCCGTCGACCCCGCCTATTTCCCCCCTCGCACCCTGAACTCCGGGTATCCGAGGACCTCTCGTCGCTTCATCAGCGAGACATGCCCTCAGCGTCACCCGGACGAACCGCTCGCGGACGTCCACCGAGATCTAGCCGCGGCGCTCCAGGAGCGCACCGATCAGGTCATGCTGCATCTGGCCCGCCGGGCGCGGACGCTCACCGGATCCCGTCGCCTGTGTGTCGGTGGCGGAGTCGCCACCAACTGCGTGAGCATCGGCCGGATCATCGAGGCCGGCGTCTTCGATCAGGTGTTTGTCCCGCCCGCCCCCGGTGACGCCGGCACCGCGATCGGTGCCGCCGTCGCTGTGCACTGTGACAGCGGCAGCCGGCGGCTCGTGGCCGGCGTGGCCCGATCCTGCTACCTGGGTCCGTCGTTCCAGGACCAGGACCTCGATCTGACCGCCTGGCCGCGACTTCGGCAGAAGACCATGGGCATCGAACCCGCCGAGTTCCTCGCCGACCAGCTCGCCGACGGGATGATCGTGGGCTTGTTCCGAGGTCGGGTGGAGGCCGGTCCGCGTGCCTTGGGCAACCGCTCGATCCTCGCTTCTCCCCTGGAGCCAGGGGTAGTGGAGCGGCTGAACGCCACCGTGAAGTACCGGGAGCCGTTCCGGCCCTTCGCCCCGATGGTCCTGGCCGAGCGTGCTGAGGAGTTCTTCACCCTGGGCCAGGAAGCGCCCTACATGTCGATGGCCTCCGGCGTGACAGCCGCGGCGCGCGAAAAGGTACCGGCCATCGTGCACGCCAACGGCACCTCCCGCCTCCAGACCGTCACGAAATCGCAGAACCCGTTCATGCACGCGGTTCTGACGGCCTTCGCACGCCGCACCGGGGTCCCGGTGCTGATCAACACCTCGCTCAACATCAAGGGCAAGCCGATCTGCGGGACACCGGCCATGGCCCTGGACTGCCTGGCCGAGTCCGGCCTGGACGCCCTGCTGCTGGAAGGCCGGTGGATCACCAAATGAAGATCGGGTACAGCTTTTGGGGCTTCCTGGGCAACGGGATCACCGACACTCCGGACGGGGGCCGCAGCCACCGCCGCCCCTTCATCGACGCCCTCCTCGCCCGCGGGCACGAGATCGTCTTCCTCCAGGCCAACCGCGACCTGATGGAAGCCGGCGACGACCTCGGCGGCGCCTACGTCTTCGATACCGGGGTTCCGGCGATCGACGTCCTGTTCCTGGAATGGCGCTGGGCGATCACCGGGCGCAACACAACCGCGTGCGGTACCGAGGGCCACACATGTGACCTGCACCGCCAGGCCGAACTTCTCACGCACTACACCGCACGACGCGGTATGCCGACCGTGATCTGGGACAAGGACCGCAAGCTGCGGCCTGAGGGTGTGTGGCGCGGCACTCTACGGACCGCCGTGTGCGAAGCGGCCCTCGAACCCTCAGCGGGCGCCCACCGCCTGCTCTTCCCGGTCGACGACCGGCTCCTGGACCGCGCGGATCCGATCGCGCTCGCCGCGACACCTCGAGATCTCGCGCTCGGTTACGTGGGCAACCAGTACGACCGCGACGCGCATTTCGACCGCTACTTCGCCCCCGCCGCCGCCCGCGTCGCACACCTGGTCGGTGGCAAGTGGACCCGGACCGATCGCTGGCCGCATGTCCGCTTCCTCGGACGGGTCCCCTTCGAGCAAGCCCACGAGCTGTACAGCAGGTCCCTGGCGACCATCCTCATGCTGCCGGAGCGGTACGCCGCGGTCGGGCAGATGACGCAGCGGATCTTCGAGGCGGTGCTCGCCGGCTGCCTGCCGCTCGCTCCGGCCGACATCCGCCACGTCGACCAGTTCGTGCCGGCCGAGTTGATCGTGTCCTCCGGCCGCGAGGTGATCGAGCGCCTCGGCTTTCTCCAGCGGATTTCCGGCAGCCAGCAGCACGTGGACCTGATCGCGGCGTGTCTGGACCGCCTGGACCTCTTCCGCCTGAGCAGGCAGGTCGACGTCCTGGAGACCGTGCTGAACACGATCACGAGTCCCGACGTGGCCGCACGAGGAGTGGCCTGATGCCACAGATCCGCCAGGCCCCCGCGCTTGGATCCACCGAACGTGTCCCGGCGGCGCGCCCACCCGGGCGTCCGAGCGACTCTAGGCTGGAGCACTGTGAAGAAGGTAGCCATCGTCGGCTGCGGAGGCAGCGGCAAGTCCTACCTGGCCCGAGCGCTGGGGAAGATCCTCGACGCACCGGTGACGCACCTGGACGCCGCGTTCTACGACGACGAGTGGAACGAGCTGCCCATGGAGAAGTTCGCCGAGCTGCAGCGGGAGCTGGTCGCACAGCCGCGATGGGTGATCGACGGCAACTACAACTCGACGCTGCGAATCCGGCTGGAAGCCTGCGACACCGTGGTCCTGATGGACGTGTCCACGGCCGCCGCGTTGTGGGGGATCTTCTCCCGGCAGCTGAGGCACGGGGCCGGGCACAAGGGCAACGGGGTGCACAACCGCATCCACTGGGGTGTGATCAAGTACGTGGCGACGTACCGCCGCAGGATGCGCCCCCGCGTCATGGCGAAGATCGAGGAGTTCGCCTCCGGCCGGGCCGACGTGATTCTGCTGGCCAATCGGCGCCAGACGCGCCGTTGGCTGCGCAAGGTGGCCGCCGAGCACCGCTGAGCCGTCCGCGCCCGCGAAGGGAGGGCGCGGTATGAGCGGTGCCAATCCGTTTCTCGACCCCGCCCGGCAGGCGGACCTGTACGGCCACGCCTCCCGTCTCGCCGGCCGGTCAAACGCTCTGATGCGGGCCAAGACCTCCGGCCGGCCCGTTCCGGACAGGATCGTCGAGCTGGTGCGATCCCATCACGCGCGAGCCGACCGTCTCGGTGTGGTCCTGGACATCGGCTGCGGTCGCGGTACGAGCAGCGTGGCGCTCGCCAGTCTGCTGTGCCCGCGGCGTGTCGTCGGTCTCGACGCGGCTCCAGCCCTGATCGACCAGGCCCGTGAGCGGACCCGCCATCTGCCGGGCGTGCAGGTGAGCTTCCTTCAAGGAGACTTCCATCGGCTGCCCCTGCCCGCCGGGTCGTGCGACCTGGCGGTGGCCGCGTTCTGCCTGTACCACTCTCCTCGCCCGGAGACGGTCGTCGCGGAGATCGACCGCGTCCTCGCCCCCGGAGCGCTGGCAGTGCTGGTCACCAAGAGCCTCGACAGCTACCGGGAGCTGGACCAGCTGGTCGCCACGGCGGGCCTCGATCCTCACGCCGAGCGGCACGAGAGCCTGTACGTCTCGGCGCACAGCGGCAATCTCGCCGAGCTGGCAGCGACGTCGCTCGACGTGGTGACCACCGAAAACGAGGAGCACATCTTCACCTTCGACGGCCACGACCACATCGCTGAGTACGTGGCGACCAACCCGAAGTACGGCCTAGCCCCGGGCCTGTACGGGAATTCGGGAGCACTGGCAGCCGTGCTTCACGAGTTCGTGCCGGACCGGCCGCTCACCACCCGGTCCGTCATCACGTTCGTCGTGGCCCAGCCCAGGGAGGGCCGATCATGACGAGCGGCGACTTCACCAAGTTCTATGAGACTCCCGGCCAGGTCTCCGCCGCTGTTCGTCATCACTCGTGGATCAGGGAACATGCCTGCCCCTTGCGACTGCCGGCGTTCGTGGTGATCGGGCCGACCAGCCTGACCTACCAGCGGGTCGAAGGACGCCCAGTCCAGCGGAAGGATTTGCTCGCGCTGGCGGCGCTACTGGGCCATGCGCATGGCTCCGCCTGGGCGAGCGACCTGCGAGCTGCCGACTTGGCCACGCCGCACCGATTCCAGGACGGCACCGCCTTCGCCGACTACCTCGGCCCCCGCAAGGCCGCCCTCCAGCACCGGCTGGAGCAGGGTTACTTACCCAACAAGGCTGCTCTGCACGCGATGCAGGCGTTGCTGGAAAGCACGGCAGAGGGCCCCACGGCCTTCTACAAGGACAGCAATCCCCGGAACTTCCTCATCACCGATGCCGGGGCTGTCTTCACCGTCGACACCGACGACCTCACACTGGCGCCGATGGCCTACGACCTCGCGAAGCTGATCGCCACGCTGCTCCTGACGTACGGACCGCTCTCGGATCAGGCCATCGACGCGGCTCTGGACGCCTACAACGAGGCCGCAGGTCACCACGACACCCGCCTCGGTGCCACGGACCGCGATCGCCTCGACGACTTTCTCGTCCTGCACGCCGTCCTGACCGCCCCCTACATCGGACGCAACGGCTACAGCCACGACTGGCCACCCAACTACCCCCGACTCCGAGGTCGAGCGTGATCATCACCGAACTCGTCTTCGTCCGCCACGGCGAGGCTCAGTGCAACGCCGACGGACTGGTCGGAGGACCGCTGACCTGCACCGGACTGACCAATCGCGGCTACGCCCAGGTGGAGCAGGCCGCATGTCGGCTCGCCGACGAACACCGGGACAAGCCGTTCGACGCGCTCTACGCCGGACCGCGCCTGCGCCTGATCCAGACCGGCGAGATCCTCAGTCAGTCCCTTCGGATCCCGCTCATCACGGACGTGCGGCTCGACGGCCCGATCCACGGCGACGCCGACGGCAGACCCTGGGCCGAGGTGAAGACCGCCGCCGATGGCGGGCCTCATGCCCACCCGGACACACCCTGGGCTCTGGGATCCGACACCTGGAACGGATACCTGAAAAGGGCCGGTGCCCACCTGGCACAGCTCATCGAAGAACACGAAGGCGACCGCGTCCTGTTCGCCGCACACGGCGAGACCGTGATCGTCGCCCACACGCTGCTCCTGGGCATCCCGCTCGGCTCCCCCGCGGGTTTCACGGTCACCCACGGAGCCATTACGCGCTGGCAGCATCACCGCAACCGGCTGGACCAGACCCGATGGATCCTCGACAGGCACAACGACACCTCGCACCAGGCCCTCCCGGCGAAGGAGGCCAGCTCGTGATCAGAGCCTTCGTTGATCCGCGCCTGGAACTGGCCCGCGACAGGGTCGGCTGCGTCCGCGTCCTACCGGATCCGTCCCTTCCGCCGCGCCTGCTCCAGCTGGCCGATGGCCAGGGACGGAGATACTTCGCCAAGCGGCACGACAACCGATCAAGGTACGTCCAGGAGGTCCAGGCGTACCGCACCTGGTCGCAACATCTCCAAGGGCATGTGCCTGAGTTGGTCGGCTGTCATGACAGCACGCGCACGCTGCTGGTGACCGCGCTGTCCGGCACGCGGGCGGACGCTGTGACGCCAGGATCGCCCGAGGAGGAACTGGTCCACCACGAGGCCGGTCGCATACTGCGACTGCTCCACCAGGCCACCCTCATCCCGCGCTCCGGAGCCGTCGGCCCCGGCCTTGCACAACGCCTTGCTCGTTGGATCGACCGGGCGGATCAGGCCGGTCTCATTTCCGCCGACGAACGCGAACTCCTGACCGCCCACCAGGACGTACTGGCGGGCACGCCCATGGACAGCGCGGTGTGCCACCTCGACTACCAACCACGGAACTGGAACATAGGCGAGTCCTTCGGCCTCTACGACCTGGAACACATGCGGCGCGATGCCCGCGTCCGTGACTTCGCCCGTCTCGAATTCCGCCGCTGGCAGGCGGCTTCCCATCTCCGGCACGCGTTCTACTCCGGATACGGGCGCCAGCCCACCGACATGGAGCAATGCCTGCTCGAATCCTTCGGCGCCATCGAGGCGGTCACCGCCCTCGTGCGCGGATACGAGCAGGAGGATCTCGCCCTCTCCGCCCACGGCCGCGCCGTCCTGGCCCGGCTGAGCTGAAACGCCGACACCACCGCTTCTGGAGACGCACCGTGACACAGCAGTTGACTCCTCAGAGCACCCACTTCCCCCGCCGCGCCGTCGTGACCGGCGCCGCCGGCTTCATCGGTTCCCATCTCGCACACGCCCTCGTCCAGGCCGGGACCGTCGTCATCGGTGTCGATCGTCGTGACCTCTCCACCGACCAGACCGCCGCGGCCAACCTCACCCCTCTGCGATCACTCCCGGGGTACATACACGTCACAGCCGACCTGATCGGCTGCGCCATCGACCCCCTCCTGATCGACGCGGACGCGGTCTTCCACCTCGCCGCCATCCCCGGTGTCCGCCCCTCCTGGGGACCGCAGTTCGGTGACTACGTCGCCTCCAACATCCTGGCCACCAAGCGCCTACTCGACGCCGTCGGGCGCATGCGCGTTCCCCGCCTGGTCGTCGCCTCCTCCTCCAGCGTCTATGGCGCCACCGATGGCGGACACAGCGTCGAGACCGACCACCCGCGGCCCGCGTCACCGTACGCCGTCACCAAGCTCGCCGAGGAGCAACTCTGCCTCGCCCACGCCGCGCAGCCCCACTGCCCCACCACCGTCGTCGCACTGCGATACTTCACCGTTTACGGCCCCCGGCAGCGCACCGACATGTTCACCCACCGCGCTCTGCTGGCCGCCCTGACCGGCCAGCCGCTGCGCCTCTACGGAGACGGTCACCAGCGCCGGGACTTCACCTACATCGACGACGCGGTCGCCGCCACCATCGCCGCGGCCACCGCTCCTGCCGCACACGGGGTGATCAACGTGGGGGGAGGCTCGAACGCCTCCCTCCTCGAAGTGATCAGCATCGCCAACAGCCTGGTCGGCCGCGATATCGAGGTGCGTCAGGAGAACCCCCGCCACGGCGACGTCCTCACCACCCGCGCCCACCCCGGTCGCGCCCACGAAGTCTTGGGCTGGCAGGCGCGGGTCGACCTCCACAGCGGCATACGCGCCCACATGCAAGCCCTGGCCGCCGAGCCCAGCGTGTACAGCCGAGCCGCCTAACCAGACGGAAGCCAGGAGGAACTGCTGTGGAGAGTCCTGAGCGAGCACGACTCGACGCCTTCTTCCGGCGCGTCACCGAGCAATTCCCCGCCGGCGGCCCGATCACCTCACTCATCATCACGCACCTGCTCTCCGAGCGTCCGGCATTCCTGCGCGCGATGGCCACGACCTCGACAGTCGGTGCCGTACTGCCCAAGCCCAAGTCCGTCGACCAGCAGACGCTGGAAGTGGTCCAGAGCGTCTACACCGTCAACCACCTCAGCAGGGAACTGTTCGCCGACTCCACCCGTGCGCTGGACTACGTGGAGGACACGGCAGGCGGGCAGGACGTCGTCCTAGTGGACATCGGCGGTTACTTCGCTCCCAGCCTCAGCACGCTGGTCGAGAAGTTCTCCGGCCGTGTCCTCGGCGTCGTGGAGGACACGGAGAACGGGCACCAGCGGTACGCGGCGCTCGGCCACTTACCGTGTCCCGTCGTCTCGGTGGCCCGCTCCCCCCTCAAGGACTGCGAGGACCACCTCGTGGGCCGGTCCATCGTCTTCTCCGCCGACGCTCTGGTCCGGGCCCGCGGCGACATCCTGACCAGCCGAAACGCCTGCGTCCTCGGCTTCGGTAAGGTCGGGCGCGCCATCGCGCAGACACTTCGGGCCAATGACCTGCGGGTCACGGTCTACGACACGGACCCCGTCCGGCGGGTGCAGGCGCACTCCCAGGGCTTCCACACGACAGCGACCACCGCCGAGGCGGTCAGGGACGCCGAACTCGTCCTGTGCGCCACCGGAAACCTCGCACTGCGCCAGCACGACTTCGCCGCCCTGCGCAACGGCGCCTACCTCGCTTCGGTGACCTCCTCGGAAGACGAGCTGGAACTCACAGCCCTCCACGAGCTCTACCAGCGCATCCCCGTGGGGGAACAGCTGACGCGCTACGAGATCACCGGTCACTACTTCTACGTGCTCGCCGACGGCGGCGCCGTCAACTTCGTACATGGAGCAGCCGTCGGCACCTACATCCACCTCGTCCAGGCCGAGATACTCGCCGCCACCGCCGCCCTCAGCCACGGCCGCTTCCAACCCGGCCTGCACAGCATGCCCACGACCGACCGCCAGGCCATCGCCAAGATCTGGCTCGACCACTTCGACAGGTGATCTCATGCCGCCGTCCCCGGACCACATACGCGCCACAGCGAAGGCCTACCTCGGCCGGCACCCCGGGGAGCGGCAGCTTCTCGAACCGCTGTTCACCGCTCTGGCAGACGCGCTGGACCCCACGCACCGCAAGACTTTCCCAGCTCACGTCACCTGCAGCGCCATCGTTCTCGACGACGCCGACCGAGTGCTCCACATCCGCCACAACGCGACAGGCAAGTTCCTCGCACCGGGGGGACACATCGAACAGGGCGACCAGGACCTCGTTCACGCCGCCCTGCGCGAGCTCTCCGAGGAGACCGGCATCCCCAGCGACGCGGTCGTCCCCCTACGGGGGTTTGAGACGGTTCCCCTCGACATCGACGTACATGAGATCGACGCCAACCCCGCCAAGGGCGAACCGGGACACCAGCACGTCGACTTCCGCTTCGTCTTCCGGCTCAAGGCGCAGCGCTCGCTGACGCTCAAGACCGAGGAGGTCAGCGGCTACGAGTGGCGGTCGTTTCAGGGAGCCGCCTCACCGACCGTCCGCGCCAAGCTGGCCCTCCTTCCACGTCCTGCACGTTCCTGAGACCCGATCGACGGGAGTACGCCATGGTCGCCGATCCAGCAGCACAGCCACGCACCGTGCGTCGCCACATAGCGATCATCCCTTGCCGGTGGGGGGCCTCGCGCTTCCCCGGCAAGCCCTTGGCCCCGCTGGGGGACAAGCCTCTGCTGTGGCATGTGCACCAACGCTGCATGGAGGCCACGCGTCTCGACGGTGTGCTGGTCGCGACAGACGACGAACGCATCGAGGCCGTTTGCCGCGAACTGGGCATCGAATGCATGCGCACTGGAGAACACCTCACCGGCACCGACCGCGTCGCGGAATGCGCTGCACGCGTTTCCGCCGACGCCTACATCAACGTCCAGGGCGATGAGCCGTTCATCGCGCCGGCCGCGATCGATGCCGTCTCCGACGCTCTCCACCACCTCACCGTCGGCACACTCGCGGTGAACGCTTACACGGAACTGGACGACGCCGGCGCCGTCCTCGATCACAACGTCGTGAAAGTCGTGCTGGGAGCCGGTGGAAACGCCTTGATGTTCTCGCGCCAACCGATCCCCTATCCGCGAGGGGCCCGCCCGACGTATCTGCGTCAACTGGGGCTCTACGGCTTCACCGGTGAGGCTCTCCGCCAGTTCCGGCAGCTCCCGCAAGGGCCGCTGGAGCGAACCGAGGGTGTGGAGATGCTGCGCTTCATCGAGCACGGGTACGGCGTTCGGATGCTTCCCGTTGCCGACGAAGGCGTGGCAGTCGACACACCCGAGGACCTCGCAAGGGCGTTCAAACTCCTATGTAACCGAATCGATGAGCCAGACGATGCCGCAATGAGTATTTCACAGGTGGCCCCACCGAGACGATAGAGACCTCTCCAGCGACGATCGGCGATTGCAACTATGGGCGCTGCAGGAAGAACCTGCGGATGTGAAGATCAGTTCGGTGCTCATCATCGATCGCATCGCGGCATCGTCAACTCTAGAAAGGAAAGCGGATCTCGGAAGTCGGGGACATGAGTTTAAAGCTCCGAGGTGTCTTCCCCTTCTCGCAGTTCCGCCGGACTATAGGCAGATTCGCCCCCACTCGGCGAGCATCGCAATGCGCACAGGGCAATGAACTACGAGCTTTTGTCATCGGATGGGAGGTGATGTCCCTACACCGGGTCGAAGAGCAAACAGCCGGAATCCAGTACGTAGCCGCTCCGTCGAACCCACGCGATCCCTTCAGACGAGATCCCCGTCCTTGCCCCACTCTCCCCGTCCGACCTGAAGGTCCTTGCCGACCAGGCGCGCCCGCTTCGCCGGCCAGATTCCTCCCGATCGTGGAACAGGAGCCGCTGACGTGGCCGACGAGACAACCGTCACCGACAACGAAACCGGCCCTGAACAGCACAGCGAGGAGCTGAGGTTCAACTACAACGGCGGCGACACCAGCGAGTTGGCCCAGCACCTGACCGGGCGCAGCCTTAGCGCCCGCCTGCCCACGCTGGTCCGTCGCTCCTTCTCCCTGGCCTGGGCGGTGGATCGGCGCTCGACGCTCGCTCTGCTGGCCTGCCAGGTCGTCTCAGGCCTGTTGGAGGCGCTCGGCCTGTTCGCGACCACCACGGCGCTCAGCGCGCTGATCCAGTCCGCTCAGGACCCCGCTCAGCTGCGCGCGGCCGTGCCCTCCGTGGCGATCCTGGGCGGGGCGGCCGGTTCACGAGCGGTCCTGGGCATCGCGATCCAGTCCTTATCGCACCGGCTCGCGCCGCGGATCTCGCGTGAGGCGGAGTACCGCATGCTGGAGGCGGCCACCAACGCCGAGATGGCCGCCTACGACCACCCCGGCTTCAACGACCGCTACGACAAGGCCGACCGGGGAGTCGAGGTCAGCCGCGACATGATCGGCCAGTCACAGAACCTGGTCTCCTCGGCGGCCACGCTGATCGCCGCAGCCGTGGTCATCGCCGCGCTCGCCCCGATCCTGCTGCCGCTGCTCGCGCTCACCGCGGTGCCCCAGGCCGCGGCCTCCGTAGCGGGCGAACGGGTCGCCTATTTGGCGACGCTGAGGACGTTCCACGATCGCCGCATGCTGAACATGCTGCGCTGGCACCTGACCCACAAGGACCAGGCCGACCAGATCCGCACCGACACCCTGGCCCCCTACTTGCTGGACAAATACCGGGCCAGCGGCGTGCGGGTGGACCGCACCAACGATCAAGCCGCCTGGCAGCGCGCCAGGATCAACCTTGTGGGTTCCGCCGTCAGCGGCCTCGCCTCGGCGCTGATGTGGGCCGGCGTGATGCTGCTGCTCGGCACCGGTCATATCAGCGCCGCTGCCGCCGGCACGCTCGTCTTCACGCTACGCTCGGCTTCCCGCGGCCTGTACGGCATCGTCGGGTACGGAACCGATCTGATGCGCACCGGCCGATACATGGACGACTGGGAGTCTTTCGTCGAGGAGGCGGCCGGGCAACGTCTGGACCGGGGGGACATCGTGCCGGACCGTCCCCGGCATGTCGCCCTCCACCAGGTGACCTTCCGTTACCCTGACGCTGATCGCGACACTCTGCACGAGGTGGAATTCGAGGTCCGGCGGGGAGAGATCGTCGCCGTGGTGGGCGAGAACGGCTCGGGCAAGACCACGCTGATGAAACTGCTGTCGGGGCTCAACCTGCCCACCTCCGGGGTGGTCACCTGGGACGGGGTCAGCACCCGTGATCTGGACCCGCACGCCTTGTGGAAGCAGTGCGCGGTCGTGCCGCAGGAGTTCGCCCGCTGGCCGATGACCGCGCGGGAGAACATCCACCTCGGCCAGCCCCAGCCTGAGGGAGACGACGCGGTACGGCGGGCGGCTACCGCCAGTGGCGCCGACTCGGTGATCAGCGTGCTGCGGAGCGGCTTGGACACGCTGCTTGCGCGTGAATGGTGGGGCGGTCAGGCCCTGTCCTCCGGGCAGTGGCAGCGCATCGCAGGCGCCCGGGCGATCCACCGAGACGCCGGCCTGCTGGTGATGGACGAGCCCACCTCCGACTTGGACGCCCGAGCCGAGCACCGCATCTTCACCGGATTGCGTCAGCTCGCCCGAGACCGAGCGATCGTGCTCGTCACGCACAATCTCGCCAACACGGTCGTCGCCGACCGGATCGTGGTCATGGCAGACGGGCGTGTGACGGCCGAGGGTCCCTTCTCCGAACTAATCTCCCAGCCCGGGCTCTTTCGCGACCTCTGGCTCCTGCAGCAAGACCGCGGAAACCCCGCCATATAGGAGAGCACGACATGACCATCGAGCCTCAAAACGCACGCTGTCAAACACAGCGGGAGAGGCGAGGCCAACTGGGTGCGCGGGCAGAGTGGCGTGCCGCATCGATAAAATCGGGTCGTCGTCAGCTCTGAGAAGGTGCGGGGTCTCGGAAGTCGAGGAGTGTGCGTTCGCCTTCCGAGTAATTTCAACCATGCCATAACCGGAGGCGTACATAGAGGGTGGCCAATCCATTGGCCAATGCTCGGCCAATGGTGCGCCACTTATGATTGGTCATGATCCCCATGGCGTTTTCCCTGGTCAGCGGCCTGCGGCGAGGCCTCTTGCTGGCCCGACTGTATCGGTGATCCCTATGATCGAAGGGCTGGGAGGGGCGCCGTGCTGATTAATTTGGCCCGGCTTCCGCATTTGCCCGTCACTGTTTCTCTGATTGCCTTTATTGCTGGCTTTTCGCTTCAGTGTGAGTGATTGTCTCTTCTTGGCATTCTCCTTGTAACCCGCTCGTGCCTCTTGGGGCTTTCTCTACGACCCGCTCCCTCCTCTTGGTCGGGGAAAACATGGTAAAGACGCGCGGGATTTCATTGTGCCGGTCTCCGTCTCGTGTTTCAATTGAATTGCCAAAAGAGAAGGGCGGCGCGAATCGCGTCGCGGAGATCGGAGAAAACATGTCGAACGGAGTTCCCGGTAAGTGCGTCCCTTCCAACGTTCCGGGGGAGAAGCTCACGCCGGAAGACATGGCGCGCGTGACGCCGGACGATTGGGCGGAGATTCAGCGGCTCGCACGCGGCTACTGTCGTACGGTCGACGCCACCCGTTCCCGTAAGCGCATGGATGGAAGCGCGACCATCGTTAAGCAGGGGCACGCGCCGTACGGGACGGACGACGTGTCGGACGATGTCACGCAGGACGCGGTACTTCTGTTCGCTCAGCGTCTGCGCGATGTCCTGGCGTCCTGCGCCCCTACCCCTGACAGTGGCCCTACCCGGGACACTCAGGCGTGGATCTACGTCCGCAGGGACGGCGGAGAGTTGACCATCACGCGGACGACGCTGCAGCGGTGGGCGGTTCGCGATGCCGCCGCGCGCAACGGTTACCGGATCGATGTTCCGGCCGATGAGATCGACGCCACGCCGGGGGCTCAGCTCATGCGCGGTGTCCCGCGTACGGAGATGGTCACGGGGGCCGCCGTCGCGTTCTGTGTGTCTCAGCACAGCGCGGAGATGTTCCGTCAGGCGTTCGGGGACGGTCGGGACTTCCCGACCATCGGAAGCATGATCGATATCGCGTCCAATGCTCAGGATCTCGGGCGGGCGGGCGTCTTCAGCAGCGTTGCTCAGGCACGCTACGGGGGCGCGTACGGCTCTCGCCGGAACGTGATCCGGGTGCGGGAGGCCGCACGCGCGGAGTGGCGGGAACTGTCGGAGCGTCTTGACGACGTCAGGAGCACGATGGTCCACGGCGGCATATGTAGCGCAGAGGACTAAGGAAAGCTCGCGAGAGGGCCCCAGAGAGCGTTCTGGGGCCCTTTCTTATTGCCGTGAGAACGCGTCATCACCCCACGTGAGACGACAAAGAATCTTGAGAGGAGTGGACGCTCGGACCGATGCGCGCCCCGTATTTAAGTGAGAACGGAATCCGCCGGTGCGTCTCTGACGTGTTCGGTGTGATGTTCGCTCTCACCTCGTGTTCTGCGTTGTGCGCTGTCACATCCCAGAACGGTTGCGGGCCGGAGCCTGCCGACTGTTCGCACAGTGCGCGGTGACGTTGGTAAAACGTCGCCGGGCGCGGACGGTCGGGCCGTTCCGGTCACCGTATTTAGGTGAGAGCGAAATCCGCCGGTGCGCGTCTGACGCGTTCGGTGCGATGTTCGTTCTCACATGTTGTTCTGTGGTTCACGTAGCCGTAGCCGCAGGACGGCGCGGGGCCGGAACGGTCGGCTGTCGGTGCGGCGTGCGCGGCAATGCTGCGGAAATGTTGCCGCGTGCGGACGGTCGGGCCGTTCCGGCCACCGTATTTAAGTGAGCGCGATTCGCACCGCGAGAGCGCCGGACACACCGGACTCCGCCATACGTGAACCGCCGTCCTGATTCCCGCATCCGCCGGACCGTACGGAAGGCCGCCGGACAGGCGCCGCGAAAAGGGAGGCAATCGTATGGAGGTGAATTCTGCCGTCCGGGCCGGCTGGTCCGTGGGAGACCTGACGGTCTGCGACGGGGGCCGCGTGATGCGCGTGGCCGCGTTGGGTGAGGTCCGCCCGGACACCGCGACTCTGGTGTCCGCCGCTGATCCCGGCAGCACGCGTGAGTACGTGGTGACGGTGGCGCTCACGCCGATGCCCAAGGATGCCGAGGTCATCACCTGTCTCGGCTGTCTGGCCAAGACCCATCTGTGGGTCGACGCCACGCACACCAACCGGGCATCGGGGGCGCGTGTGCGGCTGATCCGCTGCTCACGCTGCTACACCGATGCCCTCGACTTCCGGGACTGCGAGATCCACGTGGTCAGCACGACCGTACGACCGCATCACCTGAGCCGCCGTCGCCGGTACTGACGGCCGCCATTCCACCTTCCTGAACTTTTGGAGTCGCCATGGTGATGACGCATGCCTTGACCCTGCCACCCGCGTGGATCATCAGTTCCCGGCTGGTGCCCGCATGGCAGATCGACACCGATCACCTGTTGGAGGTGGAGGCCGCCGGGCGGACCGATGAGGGCCGGATCCGCTGGCGGTACCGGCTGTCTCGGCGCCGCCGGACCATCTTCAGCGGGTCCGACATCTGCTCGGGTGTCGGCGCGGTTCTGACGCCCGGTGAGCTGATCAGCGCGGCCCGGACGGTTCTGAACTACCTCACGCTGCGACCCGGCGACACCGACGCCGACTATTTCGACTCCTACACCCGCGCGCAGCTGGAGTGGCGCGACCGGTACGCCGAAGATCTGTCGATCTACGCGATGGACGAGTGGTGCGGCTACTGCGGTGGCGACCACTTGTCGCCCGGCTGCCCGGCCCGCACCTAAAGGGGGCACGATCATGGGACGTTGGTTCGGATTCTGGTCCGGTGGCAGCGGGTACGGCCCGCCGCAGCCGGATGACCTGGAGGAGTTCACTTCCCTGGCCGATGCCCGGCGCAAGCTGGTCGATCGGCACCGGTACGGCTACTGGCAGCGCTCGCACTTCGCGTTCACGCATCGCGAGGCCGCCGACGCGCTCACCCCATGCGTGGGGGACGACTGCGCGATCACGCTGTACGGCTCCGCCGACGGGCTCGACTACCCCGATCGGCGGATCTTCCTCGGACCGCGCGGCGGCGTCCGCATCGAGCGCTGCTGACCCTGACCGTCTTCGTTTCCATCGCCCTCGGCTGATCGCGCCGGGGGTTTCTTCATGCTCAGGAGGACACTCATGACCTCTGGTCTGGATCACACGGTACGGCTGAGCCGTCCGGCGGACTTCATCGCGATCGTGCCCTACATGCTGGGGTTCCATCCGGATCGAAGCATCGTCGCGATGGCGTTCGAACCCAGCGCGGAACCTGGCAGCACCGCCCGAGGGCTGCGGTTCAGCATGCGTTTCGACCTGCCGGACAACTCCGAGGACACTCCCGACCTGGCCCGGCGCTTCGCCGAGTTGCTCACCCGCAACGGCACTGAGCGGGCGATCCTCATCGGGTATGGGCCCGGCTGGCACGTCACACCCGTGATGGACGCCATACGCGGCTCACTGTCGGATGCGGGGATCGACACGATCGACGCGCTCCGGGCCGAGGGTGGCCGCTACTGGTCGTATATGTGCCCCGATCCCGACTGCTGTTCACCGGATGGCGTGCCGTACGACGCGGGGACCAACCCGGCTGCGGCTGCTGCTGTGTTCGCCGGGTACGTCGCCCAGCCTGATCGGGCGGCACTCTCGGCGACGCTCGCCCCGGTGGGCGGGCAGGACCGGGAACAGGTGCGGGCCGCGACGCGCGAGGCCTGCGCTCAGGCGCGCACTCTGTTGGCTGCTGGGGACGATCACGGGTGGTATCACGAGGGCCTCGATCAAGTTGCCGCCGCGCTGGACCGCACCCAGGCCGGGCAGGAGCTGTCCGCCGACGAGGTCGCCTGGCTCGGCGTGCGGCTCACCGCGATCTGCGTCCGCGACGCGGCCTTGACCTTGATCGGCCGATACGACGGCGACACGCACATCAAGTTGTGGACCCAACTCGCCCGCAGGGTGGAACCGGACTTCGCCGCCCCTCCGGCCGCCTTGCTGGCGTTCCTCGCACTGTGCACCGGAGATGGGCCGCTGGCGCGCGTCGCTGTGGAGCGGGCGCTGTCGGTCGATCCCGGTTACCGCCTGGCGGGGCTGATCCGGACGGCCCTGGACTGTGGACTGCCGCCGGAGACGGCCGCCGGGATGGACTGCGCGGGTATGGCCGACGAGATCGCTGACAAGGCCGCCCAGTGCCCGGACTCCGCGCGGCCGGTGCTGCCGGTGGGGTGGTGAACGGGATGGGCTACGCCTCAACCCGGTCGGTCGCCCTGATCGGTGTCACCGCGCATGTCGTCGACATCGAGGCCGATGCCGCACCCGGCGACGCGGAGCTGTATTTGGTCGGCCTGCCGGAGCTATCGGTTTGGCCTGCCCGCGCGCGGATCCGGGCCGCGATCCGCAACAGCGGAACGTCCTGGCCGGACGCGCGGATCACGGTGAGTGTGTCACCGGTGATCCCGCCGGTCTACGACGCGGCGGCCGATCTCGCGCTGGCCGTGGCGCTGCTGGCCGCCGCCGGTGTCGTCCCGGCCGAGCGGGTCGCCGGGCGGGTGTTCCTGGGTGAGCTGGCGCTGGACGGTGGGATACGCCCCGTCAGAGGCGTCCTGCCGATGGTGGCTGCCGCTGTCCGTGCCGGAATCAGCAGAGTCGCTGTCCCGGCGGAATGCGCGCGGGAGGCGGCGCAGGTCCCCGGCGCCGTGGTGATGCCCGTAACCAGGCTGGCCGACGTGGTCGACCAGCTCCGTCACGGGGCATTCCGCGATCATCACGACCAGGAACCGGAGTCTGCGCCGTCATCGTCATTCGCCGTCGACCTGGCCGACGTGCCGGGCAACCAGGCGGCCCGCCGCGCACTGGAGGTCTGCGCGGCGGGCGGGCACCACCTGTTCCTGTCCGGCGACGGCCCGGCCACGATGCTCGCCGAACGCCTTCCGGGCATCCTGCCGCCGCTGAGTGAGCAGGCCGCCCGGGAGGTCGCCGAGATCTACTCGCTGGCCGGACGCTTCGACAGAGCGCCGGGGGTCACGCCCCCGCTGTCCGCGCCGCATCACACGGCGACCCCTACGGCTATCTTCGGCAGCGTGGCGGCCAATCGCCCCGGTGCGGTCTCGCTCGCCCATCACGGCGTGCTGCATCTCGCCGACGCGCCGGAGTTCGTCCGCCCGGTCCTGGACAGCCTGTGCCGGCCAATGGACAGCGGACAGGTCCACCTCACCGGGATGGGCCGGAGCGTCCGCTACCCGGCGCGGTTCATCCTGGTTGTCGACGCTCGGCCATGCTCGTGCCCCGATGGGCGGGAGGAGTGTGCCTGCACACCGGAGGCGCGGCGCCGCTACCGGGCACGCCTCGCCATGCTTCTGTCGCACGTCGCCGCACGCGCACCTGTCGAGCAGGAGGATCGCGCCGCCGGGACGGGTGAGTCAAGTGCGGCGGTGGCCGCGCGGGTGCTCGCAGCGCGGGTACGGGCGGCCCACCGGCTGGCCGACACACCATGGCGGACCAACGCCGAGATACCCGCACCGGACCTGCACACGCGCTTTCCCGTCGCACCAGAGGCCGCAGAACTGCTCGGATCGGCGGTCAGCACCGGGCTCGTGACGGCCGACGGGCTGCCCCGGCTGCTGCGCGTGGCCTGGACACTGGCAGACCTGCGCGGCGCCGACCGTCCACAGCTCGACGATGCGGCGGGTGCCCTGGAGTTGTGGAAGGGGGCAGATGGCGATGGAGCCAGGTGACCGCGTCCTGGTCCGGCCCTCCTTCCACATCCCGGTGCGGCCGTGGTGGACGGAGTCTTATCAGTCTCCGTTTTACTACCCGGGCAGGGTGACCAAGGTCAACGAGCAGCGCGGACGCGTTCACGTGGAACTGGACGAGTCGCTCTATCCCACACCATGGCAGGCCCGCGTCCAGGTTTTTCACATCAGTGAAATCCACAGGTACGGCTGTCGCTGCCAGGAGTGCGCCAAGCCCGGCAGGGACATCTACCGGTTCCGTGCTGAGCAAGAACGTATGCGCGACGAAGAGCAGCCATAAAGCCAACTCCGGACCGGCGGGCGCTGTCCCGTTTCAAAGCGCCCGCCGAATCCGTTGCATCCGTACCGTCGCTGCAGACCAGCGCGGATGACGGTCTCGGTAGGCGGACGTTCGGGCCGTACCGTCGTCCGTATTTAGATGTGAGCTTCGATCGAAGTGATAACGCTCGGTCGGAAATCTCAAATGCTTCTGCGGTGCCAGATTGGCCCGATTTCAATTCGTCAACTAATTATTCGAAAGGAGTCAGTGGGTGAACGAATGGGAAGTCGAGGAATTGGTGATCGAGGTCGCCGAGCATCTGGAGGGCTTCAGGTCCCTGGTGCGGCCCGGCCATCCGGCCTACCTGACTGGACCCGCCGGTGCCCGGCTCGTCGTGCATCCGATCTGGAACCAGCGGGGACGGATCAGGGTGCTCGGTGTTTACCCCGACGGCAGCAGGGGAACATGCCCTGACCTGCGACGGCATGAGATCACGGTGACAGCGGCGCGAGGGGCGAAGTTCGTCGCGAAGAGGATCGAGCGCCGCCTACTGCCCGACTATCGACGGGACCTGATCGCCTGCTTCGAGCGGTTGGCGAAGAGGGCGGCCGAGAACGGCACACGGGCCGAGATCGTCGAAACCCTGGTGGAACTGCTGCCGGAGGCCTCGCTCACCGAGAAAGAGCGAGAGACCGTCGTCCGGTGGCGACTGGAGGCCGCGTCCGGCTCGTTCACCGTCCACGGCGACGGCACGAGCACCATCGAGATTCGCGTAGCCGATCGTGAACTGACCGAACGCGTGGCCTACGCCGTACAACAGCGCTCCACGTGAGTTCGCCCGAACTCCGGCGCTTTCGCTGGAGGATGCGGCAGATATGGTAATTCTCCTTACCAACATCACCTACGACATCGACGGCATCGGCCAACGGCCGGTGCCTTTCTCATTTCCACCGAGGGGAGACAGACATGTCCAGGGAGTCTCTGGAGTGGCTGAACGCCAACACCTTGATCGGCTTCACCGAGAAGCGCGGTACGGCCTGGCACTACCGCGCGAGCATGCAGGCCGAGGAGCCGAACCACTACCTCGGCCCGATCCCCGTGGACGACGTCAAGCGTCGGCTGTTCGGCTGGGAGGCGCTGAGCAGCCCGGTCTACGTGGAAGACCCGCGCGGCGGGCTGGCCCAGGTGCCCGGACGACAGGCCATCGTGCGCAGCGACAACGGCCATGTCATGGGCATCTTCTCCGACGGGTACGAGCCGCATCCCTACGTCGAATGGCTGATCAACACCGTCTCCAGGCTCCTGGACGCCGATCTGTCGATCGGATCCGCCGGACTGCTCAAGGGGGGAGCGGTCGCCTGGGTGTCGGTCGAAGTGCCCGACAACGTCGTCACGCCCGAAGGCGTCGAGTTCCGGCCCCACCTGTTCGGTGCGACATCCTTCGACGGTTCCCTGGCCACGACGTTCAAACGGGCCGTGACCCACATCGTCTGCGACAACACGATGGCCGCCGGCCTCGCCGAGCGCGGACAGCAGGTCAAGATCAAGCACTCCCGGCACTCGAAGCTGCGGCTCGCCGAGGCCCGCGAGGCGCTGAACATCGTGTACGCACTGGCCGACGAATTCTCGACGGCGGTACGCGACCTGTGCCGGGTCGATGTCACCGAACGGCAATGGCAGGCGTTCCTGGACGCCCACACACCGATGCCACGGGAGCGAGGCCGCAGCCGCACCATGGCGGAGAACAAGCGAGACACCCTGGCCAAGCTCTGGAACCACGACCTACGCGTAGCCCCGTGGCGTGGTACGGCTTGGGGCGTGGTGCAGGCGGTGAACACTTTCACCCATCACGAGCAGAACGTACGCGGCGCCGAGCGAGCCGAACGCAACATGCTCCGTGCCATCACCGGCGGCATCGACGAACTCGACCAGGGAACCCTGCTCACCCTGTCCAAGGTGCTCGGCGAAAACGTGATCGCTCGCCTCCGTCCTTAGTCCCGGGACGGCGCGAGGGCTGTGGCGCTGCTGAGAGCGGAGCATGGGCCTTCGCTCTCAGGAACGCGAGTCACATAGGCGGGTTACCACCGGGGGTGCGGTCTGGGAGGAGAAGCGCGTCGGCTCTACTCAGGCGTTGTCACCGGCGACGAGGCGAGCGTGGATGGTGGATTAAGAGGCTGACAGGGCCGAGTGGGGCCATAGGGTGTTCTCGGCGGTGGTCCGCGTCTACATCACGGGAGGAGAAACAGGGTGAATGCCGAGACGGCGAACCTGCTCTTCGACGTGGTTGAGCGCCTGGAGAAGAGCATCGTCGCTCGTGACTGCCCCGCGGTCGTCGTGCTGGATGGGGAGCGCCGTCTCGTCCTCAGCGACTACGACTACCTGCGCGATCGAGAGACCGCCGTTGCCTTCGAGCGCAGAGCCGCCGCGAAGGCCGGTGAGATCGGCGTGAGGCGCTGGGTCCTCGCGGTGCCGCAGGTGTGGATCTTCGAGCCGCCGAGCACCGTGGCCACGCGCGCGGTCTCGAACCATGCACTCCGCGAAGGCGAGCAAGAGGCAATCACCTGGATGAGCTTCGACCGTGATGACGGTGTCGACTACGGCCGCGTAGCCTATGCGCGCCGCCCCAGCGGGGAACCGGTCTTCGAAGAGCCGGAGATGTTCGAGGTCGGCGTACGGCCGAGGGAGATCATGCCGGGGTTCACGCTGCTGCGGGAACTCCTCAACGAGTAACGGGGCCGCCCCCGAAAGGGAACGGCCCCTGACCGGTTTCACTTCCTTCGCCAAAAGAGAAGGTGAGATCGGCCATGTCCAGCTTACGGCCCCAGCGTCGGTGGTGGAGAACGTTCGGCGGTCACGTCGCGAGGACGGCCACAAGGCAGCCGGCGAACATGAACGGTCCATACGGTATGAGGGTGGATGCGGAGCCCTTCCGGCTGATCAGCATGGTCACCGCGTATAGCGCCGCCAGTATGAGCCCCGCGCCGATCCCGACGACCCAGGCGTGTACGCCGATGGTCCCGAGGATCCCGCCGACAAGACCGGACGCCTTGACGTCTCCCGGCCCGAGTGCGGTGTTCATCCGGCGGAAGCACCAGTAGAGCGAGAAGGCGCCCATCGCGCCGAGGACCAGGCCCACGGTGACCGCTCCGTCCCTGCTCACTATCCCGCCGACGGCCACGAGCGCCAGGAGGACGACGTACGAGGGCAGCGTGAGCGCGTCCGGCAGTCGTCGCGTCCGCAGGTCGATCACGCTGAGCGCTACTCCAGCAGTGGCCGTATAGAGGTACGCGGGGAGAAGCGGAGCAATACCGATCCGCCACCCGAGCAGCCCGAACACCGCCGCAGTGATGATCTCGATTGAGTACCGCATGTCTTTTCGCGGGGCGAAGTGGTCGGTGACGATCCGGGCGATTCGCCCGATGAGGAGGCCGACGGTGGTGGCCCCCAGGGCAACGCCGATCGTCGACACGATGTCCCTCGCTCAACAGTGCTCGCGTGAGCTGCTCTTTCCGCGCAGCGAGAGCAAAGGATAGCTGTGTGTGATCGACCATGTTCAAGCTGTTTCGCTAAGACGGTCGTACGGCCCCGGCGTAGTCGCTTCGGGACATCGGCGCGATCTGCACGTGGCTGCCGGTGTGCGGGGCGTGGACCATCTTCCCCTTGCCGATGTAGAGGCCCACGTGGTGGATCGTGCCGGGATTTCGGGGGTTGTAAGCGAAGAAGACCAGGTCGCCTGGTTGGAGCTGGGAGCGGTCGACGTGCTTGCCCGAGTGCCACTGGGGGCCGGTGGAAGATCCGATGCTGACTCCTGCCTTGCTCCACGCGTACTCCGTGAGGCCGCTGCAGTCGAAGCCCTTGGTCCCGGCCCCGCGGCCGGTGCCGAAGCTCGGCCCGCCTGGCCCGCCGCCGCCCCAGGAGTAGGGCACGCCGATCATGCCTAGCGCGGCTCTGACCGCGATCGCACCTCGCCCGGCAGGGTTCTCGATCAGCACGCTTCCGTCGGAGGCCGTCTCGTCGGCAGGGTTGTCCGCCCTGAGTTTCAGTTCCTTACAGAGCTGGCCAGCGACGGCGGTCACGATGTCGTCGGCGCGCTTCCTGATCTCATCCGGATCGGGTTGCTCACCTGATTCCTGACCGGCCAGGTCTGCCGCGATGCTGGCCACGAGTTCGTCACGTGGAACACCGAGCCCGGCTGCGGCTTGAATACTGACCCGCATGTCGTCCCTCGTGGCCGTGTCCACGGCCGCTCGCCTGGGCGATCCGCCTTTCCACAGCAGGGCGACCAGTGCCTTGGCACGCGGTTCGTGCTTGGCGTAGGCGTCCCGCAGGTCCTCCCGGGGACGCTGGACGAGCGCCGCAGCCTTGGTGAGCGGCATGTGCTCCCAGCCGGGGATCTTGATCAGGCGCGTGTAGAAGGAGCGGGCCGCGTGGGATGGGGTGGTGACTTGCTGCTTCGTTCCCCAGGCTTGGGACGGCTGCTGCTGGAACAGCCCGTACGAGCCGCTGCCGGTCCTTAAATTTGTAAGACCGCTTTCCTGAAGCGCGGTGCCGAGGGCGATCTCGGCGGCTCGCTTGGGCAGCCCCAGCCTGGCGGCGACGTTAACGATCTCCCGGGCGTTCGCGATCTGCTGCGAGGAGAGCCCGAAGCGGGCAGCGGGCACCCGCCGTACCGCGTTCGGCGAGGCCGAGTAGGCGCAGACCGCAGCTCGGAGCTTAGCCGTGTCGCCAGCGGTGAAGGCGTACTTGGCTCCGCCCCCGATGGCGGCGATGACGACGACGCCGCATACCAGGCAACCGCCCGTCGCGATGAATTTGCCGGCCCCGAGCTCTGTGATCAAGGGCGCGCCTGCTGGCCGAAGTGGCGCGCGAGTTCGGCGAGGCGGAGCCGTCCTTCCGTCCGGTTGCCTGGTAGCCATATCGCCTCGTGCGGTTCCTGGCCCTCGGTGGCGGTCGCGACGGGTACTGACACGAGAGCGCCTCGGAGTCGCAGCCGGTCATGCAGGTTGGCCTCACGCCGCGCGCCGCTGGTGAGGAACAGCACCGGGGTGTCGATGCCGCTGACGGCGGCCAGGGAGGCGTATCCGCCGAGTTTCGCGGCGACTCGGTCGAGTGTTTCGGTGCCGGTGTCGTATTCGAGGAAGAAGTCCAGGGTGAGGCCGTTGTCGGTCCATCGGCCGTAGGCGTCGGGCCGTACGTGTTTGCCCCACATGGCCTTGCACCGTGTCTCTGTCCACCAGGCGTCCAGGCGGCACCCGGAGGTGCGGCGTGCGTGGCCGGATAGGGCGGCGAAGATGCCGTTCACGCCGATGGTGTGCGCGAGGCGCTGGCCGTAGGCGATGGACAGGGCCTGGCCGCGCCGGTAGCCGAATTCCGACAGGGTGACGCCGTCTTCCAGGGCCAGGACGGCGGCGCCGGCCTCGCCCAGGACGTAGTGCCAGGGCGCGGAGCCGAGAGGGAGCCGGGGACGGAAACGGTCGAGTGCGCCGAGGCGGTTCAGCTTGACCAGGCGGTGGCGGCCGGTGTGGTCGTTGTCGAACGCAGCCTGGAGGAGTTGGTGGGTGGTCAGGACCTCGTGGGTCCAGACCATGCGGAGCAGGCGCCGGTCGTGGCCGCTGAGCCGCATGACGAGCGAGTCGAGGACGCGAGGCGTGTAGTGCTGGTTCATGATTCTCCTTTTGGTTGGGTGCGGGGGTCTCCTTCCGGGAGGGGGTCGGTGGCGGTGGGGTGTCGGCCGTGGGCGCGGGCGGCGGCGAGCCGTACGCGTGCGGCGAGGTCGGGGTCGGGTTCGGGCAGGGGCCGGGTGCGCAGGGTGAAGGGCGGGGTTTCCGCGGAGCGCACCACGAGCCGGGCGGCGGCTTGGAAGGCGCCGAGGTTGGCCAGGTCGTGCCGGGTCAGGTAGGGGCTGAAGTGGTGCTCGACTTCGCGGGCGTCCTCGGGTGAGAGCGAGAAGTAGATCTTGTTGCGGGCGTCGGAGCTGATGGCCTGGCACAGGTCGCGGGGGAGCTGGGCCAGGTGCTGGTGGGCGAGCACCATCGACAGCCGGTAGGCGCGGGCCTCGGCGAGCATGTCCGCCAGCGCGTGCGGGAGGTTCAGGAAGTTCTGCGTCTCGTCCACGTACAAGGCGGAGGGCGAGCGGGTGTGTCCGAGCCGGGCGCGGTGGGAGGCGGCCTGCCAGACCTGGGCCAGCAGAAGCGAGCCGAGCAGGCGTGCGGTGTCGTCGCCGAGGACTCCCTTGGGGAGGCGGGCGAGCAGGATCTTGCCGTCCAGGACGTCGCCGACGTCGAAGGTGGACCGGGCCGAGCCGAGGATGTCGCGGACGAACGGGCGGAGAAGGAACGCCCGCAGCTTGTTCATGATGGGCGCGGTGACGTGGGCCTGGGCCTGCTCGGACAGGTGCTCGTACCAGTTCCAGAATCCCAGCAGGAACGGGTCGTCGAGCCGTTCGGTGAGGTCTTTTCGGTAGAGGGGATCGCTGAGCAGGGCCGGGATGTCGGCCAGGGTTCCGCCGTTGCGGGACAGGGTGAGGGCGCAGCCGCGCAGGATGTCGTCGCTGCGCGGTCCCCAGGAGTCGGCGTAGATCTTGTGGAAGATGCCGACGAGGTTGTCGGCGAGGGTTTCCCGGTCCGGGCCGCTCAGCACGTTGAGCGCCGGCCGGGGATGGCGGTCGTCCGGGTCGATCAGAGCCAGACGCTCGCCCGCTTCTTCGGGGATGAGGCCGAGCAGGTCGGTGACCAGGTCTCCCTTGGCGTCGACGACGGCGACGCCATGGCCGGCCTCGATGTCGGACAGGATCATCTGGGCCAGCAGCGTGCTTTTGCCGGTGCCGTTCGGGCCGAGGACGTGCACATGGTGGAACGAATCGGCGACGCGCAGCGCGACCGGCCGCACGTGCCCGGCATCGCAGAAGCCGAGCACCTTGCCCTTCGCGGCGACCTGCGGCGCGGGCGGCACCGACCTGGCCCCGGCACGACTCAGACCCGGTACGGCGGCATCCAAGGGAAGGTGCGCCAAAGCGGCGATTTCGGGCACCGACAGCAGGAACCCGCGCCGGAGCATCCGCGAGGCCACCCGCTCGGCGGGCAGGGCGAGCCGGTGCCGTTCCAGCCGGTTGTGCCCGGCGAACAGGGCGAACGACGAGGCGACCGCATGCGCCCGGCCCCGGATGGCGCTGCGCCGGGCCTCACGGGCCTGCTTGCGGTCGCGCTCGTCCCCCGACGTGGGGTCGTCTGCCTGTACGGCGTAGCGGATCGCTACCTCGTACCGGGGACGCTGGGCTTTGTCGCGGATGGCCCGTGCTTCGGCCGATTCCTCCAGCCGGGCGGCACGATTGGTGGGGCTGAGATGCGCTGGATGGAGCCGGGGGTGCATCGGGCCGGGGGTGACGAAGTCCAGAAAGCCGCGCACCAGCCCGAGCGGTACAGCCAGCCCGCCCCTGCTGGTCACTCCAGCGGGGCCTCCGCTGATCAGCTGGGCGAGGCGGCGGCCGGTCGCGGGGCGGGCGAGGATCTGCACCGCTGCGTGCTGCCAGGTGGGCATGCCCACGGCGGCTCCGAGCAGGGCGCGGAGCGGGTCGTGGTCATGGGAGTGGCGGATCGGCAGCAGCTCGCTACGGGCGATCACCAGGTGCCCGCCGGTCGCCTGCCCGCCGAAGGGGACCGGCGGGGCCGCCTCCACGACCGCGGTACGCGCCGATGGCCAGGCCGATTCGATCGCGTGCTCGACCAGGTGTTGGGGGACGGTGCCGGGGACCCACAGCCGGATCCGTACGCCGCCGACGCCGAAGACGTACTCGAAGGCCAGGTGCGGCTGACCGAACAGCAGCCGCTTCCAGGCCGGGCGTAGCAGCCCCATCAGGTTGGTCCACAGCGCCTCCGACCCCGCCATGTCCGCCACCGGAGGCGCGAGGATCTCCACGCACCGCGCCCCCTTCGTCGCGGCGCGGTGGCGCAGCCGTACGACCAGGGCGCTGAGCAGTTCAAGCACGATCGCAGCGGCCGAAACCCCGAAGGTGAGCCACCAGACATGGGTGCTCACCCAGGTCAGGAACATCTCGATGAAGGCATCGGGATTATAGAGAAGGTTCTGGAGCATCAGAACTCGTCCTCCTCGTCTGCCGTGAGGTCTCCATAGGCGGCCAGCTCGGAGGGTGATGACGTGGCCAGGCGGTGTTCCTGCTCGCTGGCCAACACCTGGAAGGCGACCCGGGACGCGCCGGAGTCGGAGGCCAGGAGCCCAAAACCGCGCTCGGCCGACAGCAGGAGCTGGCGTTCGCCATCGGACAGGCGGAAGGCGGCGGCGACTCTGTCGATCGCCTGGGGTGCCTGGCGGAGCAGGATCTGGGTGGCGGAGTTGGCGATGATCGCCTGACCGATGTCGGAGCCGAGCAGGTCGGCGGCGTCCTGGGTGACCACCGACAGCCCGGCCCAGTGTTTGCGGGCGCTCTTGGCCATCCGCAGCAGGAACTTCGCGCCCTCCGGGTCCCGCATGAGCAGCCACGCCTCGTCGACCACGACGAGACGGGGGCGGCGATTGCCCGGGTCGGAGACGCGCCGCCAGACCGCGTCCAGGGTCAGCAGGGTGCCGACCGCCTTGAGCTCTTCGGGTAGATCCCGCAAGGAGAACACGATGAGGTGGGAGTCGGGCCGGGTGGTGGTGTGGCCGTCGAAGAGCCGGCGGTGGCTTCCGGTGACGTACGGTGCGAGCCCGGCGGCCAGTTCCCTGGCCTTGGGGTCGTCGTCGGTGGCCAGTGCGTCGGCGAGGTCGCGCATGAGCGGCGGGCGGCGTTTCCAGGTACGCCGGTCGAAGGTGATTCCCGCGCTCTTGTAGGCGGCGATGATGGCCCGGTCGAGTGCCGCCTTGCTGGCCTTGTCGAGCGGTTCACCGAGTATGACCGCGACCAGGGTGTGCAGGAACAGCGAGCGTCGGGTGAGCGCGTCGCCCTCCCGCTGATCGGGGGCTGGTAGGTCGAAGGGGTTGAGGCGGACGTTCGCCGCGCCGAGTTGCAGGTAGGCGCCGCCGACGGCCGCGCACAGGCGGGCGTACTCGTCTTCGGGGTCGATGACGGCGACCTCGACGCCGGTGTAGAGCGAGCGCAGTGCTTCCAGCTTGGCCAGGTAGGACTTGCCGCCGCCGGAACAGCCCAGGATTGTCGAGTTGTGGTTGGGCTGGGCGAACCGGTCCCAGGCCACCAGGGAGGAACTGGCTGCGTTCGCGCCGTACAGAACGGTCGTCGGGCCGAGATCGGCGGTCAGGTCCGGACTGGTGAAGGGGAAGGCCGCCGCGAGCGCCGGGGTGTCGAAAGTGCGCCGCATCTGCAGGTTGTCGTACGCCATGGGTAGCGCCGACACCCAGCCCTGGAGTTGCCGGAAGGTGACCACGCGCGCGTCCAGCAGGAGGGAGGCGGTCAGGGCGCGGACCTGGGCGCAGGCGTCCTCCAGTTCCTCTGCCGTGGTGGCGTGGACGGTGAGGTAGATCGAGGTGCGGAACAGCTTGGCCTGGCCGCGCGCGATCCGGGAGGCCAGCTCCTGGGCGTCTTCGGCAGCGACCTCCGCGCTGGGGTCGATGAGCCGGCCGTGCTGCTGGTCGCTGCGCAGGCCGGATTCCAGCCGGGCGAGCTGTTTGCGGAGCCGGTCGGAGGCGACCAGGGACGGCACCGGGTCGACGTGGAAGGACACATCCAGCCGCCCCGGGTAGGTGAGCAGGGGTTCCAGCCAGCCGGGTGTGACCTCGCGCGGGTAGCCGGTGACGGCGAGCGTCGCGCAATGGTTGTCGCCGACCTGCAGGCTTCGGGCCCGGACTTCGACCGCGTCGGGGCCGAATCCATGTCCGAGTCGTGAGTTACGGCGCGAACTGAGTTTCACCAGTTTTCTCCCCTCGTGATGACCTGGTCCGGGGCCGCCATCTGGGCGGCGGGCAGCGGCGGCGCCGCAGGGTCGAAGCAAGCGGTCAGCAGGCGGGAGGCTGCCGCCTCGTCCAGGAGCCGTACGGTCAGCCCGCACGCCGACAGCAGCCGGGATGCCTCCTCCAGTCGCCGCAGGGCACGGGCCGCCGAGGCCTCCCGCGCCTTACCTGCCGCTGGCTCGCGCACGACCAGCAGGACTTGGCGGCGCAGCAGGTCATGCCGTTCCGCGAGGCCGGCGAGGAAGCCGGCGTGCTGGAGCGCGGCAGCCGACAGCGCCGGGTGTGGGAGTTGGCGGGCGTTGTGCTCGAGGGAGGTGATCGTGTCGGCGAGGTTGACCCGTTCGGCGCGTACGAGGATCTGGACCGGGCCCGACAGCGAGTTGAGCCAGCGCCCGAACACCGCGACCAGCGCGTCCTGCTCCTCGGGGGCTCGCAGGGCGAAGCTGACCGTGGACACCTCCGCGATGACCGCGACACCGTCCGGGCCGAGATCGAGCAGCCCGTCCCCGGCCATCCCCTGGACGGGAAGGCGCAGCGGCGCGGGAGCGGGGCCGGGCCTGGCGCCGATCCAGGAGGGAGGCGGTGGCACCTCCTGCGGAGCGGAGACGAGGCGTTTGGGTGCGCGCAGGTGGCGGACGACGGCGAGCAGGTAGCGGTCGAGCGGCAAACCGTCGTGCCGGGCAGTCGCGAGCAGGATCCCGGCCACCGCGACCGGCAGCGCCACCGCGGCGCAGACCACGAGCGGCACCCGGTCACCAACAAGCACGTACGCGGCATAGAGCAGAGCGCCGGTGCCGACGAGAATGACCACCTGCCTGGCGGTGAACCCGGCGACGATCTTGTCCTCTTGATCCACGTCGGCGGGGATGCGAACCGGCTGCACCCAGCTCATCGGCCCTCATCTCCTGTGGCGTTGGGGGGCGGAGTACGGCGATCCGCTGTGTCACCCGCGCGTCCGGCCACGCCCTGCGAGGGGTAGACGGGAGGCCGGAACATGACCGGCGGGACCGGTGGACGCGCAGGCCGTGAAGGGCTGTTCTGGGTGCGGAGCCGGTACATCTGGGCCAGCCCGGCCGGGCCGTTGGCGTAGTAGGTCTCGCGCGGGTGCCCGTACACCGGCGTCGTCGAAGCAACCGGACCGGACGGCCGCGGCGGCCTCCGGTACTTGCCCTGGACAGCAGGAGCAGACGGAGCGTGCTTGACCGGGGCGGCCTCCCAATCCGCCGGAATTACTGGGCGGCGGGCGGCCACGGGAGCGTGCTTGGCAGGGCCGGGCCCACCTCGGGCCGCGGAGGCGGCGGTCCCGGTCACGGCAGTCACGCCGGCAGCGGCAGCCGTACCAGCAGGACCGGTGGCGAGCGCCGGAAGCGCTCGGCTGGCCATCGTTCTCCCGGCCATCGCGTGGGCGGCGGCCACGTTCCCGGCGGCCCGAGGCGTGCTGCTCCGGCGTCCACCCGGGAGGAGGTGCAGGGCGGCCAGGACGGGCGAGGTGAGCTTGTAGGCCAGGGCGTACTTGACCATCCGGCCGATCGTCGAGTGGCCGCCGACCCCGGCGAAGATCCGGCGGGAGATCCAGCCGGGAATGCGGATCAAGATGATCAGCAGGCACAGGGCGAGTACCAGGTTGACGAGCTGGCCGGTCGGGACGATGCCGAGCAGCAGTCGGCCGTCCTGGTTGAAGAAGATCCGCACCGCCAGGACGAGCGTGAGCGACTGGGTGACCTGGATGAGCAGGAGCCCGGTGAAGGCCCGCCACCAGAACCGGGCCAGCCCTTCGGTGTACGGCAGAGCCAGGCAGGCCAGCGCGAGCGGCGAGGCGACCGTCAGCAACAGCACCAGCGCCGCCCGCATGACGAACGTGATCAGCAACAGCAGCAGCAAGACGACCGCGACCAGGGCGAGCAGGACGTAGAAGATCTGCTGCGAGGCGCCCGGCGCGATGATCAGCAGCTGGAGGGTGGCGGCGGCGCGGCGGCCGTCGAAGTCCTGCCCGAGCAGTGCCTTGGACAGGGCGTTGGCGATCTCGATGACCTTCCCGCACAGCAGGAAGCTGGTGTTGGCGGCCAGGACGGCGATGAACAGCCGGGGCAGGACCTCCTTGACCGCGTAGCGCGTCTGCACGGTCTGGTGGCCCATCGCGCTGATCGCACCGACGGTGGACAGCAGGACGAACCCGGTGTTGGCGATCGCGGCGGTCGCCTTCCACAGGTCGAAGACCCGGCCGCTGCCGGAGACATCCGGGGTGGCCAGCAGCGTCACCGCCAGCAGGTCCAGCAGCGGCTTGATCGCCAGGTACACCAGGCCGGCGAACCAGGAGTTGATCTGACCGGTGATCCAGTCCCCGATACCGAAGCCGATCCCCGTCTCCTCCGGCACCGGCAGATCACCGGGAGCGGACGGGGACGGCCCAGGAACAGGAGAGGGCAGAGGCGTCGGGTCCGCGTGAGCCGTGATCGCGGCGACCACTACGACGGCGCAGGCACCGACAACCAGGCCGGCAGCGGCAACGACGCGGATTGCCGCTCGTGAGGCAGCCCCAGCCGGTCGCCTTGCCGTGCTGCCAGCCGGTATGAGGTTCCGGGCGCGTGCGGCTGTCGTAGGCAGTCGGTGGCGGTAAGCCGCCGCCGCGAGCTTGTCGCGAATCGGGGGCATGGGACTCACCCGCCCACGACGCGCTTGAGGATGCTCACGAACAGCGGGGCCAAGACGGCAAGGGCGTAGCCGAAGGCGGCGGCCTTCAACGCGGCCTTGGCCTTTTGGACCTCGCCGGGGTCGCCGCCCGCCACCAGGTAGCGCAGCCCGCCGAGGGTCAGCATCAGCGTGGCCAGCGTCGCCAGCAAGCCGATCAGCCAGTTCCGCAGGTTGGTGAAGACCGTGTTCAGGTCCGACGGAGCGGCGATGACCGGCGAGGCCAAGGCGCTGGTCGCCGCAGCGGCAACCAGCGGCACGGCGCCGGCCAGCATCGGCAGGAGGCGGAAACCGATCACTCGCGCCGCCCGCTGCCGCAACCTGCCGTACGGCAGCACATTCCAGCGGCGAGCGGCCCGGGTGGTGCCGCGCGTGGCAGAAGGCTGGGGATGGGAGGAAATCCGCGCGGAGCCAGGGGTAGTGTCCCTGCCTCCCTTCGGGTCGGTTGCGGTTGCTGCATCCGGAGTTCCCTGGCTCCGCGCGGAAGCCGTAGGCGCTTCCTCATCGGGTGAGGAAGCAGGGGGCGGGGGAGTCGCGCCGGGCGGTTGCCGCAGCGGCATGCCGCCCAGCCGGGTCAGGAGGATCAGTTCGGCGTCCTGCTCGCTGAGCACGCCGAGGGCCACCGAGTCGGCCAGCACCAGCTCAGGGCAGGAACGGGGAAGTTGGCGGGGAGGGGACTCGGTCGGCAATTGCCGTCGCCCCGCCGTTGAGACGATGTGCCGTACGGCACGCTCGCCCGCGCACCGGGCCGCCTGGCACAGCCGGGCCCGTACGTCGGTGGTGTCGAGGTCCAGGCGGCGCAGGGCCCGCAGGTAGCCGCCCAAGATCTCCGAGTCGACGTCGACCGGGTCCCCGTAGGAAAGGTCCCGGGTGAGCGCCGCGGCGATCATACGCAGGGCGGGCATCGCCATCCCGACAGCGGCGACCGTCCACGCACCCTTACGCACCCGTGCCCGCGTGACCAGCTCCCGCCAGACGGCGTCACGCGTCTCATCGCCGACGTGCCGGCTGGTGAGCAGCATCCGCAGCTCCGCCAGGTTCACCTCACCTCTGGGGAGGGCGGGGGCGAATGTCGTGCAGTCCAGGGACAACGCGCCCGGCCCTGTCGTCAGCAGCCGGAACGAGGTCTCCGCAGTGTCCAGCGGGGAACCGGTGACGGGATCGGTGCTCATTTTCTTGCTCCAGTCCGAGAGGAATTCGTTGGTCTCGGAAACTGGTCTACGCACCGCCTCAGAATTTGCTCATAGCTGATTCAGAGTTTCGCCGCAGAGTTTTCGCATAATCCGCTGCCCGGGACCTCTGAGTCGTTCAGAGTCGGCGTCTCCCGGCTCAGATCCGGCTCTGAGGGCTCGCTCTCTGAGGGCTCTCTGAGTCGATGGCTATCCCTGGTCATGCGCCTCGGGCCGCCCGGCGGACCGGTGGCGCACGCATCCGGAGAAACGTGTCCCGACTAGACGATGGAAAGCAGGAATGACAAGAAGACAATCGCCAACGAGTGCGAGGGCCTGAACAGCCCGGAGCGTCTGGAGAATCGTCGGCTGGTGATTTTGCCGGTGCCGATTCAGACCGCGCGGGCATTCGTCGCCTGGACCCAGCCCCGCCTCGCTCCGTCGGCCGGTTCCGCGTTCGCTCTCGGTGCCCAGGCCGGTGACGGCACGCTCGTTGGTGTCGTGCTCATCAGCTGGCCCACCGCCGAGGTCTTCGACGATGGCGACACCGCCGAGGTCCTCGCCCTGGCCACCGACGGCACACCTGATGCTGGCCGGACGCTGCTCAGCGCGGCCTGGACTGCGGTCCGCGAGATGGGCTACCGGCGCCTGATCGCCTACACCCGCATCGAGGAATCCGGCACCGATCTGTGGGACGCCGGGTTCCGTGTCGTCCCCAGGCCACTCGGGTGGCACACCGCCGGTCGAGCCGAGGACGTTGCACGCGTCCTGTGGGCGGCCCGGGCCTTCGGGGGCGGCCGATGAGCGGGCTGCGTGAGCCGTACTGGCGTGAAGGGCAGACGGCGCTCTACCACGGGGACGCGCGCGAGGTGCTGGCCGAGATAGACGAGGGTTCGGTGGACTGCATCGTCACCAGCCCGCCCTACTGGGGGCTGCGGAACTACTGCGAGGGCCAGTACGGGCAGGAACCCACACCGGAGGCGTACGTGGAGAACCTGCGGGCCACCTTCGCCGAGGCCCGCCGGGTGCTGGCCGATGACGGCACCTGCTGGCTGAACGTGGGCGACTGCTACGCGGCCAACTCCGACGGCTGGTCCCGGGGCAAGGACTACAACCCGCGCCAGCCCGAGGTGCGGCCTAAGGCCCGGCTGGCCGTGCCGCCGAAGAACCTGCTCGGCATGCCGTGGCGGGTCGCCTTCGCCCTCCAGGAGGACGGCTGGATCCTCCGCAACGCCATCGTGTGGAGCAAGCCGAACGCGATGCCGCAGTCCGTCCGGGACCGGATGTCGAACCGCTACGAGCTGATCTTCCTTCTCGTCAAACAGCAGCGGTACTGGTTCGACCTCGACCCGGTCCGTCAGCCCTACACCGGCGACCGTCCGATTTCCAGGCGGGCACGAGCCGGGGGCAACAAGCCGAACAGCATCACGACGGCCTGGCCCCCGAGCGGCAAGTACGGGGAGGACCCGGCCGGCCCGCGGCACGGCGCGGCAATGCGGCCCACGGGTGAGCGGCATGCCGCCGCGCACCCCAACGGCAGGAACCCCGGGGACGTCTGGTCGATCCCCACCCGGCCCCTGCGAGCCGCGCACTTCGCGGCGTTCCCGGTCGACATCCCGCTCAGGGCCATTGCCGCCGGCTGCCGCCCCGGCGGCACCGTCCTGGACCCCTTCACCGGCAGCGGCACCACCGGCATTGCCGCCCGGCAACTCGGCCGGAAGTTCGCCGGCATCGAGCTCAACGCCGACTACTGCCAGCTGGCCCGAACCCGGCTCCTCGGTGCTGCGGGTGCGGCAATCCCGGCAGGAGGCGAGGGTGACTGAACAGCCACAAAGGGCCTGCTCAGGGCCTCCCAAAGCAGGTTCACTGCCTTACCCTGCAGGGTCTGGGTCAGCAGCGGCACTGCCGCGGCAGACAGGTCCGAAGAGAGGTGGTGAGTCAGGAGGTGGAGCCGATCAGGCGGGGCGCGAGTGCCATCGTGATCTGGGTGCGCAAGACGCGGCCTCCGCGGATGGCGTGCAGTCGGACCGCAACGAGATCGAGGTCGAACTGCCGGAGCTGCCTTCCCGGTTCCCTCCGGGGGTCGGACGCGCGCTGTTGCGGATCCTCCTGGACGTCCGTGCGGCACGTGCCCGCCCCAGCCCGGGCGGGTGACGGTCACCGCTTCCGCGCCCCTCCCTGAGGACTACGGTCACCCCTCCGTCGGTTTTTGACCTCCTGTCTTCACCGCCATACGGGCGACCTTCCGCTCTGGGAGGTCGCCCGCTCACCTTCAGCAGATTGGAGAAAGAGTGACATCGTTCGCCTTCTGGGGCCGGGTCTCCACGGAGGACCGGCAGGACCCGGAAGCGTCCCGAGCGTGGCAGATGCGCCGCGCACGGATGCTGATCGAGCCGCGAGGCGGCGAGATCGTCGCTGAGTACTTCGACGTCGACAAGTCACGATCCATCCCGCCCCAGCGTCGGCCTGAGGCCAGCGCCTTGCTCGCCGAGTTGAGGAATGCACGGCGGGCCTTCGAGGCGGTCGTCGTCGGCGAGCCCCAGCGGGCGTTCTACGGGAACCAGTTCGGTAACACCTTCGAACTGTTCAACCACTTCGGGGTGCCCCTATGGGTGCCCGAGGTGGGCGGCCCGATCGACCCGACCAACGAGGCGCACGAGCTGATCATGCTGATGTTCGGCGGAGTCAGCAAGGGCGAGCGCAACCGGATCAAGGTCCGGGTCCGGACGGCGATGGCCGCCATGGCGGAGATCGAGGGAAGGTATCTCGGCGGACGCCCACCGTACGGCTATCGCCTGATCGACTTGGGACCGCACCCGAACCCTGCCAAGGCCGCTGATGGCAAGAGGCTGCGCGGTCTCGACCTCGATCCCTACGCAGGCCCGGTCGTCCAGCGGATCTTCCGCGAGTTCCTCGAAGGCAAGGGACTGTTCGCCATCGCCGAAGGGCTGACCCGCGACGGCATCCCCAGCCCCTCTGCCCACGACCCGAATCGCAACCGCCACCGGTCCGGGATCGCCTGGTCCAAGAGCGCCATCCGGGCGATCCTCACCAACCCCCGCTACACGGGCCGTCAGGTGTGGAACCGGCAGCGCAAGGATGAGGTGCTGCTGGACGTCGAGGACGTCACACTCGGCCACACCACCAAGCTCCGGTGGAACGACTCCGAAAAATGGATCTTCTCCGAACGGGTCGTCCATCCACAGCTTGTGGATGACGTGTCGTTCCGAGACGCGCAGGACATGCTCGCCGGGCGGGGGCGCGGCTCATGCGAGCACGCCCCGCACCGCTCCCGCCACCCCTATGCCTTCAAGGGCGTCATGATCTGCGGCATCTGCGAGCGGAAGATGCAGAGCCAGTGGGTGAACGAGGCTCCCTACTACCGCTGCACGTTCCCGCGGGAGTACGCCCTGGGCAACAAGCTCGACCACCCGCGCAACGTCTACCTGCGTGAGGACGCCATCCTCCGGCGCGTCGACCGCTGGCTGTGCAAGGCGTTCGCGCCGCATCGTGTCGCCCAGACGATCGACGAGATGTACGTGGACCAGGCGGACACCGGGCACGACGCGAAGGCCGAGATCGCCAAGGCGAAGATCGCTCAGGCCGAGACCAAGATGGCCCGCTACCGAGCCGCGCTCGAAGCTGGAGGCGACCCGGAAGAGATCGGCAAGTGGATCGCCGAGGCCAAGGCCGAGCGGGTCAGGGCCGAGGCGGAACTCCGTACGACCACGAGGAGCGCCCGCATGTCCCGGGAGGAGATCACTGCCCTTGTCGCCGAGATCGGCGACATGGCCAGAGCCATCACCGAGGTCCCGACCGACCGCAAGAGCGAGGTCTACCAGCGCCTCGGCCTACGGCTGACCTACCACCCAGGCAAAGCAAAAGTGAGGGCCGAGGTGAATCTCAGCCCTCACATAGTGAAAAGGTTCGTGTCCGAGGGGGGACTTGAACCCCCATGCCCATCACTGGGCACTAGCACCTCAAGCTAGCGCGTCTGCCTATTCCGCCACCCGGACGTGGTGCCTCACGCAGGATCGTCATCCCGCGTCGGCGGATACAGGTTAGCACTCTCTCCGCCGTGCTTCATACCGGGAATCCGCCCCGCGCGGCTCGCGGCGGCCCGGGGGTGAACGTCACGCCCGTACGGCGGCAGGATGGAGGCGCGAGCCGTACGACGTGAAAGGGCGGGCCGGACCTCGGACGGATCCGCCGGCAGGAGGAGGCGCAATGACCCCACGCTACGGGGAGGACGAGGTCGCCGAGCTGTGCCGCGACCTGATCCGCATCGACTCGGTCAACGCGGGGGACAACGCGGGGCCGGGAGAACGTGAGGCCGCGGAGTACGTGGCAGGGAAGCTGTCGGAGGTCGGCCTGGAGCCGCGCATCCTCGAATCGGACCCCGGGCGGGCGAACGTGGTCGCCCGGGTGGAGGGCGCCGACCCGAGCAGGGACGCCCTGGTCCTCCACGGCCATCTGGACGTCGTGCCGTTCGACGCCGCCGACTGGACCCATCACCCGCTGAGCGGCGAGATCGCCGACGGGTGCGTCTGGGGCCGCGGCGCGGTCGACATGAAGGACATGGACGCGATGATCCTCGCCGTGATGCGGCAGCGGCTGAGCGAGGGGCGCAGGCCGCCCAGGGACGTCGTGCTCGTCTTCACCGCGGACGAGGAGGCCGGGGGGCACTACGGCGCCCAGTGGCTGGCCGAGCGGCACCCGGACGTCTTCGAGGGCTGCACCGAGGCCGTCGGCGAGGTCGGCGGCTTCAGCGTGACCACCGAGAAGGGCCGGCTGTACCTGATCGAGGCGGCGGAGAAGGGCATCGCCTGGATGCGCCTGACCGCCAAGGGCAGGGCCGGGCACGGCTCGATGCTCAACGACGACAACGCCGTGACCGAGCTCGCCGAGGCGGTCGGCAGGATCGGCCGGCACAAGTGGCCGGTGCGGCTCACGCCCACCGTGCAGGCGTTCTTCGAGGAGGTCTTCGGCACGGAGATCAAGGCGGAGGACGCGGAGGCGGCGGTGGCCACCCTCGGGCCGCTGGCCCGGATGATCGGCGCGACTCTCCGCAACACGACCAACCCGACCATGCTGCAGGCCGGGTACAAGGCGAACGTCATCCCCCAGATCGCGAGCGCGCACGTGGACGGCAGATTCCTGCCGGGTTACGAGGACGAGTTCTTCCAGACCGTGGACGAGCTGCTCGGGCCGAACGTGACCCGGGAGTTCGTCTATCACGACGTGGCGGTCGAGACCCCCTTCAAGGGCCCGCTGGTCAAGGCGATGGCGGACGCGCTGCACGAGGAGGACCCGGGCTCGCGGGCCGTTCCGTACACGCTGAGCGGCGGCACCGACCTCAAGGCGTTCAGCCGCCTCGGCATCAGCGGCTACGGCTTCGCGCCGCTGCGGCTTCCCGAAGACTTGGACTTCTCCGGGATGTTCCATGGCGTCGACGAGCGGGTTCCGGTCGATTCGCTCCGCTTTGGCGTCAGGGTCCTTGACCGTTTCCTCGATTACTGCTGAGAAAGCTCTTGCGATCACGTGCCGTGCCGCTACAGTAACTCTCCGTTGGGGGTTGGATCCGCTCCGGGTTGACCCGGCGGGCTGTTCGACTCAGCGGTTTGGGGAGGTCGCGTGACGCGCACGTCGCAGGAGCAGTGGGGGGCCGGCAGGCCCGCCGCCGCTCCCGGCGTGCGCGTCACGTCTCCCGGCTCCGTCGAGCGGGGCCGGATGGCGCGGTTCGCGGCCGGTTCCCGTCTGGGCCGCCTGTTGGTCATCGGCGGGCTGATCGCCGCCGGATGGCTGCTCGGCGTGATCTTCGGCGTCTTCGGCACGGCGACGTCCGTGGCCGGGGCCGCACCCTCACATGATGTCGCCGGGTCGGTTCTCCCCGACCGTCTCACAGGTCCGGACCTCGGGCTGACGTCCTCACCGGGCGCGGCCGGGTCCCATGGGGAGAGCACCGACGGTTTCCCCACGGCGGCAAACGACGTCTCGGTGAACGCCGAGGCGATGGCGGGGCGCACGGTCGACGGGCTCACGAGCCAGTCGAAGCCTCTGCTCCCGCCGCCCTCCACCGCGGATCACGCGCCCGCAGACCAGGGCCTGGTCCCGCAGTCGAGCGGTGGAAACATCCTGTTCGGGGATGTCGCGCGGGACGTGTTCGAACCGCGCTTCACCAAGCTGCCCGCCCCTCTGGCGGCGGTTGTTCCCCCGGTGGTCCGCACAGCGGCGGACGACCCGTCTTTCTCTCCTGACTGATCCCGCCTTCGTGCCGGTCCCCGTCGTACGGCGACCGGTGCCATCGCCTGCCCTCGCTCGTGGTGCCCGGGCGGCAGGCTCCCGCGGGTGACGCGGAATCTCCCATCCTCGTGACCGTCCACGGCTCCGCTGTGCTCATACAGCCTGGACATGCGTCGCGAGCTGTCAGGTAACCCCCTAGAAGAACCACTAGGAGCATCCATCATGCGAACGTGGGCGAAGGGCTCGGCTTCCGCGGCGTTTCTGGCCGCCGGCGTCATGGCCCTTGGCAGCGGTACGGCTTTCGCCGACACCGACGGCAGCCATTCCGTGCTCGGCGGCAACCAGGTCGACATCCCGGTGACCCTGCCGATCGACATCAGCGGCAACGCGGTGGCGGTCGTCGGCGAGTCCCGGGCCTCCTCCCTGGGCGGCGCGGCCGTGCAGGGCGCGGGCGTGGGCGCCGGGCAGAACAAGACCTCCGGAGCGGGCAGCATCCTCGGCGGCAACCAGGTGGTCGCGCCGATCAACGCCCCGGTCAACGCCTGCGGCAACGCGGTGTCGGTCATCGGGCGGTCCGACGCGAGCTGCCGCGGCGGCGCGGCGGTCAAGGGCTCGGGACAGCGCGCGAGCGCGGGCGGCAACCGCACCAGCGGCGTGCACAGCATCGGGGGCGGCAACCAGGTCGTCGCGCCGGTCACGGCGCCGATCAACCTGTGCGGCAACTCGATCGCCGTGTTCGGCGACGCCACCGCCGGATGCCGCGGCGGTGCCTTCGTCGGCGGCGGCCGTGACGGCGTCCGCGCCGGCGGCAACCGCACCAGCGGCCGTGGCTCGATCCTGGGCGGCAACCAGGTGGTCGTCCCGATCACCGCGCCGATCAACGTCTGCGGCAACTCCGTCGCGGTCATCGGCGAGGCGTTCTCGGGCTGCCACGGCGGCTCGTCCGTGGGCGGCTCCGGCGGCCACGGGGGTCACGGTCACGGCGGTCACGGTGGCCACGGCGGGTACGGCGGTCACCACGGGGGCGGTCACACGCACCGCCCCGGCTCGACGGGACACGACAACGACGGCCGCTTCTCGGTGGGCAGCGGCACCCAGGTGGTCACGCCCATCGTCACGCCGGCCGACGTCTGCGGCAACGGCTCGGGCAACTGCCAGGGCGGTTCCAAGCCCGGTCACGGCGGCAAGGGCGGCTACGGCGGTCACGGCGGCCACGGGCACGGAGGTCACGGGCACGGCGGGCACGGCGGCTGGTCCGGCGGCGGTGCGGGCGGCAACGTCACCAGTGGGGTGCACAGCGTCGGCGGCGGCAACCAGGTGGTCGCGCCGATCACCGTGCCGATCAACGTCTGCGGCAACGCCGTCGCGATCGTCGGCGACGCCTTCGCGGGCTGCCGCGGCGGCGCGACCGTGGTCGGCGGCTGGAACAAGCACGGCGGCCGGGGGGCCGGCGGCAACGTCACGTCCGGTCGTGGCTCGATCCTCGGCGGCAACCAGGTGGTCGCCCCGATCACTGCCCCCGTCAACGTCTGCGGCAACGCGGTGTCGGTCATCGGCCGGTCCCAGGCGGGCTGCCGGGGCGGCGCCTCGGTTCTCGGCGGCGGGGTCGGCGCGGGCGGCAACATCACCTCCGGCAAGCACGGGATCCTCGCGGGCAACCAGATCGTCGCCCCGATCACCGCGCCGATCAACGTCTGCGGCAACTCGGTCGCCGTGCTCGGCGACGCCGCCGCGGGGTGCCTGGGCGGCGCCCAGGTGGGCGGCGGCTGGAAGCACCACGGCTACCCGCAGCACAAGGCCGCCCGTGGCGCGGTCATGCCCGCCATGCCGGGCGCGTCGGTGCTGTCCGGCAAGCACACGGTGCAGCCGATGAGCGCCGCCGCCGCTCCCTCCGCTCCGGTCATCGGCGACCTGCCGAACATGCTCGGCCTGCCGGAGACGCCGAGCCTGCCCGGCGCCCCCGCGAAGAAGGGGAACAAGGGCGGCAGCACCCCGGCGGCCGTCTCCAAGGCCGGCGGCGCGCTCGGCGACGCGACCCGTACGCTGCCCACCCAGCAGACGCTGGAGGACGCGACCGCCTCGCTGCCCGTCGCCGACACGGCGCGCAGCCTCCCGACCGGCGACCTGAGCAAGAGCACCGGCGTGCTGCCGCTGGGCGAGCTGAGCAGCCTCAAGCTGATGAGCGCCGAGCAGCCCGTCGGCCTGACCGGGATGAACCCGGCCTCGTTCCTCGCTCTGGCCCTCGGCGCCATGTTCGCCGCTTCGGCGAGCCTGTTCGCCGTCACCCGCCGCTTCCGGTTCGGCCGCAAGTAGCCGTACGGCCGCGCGTGTCAGCGTGGGAACCCCTCCGGCGGCGACGGCCGCACGGATGTGACCCGGCGGCGCGCGGCTGACGGAGGCGAGGGATATCACTCGCCCGCGCCAGGGAGTGTTCGACAGATGCTCCCGGCGCGGGCGACCAGGACGCCTTCCCACCGCCAGTGGATGGAGGCACGAACGCTTTGCCCGTTCCGGGGGCGCGGCCCGGGACGGGCAAAGCTCATTTGCCGAGTAATCTTCACAAGACGGGTCGGCGCACGTTCGATGCGCGCGCCGACGGACCGGGAACGGCAAAGCCCTTTTGACCGTGCGCGTCCGCGTCCCGGCGGCTCACATGGTCCTGGCGGCCCGTATGATCTTCCGACGCAGCCGGACGCGTCTGCTGCCGTCGGGATAAAGGCGTAGCCGCTCCAGTTCCCAGTCTCCGTGCTCGGCATGCTCGGTGAGCATCTGCCTCGCCACCTCACGAGGGGTGTCCCGGGGGAGATACAGGTCCAGGTAGGAGTAGTCGAGCACAGCCATTGGTCTCCGGGGCGTGCTAGGGAACTCGTTGGGCTCTATTCTGCGTCTCCGTGGATAACAGCGCCAGGCGGGTTACATTCCCGGACATAACCGGGTAGCCCGAGGGGGAGGAACGTGCGGCGGCAGGTACCTTCAAAGCGGCGCCTCCTCGGCGCCCCAAGGGGGTAATCGCCTCCGGCCCGGACGACGAGGGTGTCATGAGCCGGGAGCACGAAGCCCGGCAGCACGGGGAATGACAGCGGACAGCGAGGTAGGAAGCAGCGTGCCAGCCAACAACGGCAACGCCGGCGGAACCCGCCTGGTGATCGTGGAATCGCCCGCGAAGGCGAAGACGATCGCCGGGTACCTCGGGCGCGGCTACATCGTCGAATCGAGCATCGGCCACATCCGTGATCTTCCGGAGAAGGCCGATGACATCCCGGAGAAGTACAAGAGCGAGGCCTGGGCCCGCCTCGGGGTGAACGTCGACCACGAGTTCGAGCCGCTCTATGTCGTGAACCCGGACAAGAAATCGCAGGTGTCCAAGCTCAAGCAGCTTCTCAAGGAGGCCGACGAGCTCTACCTCGCCACCGACGAGGACCGGGAGGGCGAGGCCATCGCCTGGCACCTGCGCGAGGTGCTCAAGCCCAAGATCCCGGTGCACCGCATGGTGTTCCACGAGATCACCCCGCACGCGATCAGGGACGCGGTCTCCAACCCTCGCGACCTCAACCTCCGCCTCGTCGACGCCCAGGAGACCCGGCGCATCCTCGACCGCCTCTACGGCTACGAGGTCAGCCCGGTCCTGTGGAAGAAGGTCAAGCCGCGGCTTTCCGCCGGCCGTGTCCAGTCGGTCGCGACCCGGCTGGTCGTGGAGCGCGAGCGGGAGCGGCTGGCGTTCACCGCCGCCAACTACTGGGACCTGCAGGCGCTGTTCGACACCGGCCGCGCCGGCGACGACCCCCGGACGTTCTCCGCCACCCTCACCGGTGTGGACGGCAGGCGCGTGGCCCAGGGCCGCGACTTCGCCTCCACCGGCAGGCTGAAGGGCTCCGACGTCCTCCACCTCGACGAGGCCGCCGCGAGGGCCCTCGCCGGCCGCCTCGAGGGTGTGTCCTACGCGGTGCGGTCGGTCGAGCGCAAGCCGTACACGCGCAAGCCGTACGCGCCGTTCCGGACGACCACCCTGCAGCAGGAGGCGAGCCGCAAGCTGGGCTTCTCCGCCAAGTACACGATGCAGGTGGCCCAGCGGCTGTACGAGAACGGCTACATCACCTACATGCGTACCGACAGCATCACGCTGTCGGAGACCGCCGTCGCCGCCGCCCGCGGCCAGGCGATCAAGCTGTACGGCTCGGCGTACGTGCCGGACAAGCCGCGCGTCTACACCAGCAAGGTGAAGAACGCCCAGGAGGCGCACGAGGCGATCCGGCCCTCCGGCGAGGAGTTCCGCACGCCGGGCGAGACCGGACTGTCCGGGGACATGTTCCGGCTGTACGAGCTGATCTGGCAGCGTACGGTCGCCTCCCAGATGAAGGACGCCGTCGGCGAGTCGGTGTCGGTCAAGGTCGGCGGCACGTCCAGCGCCGGCGAGAACGTCGAGTTCAGCGCCACCGGCCGGACGATCACCTTCCACGGCTTCCTCAAGGCGTACGTCGAGGGCGCGGACGACCCCTCGACCGACCGGGACGACTCGGAGAAGCGCCTGCCCACGCTGGCCGAGGGCGACCGGCTCACGGCGGCCGAGCTGACCGCGCTGGGGCACTCGACCAAGCCGCCCGCGCGCTACACCGAGGCGTCGCTGGTCAAGGAGCTGGAGGACCGCGAGATCGGGCGGCCTTCGACGTACGCGTCGATCATCGGAACGATCCTCGACCGGGGCTACGTGTTCAAGAAGGGCACCGCCCTGGTGCCGTCGTTCCTCGCGTTCGCCGTGGTCAACCTGCTCGAACAGCACTTCGGCAACCTGGTCGACTACGACTTCACCGCCGACATGGAGAAGGTCCTCGACGACATCGCCAACGACCGCGCCGAGCGGGTGCCCGAGCTGCGCAGGTTCTATTTCGGCGGCGGGGACGGCGACGAGGGCCTGAAGGAGATGGTCACCGACCTCGGGGAGATCGACGCCAAGGAGATCAGCTCGTTCCCGATCAAGGGGACGGACATCGTGATCAGGGTCGGCCGTTACGGGCCGTACCTCGACCGCGACGGCGCCCGGGTGAACATCCCCGAGGACATGGCCCCCGACGAGCTGACCGCCGAGAAGGCCGAGGAGCTGTTCTCGCGCCCGAGCGGCGACCGCGAGCTGGGCGTCGACCCGGCGACCGGCCGGACGATCGTGGCCAAGGACGGCCGGTTCGGCCCGTACGTCACCGAGGTCCTGCCCGAGGAGCCCGCGCCCGCGGAGGGCAAGAAGCGGACGAAGAAGGCGGACGTCCCCAAGCCACGGACCAGCTCGCTGTTCAAGACGATGTCGCTGGACACGATCACGCTGGACCAGGCGCTCAAGCTGCTCCAGCTGCCCAGGGTCGTCGGCGAGATCGACGGCGAGGAGGTCACCGCGCAGAACGGCCGGTTCGGGCCCTACATCAAGAAGGGGACCGACTCGCGCTCGCTCGCCTCCGAGGAGGACCTGCTCACGGTCACGATCGAGCAGGCCAAGGAGCTGTTCGCGCAGCCGAAGGCGCGCGGACGCGGCCGTGCCGCCGCCGCTCCGCCGCTGCGCGAGCTGGGCGAGGACCCGAACTCCAAGAAGCCGATCGTGGTGAAGGAGGGCCGCTTCGGCCCGTACGTCACCGACGGCGAGACCAACGCGTCCCTGCGCAAGGGCGACACGGTCGAGGACATCACGCTGGAGCGGGCGGCGGAGCTGCTGGCCGAGCGGCGGGAGCGGGCGCCCGCTCCCAAGCGCACGACCCGCGCCAGGACGACCGCCGCGAAGAAGCCCGCCACGAAGTCGTGATCGACGGCCCCGGGCGGCGGCCGACGGCCGCCGCCCGGGCGCTGTCCGCGCGTGCGCAGGTCAGGCCGTGGTGCATGTCGTGCCGTTGAGCGTGAAAGCGCTCGGCGGGGCGGAGACGCCGGTGTGGGAGGCGTTGAAGCCGATGCGCGTGGACGCGCCGGGGGCGAGGGTGGCGTTCCAGGGCAGGCTGGTGGCCGTGACCGTGCTCCCCGGGGCCTGGCTCCAGTCGGCCGACCAGCCCTGGACGATGCGCTCACCCGCGGACGGGAAGGCGAACCGCAGCGTCCAGCCCGAAATCGGCGTGGCGCCCGTGTTCCTGATCACCACATCGGCCGTGAGGCCCGTGCTCCACGCCGACTGGCTGTAGCCGACCTCGCAGGAGGCAGCGGGAGTCACCGAGGGGCTCGCTGGGGGTCTCGGCGACGGGCTGTAGGTGGGGAACCCCTGCTGGGCCACAGTGGTGATCGGGTCGGACGGCAGGCTGAGGTTGCCGGCCGCGTCCCTGGCCACCACCACGTAGGTGTACTTCTGGCCCGTCACCAGGTTGCCCTCCATGAAGTAGGGGGAGGACGTGGCGCCGGCCCGCACCCAGCCGGTCTCGGTCAGCCGGAAGACGACGTAACCGGTCACGCCGACGTCGTCGGTCGACGCCGACCAGCAGAACCCCGTGCCGGGGAAGTCGGCCACGCAGCCGTCGTGCAGCCCGGTGGGTTTGCCGGGCGGGGTGGTGTCTCCGGTGACCGGGCTCGGGCTGACCACCATGCCGGTCACCGCCTGCGCGTTGATCAGCGCCGTCGGCGGGCTGGTGTGGCCGTCGGCGTCCTTGGCCACGATGTAGAACGTGTAGGTCCGGCCGTACGCCAGGCCGCCCATCACGACGGTGGTGCCGGTGGTCGACGTCGCCTTGACGAAGCCGTCGGCCGTGAGCCGGTAGACCTCGTAGCCGGTGACGCCGACGTCGTCGGTGGACGCGCTCCAGCACAGGCCGACGTATCCCTCGGTGGTGCCCGCCGGCACCGGCGGCGGGCACAGCCGCACGTTCGGCGGCGTGGCCGGCACAGCCGGATCGCCGTTCGGCGACGGGCTCACGCTGGTCCGCGGGGTGGGGGAGGGCGTGGCGTCCAGCGCTGCGGCGGGCGTGCCGTGGAGCGCGATCGCCGCGACGGCCACCCCTCCTGCGGCCATCCAGGCCAGATGCCGGGGACTTCTCATGTGTCACCTCGTGTCGTCCGCCCCCGGAGATCTGCCGGAGGCATCGTCTCCAGGACGCTTCCGCCGCGATCGTCCGCCCGTTCTCCGCGGGGGGCAAAGATCACCGGTGGTGGTACGGCATGAGGCCGACTCGACGGTGAAAATTTCAGCGGGCGCTGATTCCCGCCGTCGCACCCGGAAACGCGGCTTCCGGTGTGAGCTCGTAGCATCGTCGTCGGCCGGCCCTTGATCGCCAGCCGGTCGAGGGGAGATCTCGTGGGGTTCGTGGGCATGATCCTGACGGCCGTGGTCGTCGTGCACTTCTACCTGTGGCGGCGGCTGGTCAGGGCGTCGACGACGCCGGGATCGCGTTCGCGCCGGGTGCTGACGTGGGTGCTCGTGGCCCTGGCGGCCCTGATGGTGGTGACCTTCGTCGGCAGCCGGTCCGCCGGTATGGACGTCGAGCGCGTCGTGGCCTGGCCCGGCTATCTCTGGCTGGCCATGATGTTCTACCTGTTCGTGTTCGGGCTGGTCATGGAGGTGCCCCGGGCGGTCGCGACGTTCCTCGTGTCCAGGCGCCGCCGTACGACGGCCCTGGCCGAGGGGGCCGAGGGGGAGGCTGCGCCGGTGGACGAGGCGGTCCTCGCCGGTGCGGCAGCCCAGGGAGGTTCCACCGCGCCCGGCACGCCCATGACCGGCAGGCCGGAGCCGGAAGGGACCGCGGCAGACGTGCCGGCGATCGACCGGCGGCTGTTCATCTCCCGTACGGCCTCCGCGGTCGTGGCCGCGGGTGCGCTCGCGACCGTGGGCTACGGCGTGACCCGCGCCCTCGGCGACCCGGTGATCGAGCGGGTGCCGGTCCGCCTGTCCCGGCTCGACCCCCGGATGAGCGGCCTGCGCATCGCGGTCGTCAGCGACATCCACCTCGGCCCGCTGACCGGCCGGGGCCACACCGAGCGGATCGTCCGGATGATCAACGGTCTGGAGGCCGACGCCGTGACGATCGTGGGTGACCTGGTGGACGGCACGGTCGCCGAGCTGGGCCGTCTCGCCACGCCTCTGAGGTCCCTCGAATCCCGTTACGGCGCGTATTTCGTGACCGGCAACCACGAGTACTACACCGCGGGAGGCCCTCTGGAATGGATCGAGGAGCTGCGCTCGCTGGGCGTCCGGCCGCTGCGCAACGAGCGGGTCGAGATCCGTCACGCGGGAGCCGTGCTCGACCTCGCGGGGGTCAACGACCTGAACGGCGTGCCGTCGGGCGACGGCCCGGACTTCGACCGGGCCCTCGGAGGCCGCGACGCGAACCGGCCCGTCGTGCTCCTGGCCCACCAGCCCGTCCAGGTCACGCAGGCCGCCGCCCACGGCGTCGACCTTCAGCTGTCCGGGCACACCCACGGCGGTCAGATGGCTCCGTTCAACCTGCTGGTGACGCTGCAGCAGCCCGTGGTGGCGGGGCTGGCGAGCGTGCCGCGCACGGGCGGCGGCGACACCCAGGTCTACGTCACGCGCGGCGCGGGCTTCTGGGGGCCGCCGGTGCGGGTCGGCGCGCCACCCGAGATCACCCTCGTCGAGCTGCGGGCCTGACCGCACCCCCGGAACGGGGAATCGGGCAGAACATTGCCGCCATCTCGACAGCGAGGACGAGGCGGACGTAATACCCTCAGGCGACGAGCAGGCCCCGGTGGCCCGTTCGTCCGTCTCCCAAGCCCAGCGAGCACCTGGATACGCTGACATCATGAGCATCCCTGGCCGTGCCGCCGCCGCGCGACGCAAGCAGCCGCACGTGCTGGCGAACGCGCCGTTCCGCCGGCTCTGGACGGCGATGGCGACGTGCAGCCTCGGTGACTGGCTCAACATCATCGCGCTGACCGCCCTGGCCGGTAACCTCACCGCCGGATCCGGCTTCCAGGCCCAGAGCCTCGCGATCGGCGGCGTCTTCGTCGCCAAGATGCTGCCCGCGATCCTGCTCGGCCCGCTCGCGGGCGCGGTGGCCGACCGGTTCGACCGCAGGCTGACGATGGTCCTCGCCGACCTCGCGAGGTTCGCGGTGGTGCTGTCGATCCCGCTGGTCGGCGCCTACCAGTGGGTGATCGTCGCGACGTTCCTGGTCGAGTGCGTGAATCTCTTCTGGGTGCCCGCCAAGGACGCCACCGTGCCCAACCTCGTGCCCAAGGAGCGGCTCGAGGAGGCCAACCAGCTCAACCTTCTCGTCACGTACGGCACGGCCCCCGTGGCCGCGGCGCTGTTCGCGATCGTGTCGGCCGTGGTGACGACGATCTCGGCGGCCGTCCCGTCGTTCACCGTCGCGGCCACCAGCGTGGCGCTGTACGCCAACGCGCTGGCCTACCTGGCCTCCGCCGCGATGGTCTTCACGCTGCGGGCCATCCCGAAGAACCACGTCAGGCACGTGACCGCGCCGTCGGTGCTCCGGCAGATCACCGAGGGCTGGCGGTTCGCCGGCGGCAACCGGATCGTGCGCGGCCTGATCATCGGCATGCTCGGCGCCTTCGCCGCCGGAGGCGCGGTCGTCGGTGTGGCCAAGGCCTACGTGCAGGCCATGGGCGGCGGCGACGCGGGGTACGGCGCGGTGTTCTGCGCCGTCTTCCTCGGCATGGCGTTCGGCATGTTCTTCGGCCTGCGGCTGCTGAAGGGGCTGTCCAGGCGGCGGCTGTTCGGGCTGTCGATCGTGCTCGCGGGGCTGACGCTGGCCGCCGTCGCGCTCATCCAGAACCTCGTGGTCGTCGTCGTGCTGACCGTGGTGCTGGGCGCCTGCGCAGGCATCGCCTGGATCATCGGCTACACGGTGATCGGCCTGGAGGTCGAGGACGGGCTGCGCGGCCGTACGTTCTCCTTCCTGCAGTCGCTGGCCCGGGTGGTGCTGCTGCTGGTCGTGGCGCTGGCCTCCACCCTCGCGGCGCTGTTCGGCGCGCACGTCGTCCGGATCGCCGGGCTCAGCTACCGCTTCGACGGCACCAACCTCGTGTTGCTCCTGGGCGCGCTGCTCGCGATCGCCGTCGGGGTGGTCGCGCTGCGGCACATGGACGACCGTCCCGAGGTCCCCATCGGGGTCGACCTGCTGAACGCCCTGCGCGGGCGGCGGTTCGTCCAGGAGGAGGAGGCGCACCCCGAGCGCGGGCTGTTCATCGCCTTCGAGGGCGGCGAGGGCTCGGGCAAGACCACCCAGTCGCGGCTGCTCGCGATCTGGCTGCGCGACCAGGGCTTCGACGTCGTGCAGACCCGCGAGCCGGGCTCGACCAAGGTCGGCATGCGGTTGCGGGCGATCCTGCTCGACGCCGCCCACCAGGGCCTGTCTCCGCGGGCCGAGGCGATGCTGTACGCCGCGGACCGGGCCGAGCACGTGGAGAAGGTGATTAGGCCCGCGCTGCGGCGCGGCTCGACGGTGGTCTGCGACAGGTACGTCGACTCGTCGCTGGCCTACCAGGGCGCCGGGCGGTCGCTCGACCAGGAGGACGTCGCGAGGATCAACAGATGGGCGACGGGCGGGCTCGTCCCCGACCTCACCGTGCTCATCGACGTGCCGCCCGCGGTCGGGCTGCGGCGGATGGCCTCGCCGGCCGACCGCATCGAGGCCGAACCGCTCGAGTTCCACGAGCGGGTGCGGCGGGAGTTCCGGGCGCTGGCGGCCGCCGCCCCGGACCGCTACCTCGTGGTGGACGGCACGCTCGACCAGCGGGAGGTGACGCGCCTGATCCAGGACCGGGTGCGGGAGATCCTGCCCGACCCGGTGCCGCAGGAGGCCGAGGAGGCCACCGGCACGATGCCCGCCATCCGCGACTTCGGATAGCCGCGCATGACCGTTTTCAGGGATCTGATCGGGCAGGACCGGGCGATCGACGTCCTGGGGCGGGCCGCGTCGGCCGCCGCGGAGGTCGTCGCCGGGGGCCGCGGCGCGGGCATGACCCACGCCTGGCTGTTCACCGGGCCGCCGGGATCGGGGCGGTCCACGGCCGCCAAGGCGTTCGCGGCGTCGCTGCTCTGCGCTCAGCAGGGGTGCGGCCACTGCGACGCCTGCCACCAGGTCGAGGTCGGCTCGCACCCGGACGTCACGTTCGTACGGCCCGAGGGGCTGTCGTACAGCGTGCGGCAGACCCGCGAACTCGTGCTCAAGGCGGCGGGGGCGCCCACGCTCGGCCGGTGGCGGATCGTGCTGTTCGAGGACGCCGACCGGGTGACGGAGGCGGCGGCGAACGCGTTGCTGAAGGCCATCGAGGAGCCGCCGCCGCGGACCGTGTGGCTGCTGTGCGCGCCCTCCCCGGACGACATGATCATCACGATCCGCTCGCGCTGCCGGGTCGTGACGCTGCGCACGCCCTCCACGGAGGCGGTCGCGAACGTGCTGGTGACCCGGGACGGAGTCGCCCACGACGTGGCGCTCGACGCCGCTCGGGCGGCCCAGGGGGACATCGGCCGGGCGCGGCGGCTCGCGCTGGACGAGGAGGTGCGGCGCCGCCGCGACGACGTGCTGTCGATCCCCCGGTCGCTGACCGGCGTGGCGGAGTGCATCACCGCCGCCGAGCGGCTGGTGAAGACCTCCACCGAGGACGCAGACGCGGCCACGACCGCGCTCAACGAGACCGAGACCGCCGAGCTGCGCAAGGTCTACGGTGAGGGCTCCTCGGGCAAGGGGCTCAACAAGGGCCTCGTGCGGGGCGGCGCGGGAGCCCTCAAGGAGCTCGAGACCATGCAGAAGTCCCGGGCCACCCGCATCAAGCGCGACTCCCTCGACCTCGCGCTGCTCGAACTCGTGGCGTTCTACCGCGACGTGCTGGCCGTGCAGTTCGGGGCCCCGGTCGAGCTCGCCAACGAGGACCGCAGGCACGAGGTGGAGACCATCGCCCGCGCGTCCACTCCCGAGCAGACGCTCCGCCGTACGGACGCGATCATGAAGTGCCGGGAGCGGCTGGCGGCCAACGTGAACCCGCAGATCGCGGTCGAGGCCATGACCCTCGCCCTCCGCTCGCCCGCGTAGGACGCAGGCAACCCCGGCGGGCGTACGGCGTCTCTGGTACATGAAGGCCGAAACGCTCGATCTCGATCAGCAACCCGGGGGGCCCGTGCCCGTCCCGCCTCTGTCGGCGGGCGCCGACGACACGATCAGCGGTCTCTACGCCGAGCACGCCCTCGGCCTCACCCGGCTGGCCCTGATCATGGTCGGCGACCGGGAGAGCGCCGAAGACGTGGTGCAGGAGGCCTTCCTCGGTCTGCACCGGCGCTTCGACGGCCTGCGTGACCGGGACAAGGCGCTCGTCTACGTGCGCGCCGCGGTGCTCAACAACGCCCGCACGGTGCTGCGCAGGCGACGGCTGCCGTCCTGGTTCGCCGGCACGTACGACCCGCCCGTCTGGTCGGCGGAGTCCGCCGCGATCCTCGGCGCGGAGCGGCGGGAGGTCATGGAGGCCCTCCACCGCCTGCCCCGGCGCCAGCGGGAGGCCCTGGTCCTGCGCTACTACGCCGAGCTGTCCGAAGAGGAGACGGCACGGGTCATGAAGATCAGCCGGGGCACCGTCAAGTCCACCACCTCCCGGGCGCTCGACGCGCTCGGCCGCCTCCTGGGAGAGACCCGATGAACGACGTCATCCGCCGGTTGCAGGACGCCGCCCACGCGGTGGGGGAGACGGTCGACGCCGTCCCGCCGTTCGTCCCGGCGACCACCCCGGTCCGCCGCCGTACGCGCGTGGGCGCCGTGCGGGGCAGGACATGGCTGATGCCGCTCGCGGCGGCGGCCGCCGTGACGCTCGCGGTCGCGGGCGGCGCGGCCGTCGCGCGCCACGGCGGCGGGACCGGCGACACCGCCGCCGGCATCGCCGTCGGCCCGGCCGCCGCCCCCGCCTTCCTCGCCCACATCGGCGACCCCGGCGACATCACGATCAGGAGCGTCACCGACGGGCACAGCACCGACGTGGTGCCGAGGCCCGCGACCGACGAGGGATTCTCCGCGGTGCAGGCGACGCGCGACAACCGGGTCTTCTATGCGGCCACCATCTCGGACGGCTGCCGCTCGCGGCTGTACCAGTTCACGCTGGACGGGGAGGGGAGGGTCGCCTCACATGGCGAGCTTCCGTACGCGCCGCCGGAAGGCACCGAGATCACCGCGCTCGCGGTGAGCGGCGACGGTGCGACGCTCGCGTACGGGCTGTCTTCCTGCGAGCCGGAGCAGCCGCGCGTGTCCCTCGTCGTGACCGACACCGCGACCGGCGGCAGCCGTACGTGGACGTCGACGCGTCCGGGGAGCATCCGGGATCTCTCCCTGACCGAGGACGGACGCCGCGTGCTCCTCACCAGGGCCACGGGAACGGTTTTCGGCATCTCGAATGCACCCCGGCCTTCCATGTCGGAGCCCCCGGACTCGGGCGCGGAGCCTTCACCGGTCGCCACGGCCTCGTCTGCGCCTGATGCGGAGACGAGTGTGGCTACCGAGTCGGCATCCGCCGATCCCGCGGCGACGCCCGCCGGGACCGAGGCGGGTGTGGCCGCGGGCCGCGAGGCGGGAGAGCCGGCCGGAACCGAAACCGGAGCGCCCCTCGCGCCGGACTCGGGAGCGCCCGGCGAGGCCGGTGCGTCGCCGGTGCCCTCCGCGCCGGACGGCCCCGGTGCCGACGTCGCCGTCCCGGCGTCCGATCTCCCCGGGTCCCTGCCGGAGGGATGGGGATGCAGGGCGCGGTCGACGGGCGCGGAGCCCAGTGGCTCTCCGGACGCCACTCCGGATGCGAAAATCGTCTGGACCTGCTCGGGTTCGCAGACTCCGGCGCTGCTCGACACCGGCGTCGCCGGCACTCTCGACGACGCTCGCGTGATCGCACTGACTCCTACGACAGAGACGCCCCCGGCCCTGATTCTCGGGGTCACGATCACACCCGACGGGTCGCGAGTGATCGCCGCGCAGACGACCCTCAATCTGAGCACGGCCGGGGAGGACGCGATGAAGTACGACGTCGACGGCATCGTGGCGTACGACCTCGAAGGGCGCCAGATCGACGTTCTCCATGCCCGCGGCGGCAGAGGGGTGATTCCGACCGGGATGCTCGACGTGGACGGCACCGGCCGGAACCTCCTGGTCTCCAGAGCCGGCGAGCTGGGCGAGATCACCACGTCCGGCTACCGGACGCTGTACTCCTACGGCATTCCCCCGGAGGGCGCGCCCGTCGGCAGAGTGGCCTGGTAGGCACACCACTTCGGCGGGGCCGGGTCTCCCGGCCCCGCCGGAGGTTTGTCCACAGGCCATGATTGCCGGCGCCGTACGACACGTATGGTGGGTTCGGACGCGTTAGCCGTACAGGATCGAGGAGGGCCGGCGCTTGGGCATGATGATGGCGGTGAGCTTCACCCGCTACGGACGGCTCTACTACCTCGATCCCGGCGGTCACTCGCCCAAGGTGGGCGACAAGGTCCTCGTGCCCACCGACTCGGGCCCGGAGGTCGCCGAGTGCGTGTGGGCGCCGCAGTACGTGAGCGAGGACGTCGAGGGCCTGCCCGTCTGCCAGGGCATCGCCGGCGAGGAACACCTCAGCAGGGACGAGACCAACCGCCGCCGCAGGGCGGAGGCCAGGAGCGTGTCCAAGCGCCTGATCAAGCGCCACGAGCTGCCGATGAAGGTCGTCGGCGTCGACTACCTGGACGCGGACAACGTCTACACCGTGTACTTCTCCGCGCCGCACCGGGTCGACTTCCGCGCGCTCGTGCGTGACCTGGCCCGCAACCTGCGGGCCCGGGTCGAGCTGCGGCAGATCGGCCCGCGCGACGAGGCAAGGCTCCAGGGCGGCATCGGCCCCTGCGGCCGCGACCTGTGCTGCGCGACGTTCCTCAAGGACTTCGAGCCGGTCTCCGTACGGATGGCCAAGGACCAGGACCTCCCGGTCAACCCGCTCAGGATCGCGGGCGCCTGCGGCCGGCTAATGTGCTGCCTGAAGTACGAGCACCCGCTCTATCAGGAGTTCCGGGCGTCGGCGCCGCGCGCGGGCCTCGCGGTGGACACCCCGCAGGGCCCGGGCACGGTGGTGGGTCACAACGTGCCGTCCGACTCCGTCATCGTCCGCCTCAACGAGGGCGGCCGCCGCTGCGCGTGTTCCAAGGCCAGCGTCTGCGCGCCCCGCAAGGCCCACGACTCCATGTACGGCGAGGCGCAGCCGGTGCCCGGGGGCGCACCCGAGGGCTGACAAGCACCACCGTCGCGCCGGCCGGGCCGGACCCCGTCCCGGCCGACGGCGGCGAGCCCACGGTGTCCGGCGGCCACAACGGCGTCCGGCGGCGGTGAAGCGGTGCTGACGGCGGCGAACCCACGGCCCCGCGCGCTCGGGGAGCTCCCGGGTCCGTGGGTTCGCCCCTTCGTCCTTCAGCGGCCTCCCGCTGTCGTGCTCACGGACTCGTCCGTCGTGCTCACGGGCTCGTGCAGGTGAGGGACGGCGTCGACGGCGTGCCACCGGCGGTGAAACCGAAGGTCGTCGAGGCGGAGGCCCCCAGCGAGCCGTTGTACGAGACGTTCTTCACCGACACGGCCGAGCCGCTGGTGCTCAGCGTGCCGTTCCAGACCTGGCTGATGCTCTGGCCGTTGCTGAGGTTCCACTTGACGGTCCAGCCGTTGATCGGCGAACCGCCGGCCGTCACCGTGACCTCGCCCTGGAAGCCGCCGCCCCACGAGTTGGTGGTGCGGTAGGTCGCGCTGCAGGCGCCGCCGGCCGGCGACTGGGCCGGGCTGGGCGACGGTGACGCCGGGGGGGTCGGCGACGGCGACACCGGCGGCGTGGGCGACGGCGAAGTCGGGGGCGTGGGGGAGGGCGAGGACGTCGGACCGCTGCCGCTGAACTGCCACCAGTTCACGTTCATCAGGTAGCCGCTCCCGCCGGTGAACCTGAGATACAGGTCGTGGGTGCCGGTCGCGCCGGTGACCGGGCAGGAGACGGTCGTCCAGGTCTGCCAGCCGCCGGTGCCCGGGACGTCGCACGTCCCCATGAGCGTGCCGCTGACGCCGTCCCGCCGCACCTCGATCTTGCCGCCGGCGGAGCCCGAGGCGACCCGCGCGCTGAAGGACCTGGCGCCGGTGCCGAAGGCGACGCCCTTGACCTTGATGTAGTCGCCGTTGTCGATGAACCCGACGTTCATGCCGCCCTCGTTGGACGGCTCGGTCTCGACGCCGGACTCCCAGGCGATGGTCTCCGCCTCCTGCCGGACGTACGGGTCCAGCGTGCCCACCTGGGGCGCCCCGGTGGTCGTCATGTTGATCGTCGGGATCGTGCCGTCGGCGTTGTAGCTGAACTTCTCCACGGCCACCGAGCGGGTGAAACCGCCGCCGCCCGGCAGTGCGCCGTTGTGGTAGAAGAAGTACGAACCGCCGTTGAAGTCGACGATTCCCGGGTGGTTGGTGAAGCTGCCGCCCTGCGTCGGCATGACCGTGCCCCGGTAGGTCCACGGCCCGGTGGGGCTGGTGGCCGTGGAGTAGGCGATGAATTCGGAGCAGCACTTCGCGGCGAACACGTTGTAGTACAGGCTGCCCCGCTTGTAGACCCAGGGTCCCTCTTCGTACAGGGTCGGGCGGCTGGCGTCACCGGTGCGGGTGCCGAACCCGGCGGTCGTGAGGTTGACCTTCGTCGGACTCCCGGAGTAGGAGATCATGTCGCTGTTCAGCTTGACGTACCACAGGTTCGGGTTGCCCCAGTAGAGGTAGGCCTGCCCGTTGTCGTCGATGAAGACGGTGGGGTCGATCTCGCCGTTCTCCACCAGCGGGCGTCCCAGGGCGTCCTTGAAGGGGCCGGTGGGGCTGTCGGAGACGGCGACGCCGATCGCCATCCTGCCGGACGCCCGGCTGGTCGTGGGGACGTACCAGTAGAACTTGCCGTTCCGGTAGATGGCCTGGCCCGCCCATGCGTCGGACTTCGCCCAGCTGAAGCTGGAGACGCTCAGCGGGGAGCCGTGGTCGGTCCAGTTCACCATGTCGGCCGACGACCAGACCCGCCATTCGTTCATCGTGAACCACGTCGAGCCGTCCTCGTCGTGGCCGGTGTAGAGGTAGACCCGGCCGTTGTGGACGAGCGGTGCCGGGTCGGCGGTGTAGATGGTCTGAATTATGGGGTTGTCCGCCCTGGCCGCGGTGGCCGGGAGTAACGCCAGCATGCACAGCAGGCCCACGATCCAGGTCGCGGTGCGCCTGGACAGTGAAAACGCGTATCTCACATGCGCCTCCTGAAGTGGTGGTCGCTCACCGTGCGCGTCGGGCCGTCGACACCCTCATGTGAGCGGTAACGTCACCTATAGATGTGAGCGCTAACAATTCACGGTCGGCGACCGTGGTCATGCGGCGGAGCCAACCTCAGGCGCGGGGGGACGGTCAAGGTCGCGGACCTGAAGCGGGCCCCGTGCGCCTCGCGGCCGCCGATCCGCGCAACGGCGCTGAGCTGGCTCCGGAGCGTCGCCGGGCGAGCCGCCGACCCCCGCCCTGTTGTGAAACTTTCACCCCCTGCGGGAGTTAACGTACGGGCACGTCGTCGATCCTGCCGAAGGGGCCGGCGTCGAAGGTCACGCCGGTGACGCCCGGCGGCGGCGCCGGCACGTAGAAGAAGCCGCGGTTGGCCGTGCCCGGCGTGACGTTGAACGTCGCCCAGCCCGGGTCCACGTAGTCGTCGGGACCTCGCGGATCGTCCGGTCCCATCCGTACGGCGCGGTAGACGGTGCGCGACGCCGGATCGACGACGGAGAAGGCGGTGTACCACCCGCCGATGTAGGCGACGTCCCCTCCGTATCCCGTGCCGGCACCGAGGTCCCCCGGGCCGAGGTTGACGATGTCGAACACCGCGACGAGATAGGCGCCGTCGCGGTAGAAGGGCTTCACGTCGATGCGGAGCCGCTGCCCGGAGGGTTGCCGGGTGGAGGTCCGGCTGGCGACGGTCTCGCCGTCATCGGCGCGGAACGGAGCCGGCCGTCCCCCTTCCGTGCCGCCGGCTTTCGCGGCACCGGAGTCACCGGTACGCGGCCGGATCCGGTAGGAGATCTCGACGCGCCGGTTCCCGGCACGGGCCTCCTCGTCGTTCACCCCGCCTTCCCTGGCGACGGGCTCGGTCTCGCCCCTGCCCGTCGCGCGGTACCGGTACGCGCCGCCGAGGCGGGCCGCCAGCTCCCCGCGTACGGCCTGCGCACGCCGCAGGGACAGCGCCATGTTGTACGCGTGCGTGCCCTTGCCGTCGGTGTGGCCCTCGACGAGGACGGGAGACGTGCCCGGATCGGCCTTCTTCCGGATCTCCGCCGCGACGTCGTCGAGCACGGCCTCGGCCCGCGCCGTGAGTTTGTCCGAGTCGAAGGCGAACAACACGTCCGTGCGCAGGCCCACGGTCTCGTCGCTGCCGCTCGCGGCAGTCGTCCTGTCCGCGCCCTCGACGATGCCGTACAGGTCCTCGACACTGCTCGTGACCTGCCCGGACGGCTCCCGGACCGGCCAGGACACCGTGGCGCCCGGCGCCGGCGTGCTGCCGGGGGCTGCCTCCGGCGCAAGAGGGCCGCCGAAGGCGGCATTAGGCGACACAGGGCCGCCGGGGGCGGCCGTAGGCGACACAGGGCCGCCGGGGGCGGCCGTAGGCGACACAGGGCCGCCGGGGGCGGCCGTAGGCGACACGGCGCCGCCGGAACCGGTCCCGTTCACGACGGGCACCCCGGTGAACTCGCCCGCCGTTCCCGCCGTGATCGCGGTGACCGTACGGACGTCCGCCGGAATCGGTGGGTAGTGGACCACGGTCTCGTAGCGCACGCCGGGCTGGTATTACCCGGGCCTGCTGCCCAGCGTCCCCACCTGATCGGTCAGGGGGTGATAGACCTTGCGGCCGACCGGGTCGACGAGAGGGATGCGGTAGCTGCGAGGTCGCCGGCCGCCGTCCCGAACGAGTTCCCGGCGTGGCGCGCCTCGTCCTCGAGCGAGGTGACCGTGAGACGGAGGACGGATCTGTCGCGAAGCCGCTCGACGGCGCGTATCTCCACCCGCGCGTGCAGGGGCCGGGTGAGGCCGAACCAGCCATCCTTGACCAGGCCCGCGTCCGCGACGGTGACGGACGGCGAGGGCCGCGCCGGTGGTGTGCCCGCCGAAGAGGCCGCCGGAGGGGCCCCCGCGGGACCGCCCAGCACGCCGCATCCGGACACCGCCAGGGCCGTGACCATGGTCACTGGAAGGGTCAGCCCGTGTGAGCGGCGCCGGTAAGGATCTTCCATGCGCTCGCATTGTAGGGACACGGACAGGCGGCCCGCCCGAAAAAAGGGTTGAGGACGGATCTGTACTCACCTGTACGGTTGAGCGTCGAGCGAGGAGGGCGGCCTTCATGGGGGATCGGGTCAGGGTCGGGTTCGTCGGGCTCGGGATCACCTCCCGCAGTCACTTCGCGGTGCTCGAGCAGCGGCCCGAGGTCGCCCTGGAGTTCACCGTCGACCCCAAGGTCACCGAGCCGCCCGCGTTCCGCGAGACCACCGCGGCGCACTACCGCGACCTCGCCGAGGCGCTGGACGCCCATCAGCCGGACCTGCTCGTGATCGCCACGCCGACGCCGTCCCATGTGGACCTGACGGTGCGGGCGCTGACGCTGTCGTCGGCGACGGTGCTGGTGGAGAAGCCGCTCGTGCACGACCTCCCCGCGCTCGCCCGGCTCCGCGAACTGGACGGGGAGGCCGACGTGCGCGGCCGGGTGTTCACCGCGCACCACTTCGCGTTCGCGCCCGAGGTCCGCTGGGCGGCCGAGCAGATCGCCGGGCATCCCGAGTGGGGCCCGATCACCCGGATCACCTCGGCCTTCTACGACCCGTACGTCCTGCGGGGCGAGCAGGCCTTCGCGTCCTACGTGTCGAGCTGGACGGACTCGGGGGTGAACCAGCTCAGCATGCTCGCCCGCTTCGCCGAGCCGGCCGCGCTGACCTCACTGCGCGAGATGGACGGCGGCGCGAGCGCCTGGGCCACGTGCGAGTTCCGCTCCCGCGGCAGGACCGGCCTGGCCTCGCTGCGATCGAGCTGGCTCACGGGCGAGAGCAGCAAGGGGACGACGCTCACCCTCGGCGAGACCGACGTCGAGGTGGTCATCGACCACACCGCGAACACCGGCTTCGCCGCGCGGGCGGGCACCCTGCTCGCGGCGTATGGCCATGACGGCCGCACGCCCAGGAAGACGGCGCGGCACCGGCCGCTGTACGAGAGCCTGCTGTCCGGCGCCCCCGATCCCGTGCTCGGCTTCGACACGACCGCGAAGATCACCGAGCTGCACCATTCGAGGCCCTGAGAGGATCAGCCCGTCTTCGGGCAGACCGTGCCGTTCTTGGGCGAGCGCAGCGCGAGCAGGTAGTCGTCGACCGCGTTGTCCACACAGGCGGAGCCGCTGCGGTAGGCCGTGTGCCCGTCGCCGTCGTAGCCCAGGAGCACACCCGAGGTCAGCTCCTTGGCGAGCCCCTGCGCCCACTCGTACGGCGTGGCGGGGTCGCGCAGGGTGCCGACGACGAGGATCGGCGGCGCGCCCTCGGCCTTGAGCGGCTTGTCGGCGCCGACGGACTTCGCGGGCCAGTAGGCGCAGGGCAGCGAACCCCACATCACGAACTGCCCGAAGTGCGGGGCCGCCTTGGCGGCCTCACCCGCGGCCCGCCGGTACGCGTCGAGCGCCTTGGGGTAGGGGTGGTCCACGCAGTTGACGGCCATGTTGGCCTCGGTCTGGTTCGAGTACGAGCCGTTGGGCCGGCGGTCGACCAGCAGGTCGGCCATCTGGATCAGGTCCGTCCCGTCGCTCTCGTTGATCGCCTTGCCCAGGGCCTCCCGCAGCCGGGGCCAGGCCGCCCGCTCGTACAGCGGGGTGGCGATGCCGATCACCGTCCACGCCTCGTTGACCTTCCGGCCGTCGCCGAGGTCGTTCTTCAGCGGCTGCCGGTCGGCCTTGACCAGCAGGTCGCTGATCTCCTGCAACGCGCCGTCCACCGTACGGCTCTTGAACGGGCAGGAACGGCTGAGGAGGCAGTCGTCGACGAAGGCCCGCAGCGCCACCTCGAAGCCCTTGGCCTGCACCTCGTTGGACTTCAGCGACGGCACCGCCGGGTCCACCGCGCCGTCGAGCACGAGCGCCCGGACACGCTTGGGGAACAGGTCGGCGTACATCGCGCCGAGGAAGGTGCCGTACGACTTGCCGAGATAGGTGAGACCGGGGTCGCCGAGGACGCCGCGCAGGACGTCCATGTCCCTGGCCGCGTCGGCCGTGCCGACGTGGGGGAGCAGGCGGGCCGCCTTGGCGCCGCAGCTGTCGGCGAACTCCTTGGACGCCTTGTCGAGCGCCGTGACCTCCGCCGGCGTGTCCGGGCTCGAGTCCATCCCGACGTACGCGTCGAGCTGGGAGGCCGTCATGCACGTGACGGGGGTCGACTCGCCCACGCCGCGGGGGTCGAATCCCACGACGTCGTACTGCGCGCGCACCCTGTCGCTGACCACGGACCGGGCCGCCCGTGCGTACTGGATGCCCGAGCCGCCGGGCCCGCCGGGGTTGATGAGCAGGGAGCCGGCGCGCTTGCCGGTCGCCGGCAGGCGGATCACGCTGAGGTCGATGCGCTCGCCGGTGGGCTTCTCGTAGTCGAGGGGTACCTGGATCTTGGCGCACTGGAAGCCGTCGCCGCAGTCGCGCCAGGCGGGCCGCTGGGCGTAGAACGGCCGCAGCTCCGCCGTGGGGGCCTCGACCGGCGGCTGCGCCTGCGCGCCCATGCTCGGCTGCTCGGAGGTGGCCGGCGTGTGGGTGGAGCACGCCGTGAACGGCAGCAGCGCGGCCAGCGCCGCGATCGCCATTCGCCGGCTCGGACCGCCGCCGTACCGCGTACGAGACGCTGTGAGCTTCGCTTTCTGTCCGGCCGATCGCATACCCGTCGTTTCCCCTGCCGTCGCCTGCGTGACGAAGACCAGCATGCCGCCTGCGGAGGACGGGCGGCGACGTACCGGCAACGGTGGCGAAGGATGAGGTCAAATGTCTGGCGGCTCGTCGGCACCGTGCGGCGGGACAGGGCGATCCTCCTGTGACAGATGCGTCTGGTACGCCCCGTTTCCGCTGGCCGTACGGTAAAGGGAGGGCCGTCGGACGGCTGGGGAAGTTTTACCGGTCCTCATGGAGCCTGCCCGGCCCGGACCACGGCCCCGAGAGCGCGCCGCTCCGGGGCGGCGACGGGTGCACGAGAACCGCGATGACCCTGTAGACTGTGCGAAGCCGTTCGCGGCGTGCCGCCTTAGCTCAGTCGGCCAGAGCACTTCACTCGTAATGAAGGGGTCAAGGGTTCGATTCCCTTAGGCGGCTCCACCACAGAGGCCCTCCCGGACCATCCGGGAGGGCCTTTTCCGTTGCCGTACAGCAGTTCGGGGAGCGGAAGCGAGGCAGCAGAGCCGCCCGTCCGGGTCGTGTCCCCGGTGGAGGAGACGGCCTCGTCCGCGCAGGTCAAGCCGAGGACCTTCCCCGCTGACGGCCGAGCACAGTGTGAGCGCGAAGGGCTGCCACGACCGGCGCAGCCAGACCGCCTTGTGTGGCAAGACGAACAGCTACCACCAGTACGAGGCCCGTGCCCATCGCCGCCGCAGGTCAGGGTGACCTTGACCAGCTTCATGCGGCCGTTGTCGTCCTGGATCAACAGCATGGTGTCGCCGTCCTGGTCCCGCTTGATCTCACGGGTTTCCATGCTGACCCGACGAGAACGGGCGGCCTTGGCGCAGGTGCAGTGCAGCTTCGGCACCGCCTCAGAGATGGGACCCAGTACGCATGATTTGTAGTGGAGCTGCCCATCTAGGGCTATCTATGGATAATGCGTATTATTTCAAGGGCGAGCTATTGATAAAGCGACAAGCGGGCAGCCAAGAGTCTCTTGTCACGGTTTGTTTCCTCTTTTTGTGGGACATCAAGGCGATGCAATAGTCCGCAACGGGGTTATCGGGTGCACATTTCTAGCCTCATGCCGGAATGCCGCAATTGCCCCGAGTGGATCGTCGTTGAGGGGGAGTGGGGTTGCCCAAGTTGAATAGCCTTGCGGGGGTCTTCGCGGTCGGGGCCGTGGTGATCACCACTGCCGCCACCGTGGGTGCCGCCGGTGGCGTGTCCGCGAGCGCCGTCAGTGGAAATGTGTCCGGCGGTGACGTGGTTCTTCGCCAATCAGTCTCGCCGGGGCCGGGCGCTTCGCACGGTCGGTACAAAAGCAGGCAGAAGAACAGGAACAAGAACAGGCAGTGGCAGCATGGGCGGGAGAGTGAGACGCAGAACCAGCATCTGCTGCGGGACTTCACCCTTGTGGTGACTCCGTTCCAGAAATCGCCGGTCGACTCGACCGCAGCGCCCTACAACTGGCAGGTCGCGGATTCGAAGTCGGTCCCCTCCAGCAACCAGGTCGGGAAGTCGAGCGGCACCGAAGCAGGTGAGGAGAAGCAGACGCGGCAGGTCTCGCGGCCCAGGCCGGCACCGTCGCCGTTTCAGGCGAAGGCGCCGTTGCCGACGCCGACGCCAACGCCAACGCCAACACCGTCACCGACAGCGTCACCATCACCCTCACCGACAGCGTCACCGTCACCGACAGCGTCGCCCTCACCGTCGCCGACGGGGTCGCCATCGCCAACGCCCCCTGGGCCGCCGGTCTGCGACCGAGGGAGCGGTGACCCCCGCACCGCGTACACCGCGCTGCCCGCGGACGTGCTCAGGTGCACCCCTCCGCCCAGCCAGGGCTTCGAGGCTACTCAGACGAGTGAGTTCGGAGACGAAGTGGGCCTTCGAGATGGAGGCGGCCAACTCGGATCGCTGCGGGTGATGTTCTCAAGCTACGGATGCAGCCTGAGCGGGCACTGGAACAACGGTGACTGCGTGACGGCACCGGGGGCGACCTTCTCCCACCCGATCACGGCGAACATCTACGCGGTGGACAACTCCACCGGCACGCCGCGTCCGGGCCCGCTCCTGGCCACCATGACTCAGACCTTCAACATTGCGTTCCGGCCCTCGGCCGACCCTGTGAACTGCACGGGAGCCAACGCCGGCAAGTGGTTCAACCCGGACACGGGCGTCTGCCAGAACTCGATTCAGCAGCTCCTCACGTTCAACTTCCCGGCGGGCATAACGCTCCCGTCGCAGGTCATCTGGACGGTGGCGTTCAACACGACGCACTATGGGAACCCCCCGATCGGTGACGGAGCCGCCTGCTTCAGTTCTCCGGTCGGGTGCGGGTACGACTCGCTCAATGTCGCGGCGTTCACCTATCCGGGTGCTCCGTATACCGGGACCGACGTCGATCCGAACGGCGCGTTCCTGAATTCCAGCTGGGCTGCCGCCTACTGTGACGGCGATGCGGGCGGCACCGGCACACTTCGATTGGACACCAAGCCGACCGACTGCTGGGCCGGATACACCCCAATGGGGGAGATCAGATACGCCTAGGGATCGCCTGTGCGCACGACCACAGACGGCTCCGTGAAGGCTCGCTAAACAAGCGAATCAAGGAAGAGAGAGCGGCCTGCCGAACACCATTTCGGCAGGCCATTCCCATGTCCGAAAACACTCACCAATCGTGATTTATATAGCTATCTACTCAGTGGGGCGGGCCGTCGATGTGGACGGCATCCCTTGCGAGTTGTCAATAGGGTCACAAGGGTTAGGGCAAGGGTGTTCGATTTCCGCTTGTGGCCGCAAGCCGCCGCAAACGGAAGGCGGCAGATTGTTCGCCATCTGCCGCCGAGGTGTTTGGCCGGCATCAGGAACTCCGGGATCAAATGATTTTTAGGGAGAATCGGCTTGCCCAAGTTGAGCAACCTTGTTGGGGTCCTCGCGGCCGGAGTCGCGTTCACGGCCGGCACCGTCGCTATGGCCGATGGTGCGAGCGCCACCATGCCGAGGATTCAGGAGGTGGGCGTGGTCACTCGTGGCGCCGTGCCGCCTCCCGGTCCGTCAGCTTCACTCGCCCAGGACGGCGACAGCCAGCAGAACCGTGATGCCCGGACTGGCCGCACTTCTGCGGGGTCGACGCAGTACACCGCGGAGGGCGGGGCTTCGAAGCCGATCCTCCTCGACGATCAAGCCGATGCCGCGAGCCGTACGGCGGATCAGCGGGGAGCAGATCCGCGAGATCGCGCATCGGATCGGTGGCCGCGGACATGTGAACGTGGCGGGTTCAGTCGCAGGATCGCCTACACCGCGATGCCGTTCGGCGTCGCACGGTGCGAATACGGGCCGAGCCTGGGCTTCGAGGCCACTCAGACGAGTGAGTTCGGAGATGAGGTGGGTCTTCGCGGCGGAGGCGGCCCGCTCGGGTCGCTCCGGGTTATGTTCTCCAGTTATGCCTGCCAGAGCGGGAACTGGTCCACCGGCGACTGCACTACTACTCCCGGAGCGACCTTCTCGCACCCGATCACGGCGAACATCTACACGGTGGACAATTCCACCGGCACGCCGCGTCCGGGCGCGCTCCTGGCCACCGTGACCCGGCCCTTCGATATCGCCTACCGGCCCTCGGCCGACTCCGTGAACTGCACCGGGACCGACGCGGGCAAGTGGTTCGACCCGGTCCTGAACGTGTGCCACAACGCCGTCCAGCAGCTGCTCACGTTCAACTTTCCCGGCGGAACGCGACTGCCTTCTCAGGTCATCTGGACCGTGGCGTTCAACACGACGCACTACGGCTACAGTCCGATCGGTGAGGGCGCCGCCTGCTTCGGCTCCGCCGGTGGCTGCCCGTACGACTCGCTCAACGTGACGGCGAAGACCTTTTCGGGAGCTCCGTACGCCGGAACCGACGTCGACCTGAACGGCGCGTTCCTGAATTCCAGCTGGGCTGCCGCCTACTGTGACGGCGGTGCGGGCGGAGTCGGTTCGCTGCGGTTGGACACCGCGCCGTCCGACTGCTGGGCCGACTACAAGCCGCTGGGCGAGGTGAGGTACCGCTGAAGGGCGGTGCTTTCAGCCCCAGAAGGGCGGTCGGCAAGCCGGAAAACGGGTGAATCGGGGTCCCACTGGCGATAAATGTTCACCTGCCCTCTTGCCGGCCACCAGGTACGGCGAACTCGCCATCCATTACGAAGCCACGATCCTGATCGCCGCGATCAACGAATGGCTCTGATCGACTTTGACACAGGCCCTAGGCGGCTCCACTACAGAGGCCCTCCCGGTCGGTCCGGGAGGGCCTTATCCGTTCGTGTGGCACCGCCGGTGCGGACCCACCGGCCGAGCGCTGCGAGAGGCGATGGCGCTCAGCGTCAAAGGTCGAGCATCAAGGCGCAGTGATCGGAGACTTCGGGGGTGGTCATGATCTCGAATCGCCGGACGGCGGTGGGCTCGGAGACGAGCAGGTAGCTCGCATGCCGGACGGGCTTGGGATAGCGGGAGGTTCTGGTGTCCGCGTCCCGGACCAGGTCGGTGAGGTCGAGCTTGGCGAGGATCCGGAACGTCTCGCTGTCGGGCAACACGTTGAAGTCGCCGCACACCACGGTGAGGTCGCCGTTCTCGCGCACGCTCGTGATGAGGCCGGCGAGCCGTTCGGCCTGCGTACGGCGAGCGGGAGTGTCGGCTTTTCCCTGGGCGTCCCGCAGGCCGTGGAGGTTGACGACGGTGACGAACCGCCGTGCCGCGCGGTCGAAGACACGCACGGCCAGAGCGGCGCGGGGGCGGCCGTCGGCCGGCCAATCGTCGTGATGTTCGACGTAGCCGCCGTGGACGAACGCGGATCGCATGCCGACGATGGGAAGCGTCTCGCCGACAAAGGTGGCCAGCCCGAAATCCTGCCGATGTGAACCGTGTTCGTCCCGGACCGGTCCGGAGTCGCTCGCGGTGAACAGGCCATGGTGGCGGGGAAGGCGCGAACGGACGTCGCCCAGGAGGTCCGCTCGCTGCGGCAGTGATCGCTCGGCGTCGTCGAATCGGGTCCAGCCGCGGGCGGTCGGGGTGTGAGTCACCTCCTGCAGACACAGGATGTCGGCGTCACAGCCGTCGAGCCAGGCGGCGAGTTCGTCGAACATCGCGCCGCCCCAGGCGTTGAGAGAGATGATCCGCACGCTGAAGAACCTAGACCAGACCCGCGCCGCGGCCGGACGCCGGTCGGCGCCGCCGGGTCATCTGCCGTTACCGAATCCCGATTGCCTCCGGCCGGCCTGCCTTCCTAGGGTGGATGGCCGTGATCCACGGAACGGTCGAGCCGGGTTTCGAGCAGGTGCGGGACGTGTTCGCCGATGTGCTGAAGCGGCAGGCCGGAGGAGCGGGGGCGGCGGTGGCCGCCCGGCTGGACGGCCGCTGGATCGTCGACCTGTGGGGCGGGCCCGGCTGGTCCCGCGACAGCGTCGTCATGCCGTACTCGGTGACCAAACCGTTCGCGGCGGTCTGCGTGCTGCTCCTCGTGGACCGGGGCGTGCTGGAGTTGGACGCCCCGATGCGGCGCTACTGGCCGGAGTTCACCGCGCCGGCGACCGTACGGCATGTCCTGTCGCACCAGGCGGGCCTGGTGGCGCTGGACCGGCCGGTGCCCACCGAGACCTTCTACGACTGGGACCGCATGTGCGCGCTTCTCGCCGCGCAGGAGCCGTCGTGGGAGCCGGGAACCGCGCACGGCGAGTCGGCGCTGTTCTACGGGCACCTGCTCGGCGAACTGGTCCGGCGCACCGACGGGCGGACGCTCGGCCGCTTCCTCGCCGAGGAGGTCTGCGGCCCGCACGAGCTGGACTTCCACATCGGACTCGGCCCCGCGGAACAGGCGCGGGCCATCGAGCTGACCGGCTTGACCCCGGCCTACCGGGCTGCCGCGCTGGACGGCAGGCCCGACCTCTACCGGCGGGCCGTCGGCAACCCGCCCGGCGCCCAGGATCCGGCTGTGGTCAACTCCGCCGCCTGGCGGGCCGCCGAGATCCCCGCTGTCAACGGCCATGGCACCGCCCGCGCGGCCGCCGGGTTCTACGCCGCGTTGCCGCGGCTGCTGTCGGCCGGCCTGCTCGCCGAGGCCACCACCGCCCAGTGCTCGGGGCCGGACGCGGTCCTCGGGACGCAGGCGACCTGGGGGCTGGGCTTCGGTGTCGACGGCGACGACTACGGCATGGGCGGCCTGGGCGGCAACTACGCCGGGGCCGCCGGCTACACCTTCGCCTTCCTCACCGGCCACGCAGGCGATTTCGACCGCGCCGCCGACCTGGAGAACGCGCTGCGTGCCGTTCTCGGGCTCGGCCCGATTCCCGGCTAGACCGGGACTGGCGGCCCTGCACCGCGATGGCCGTGCAGGGACCGCCGGCAGTCCGCTGACCAGGCGCTCAGCTCACCGCCTGCCGCAGCAGCGCCCCGATCCTCTCCTCGACCTCGGTGGTCAGCTCGGCCAGGGCGTACGAGGCCGGCCACATGGCGCCGTCGTCGTGGTTCGCCGCGTCGCTGAAGCCGAGGGTGGCGTAGCGGGCCTTGAACTTGGACGCGGGCTGGAAGAAGCAGATCATCTTGCCGTTGTGGGAGTAGGCCGGCATGCCGTACCAGAGCTTGGGCGTGAGAGCGGGCACGCTGGCCTTGATCACGGCGTGCAGCCGCTCGGCGATCACGCGGTCGGGCTCCGGCATCTCGGCGATCTTCGCGAGCACCTCGCTCTCCGGGTCGACCTTGGCGCCCCGGCGAGCGCTCTTCAGCTCCTTGGCGCGCTCCTTCATGGCGTCGCGCTCCTGCTCGGTGAAAGCGCCCTTGGTGGTGGTGTTCGGCGTGGTCGACATGACGACTTCCTCTCTCTGGTGAGTGTGGGTACGGATGGTGGTGGGCGGGAGCGGTGTCACCACTTGCCGGCCTGCTGGCGGGTCGGCACGTTGAGCCGGTTGAAGGCGTTGGCGATCGCGATGTTGAGCAGCAGCGCGGCCAGCTCCTTCTGGTCGAAGTGCTTGGCGGCCATGTCCCACACCTGGTCGGGCACCGGGTCCTCCCGGTCGGCGAGGCGGGTCACGGCCTCGGTCAGAGCCAGTGCGGCGCGCTCCTCGTCGCTGAACCACGGCGTCTCGCGCCACGCGGCGACGGCGTGCACCTGGTCCGTGGTCACGCCGTGCCGCTGGGCCTGGTGGACGCCCCCGGCCACACAGGGAGCACAGCCGTTGATCTGGCTGGCCCGCAGGTGGCTCAGGGCCAGCAGCTTGCCGTCCACTCCGGCGCCCGCGACGGCTTTGCCGACCGCCATCAGGGCCTCCATCGCCTCGGGGATCAGAGCCGCCGGGTTCGGCATGCGCTCGGTCGACATCGCTTCTCCTTCGTCGCGGGGTGTTTCCGACAAGGACCATGTGACCATCGGCGTGCCGGGGCCCGCCTGGTCCGTGGGACACCGTGGGACAGGTGGAACCCGGCTGAGCAGCGCGGACGTACCGCTGATCCGTCCGCGTGGGCCGGGACGGGTACGGTGTTCCACGTGTCCAGCCCCCAGGAACGACTGGTGGCCCAGCTCGCCCGGATCAAGGAGCTGAGCGGGCTCAGCCTGCGCGCCCTCGCCCGCCAGACGAATCTGAGCAGCTCGTCTTTGTCCAGATATCTGACCGGACAGCTCGTGCCGCCGTGGGAGGCCGTCGTGGCGCTGTGCCGGGCCGTGGGACGCGATCCCCGGCCACTGCGCGCGCTGTGGGCCGAGGCGACCGAAGCCGGCGCGGCACCCGTGCGGCGCCGCAACGACCTGCCGGGCGACCTGTTCGACTTCACCGGCAGGCAAGCGGAGTCCGCGCTGGTCGAAGAGCTGCTGCGCACCACCGGCGCGGCCGCGGTCGACGGCATGGCGGGCGTGGGCAAGACGAGCCTGGCCGTGCACGTGGCCCACAGGCTCGCTCCTTCGTATCCGGACGGCGGGCTCTATCTCGACCTGCAGGGCTTCACCCCGGGTCAGCAGCCACTGGAACCGCACGCCGCGCTGGGCCGGCTGCTGGACGCGCTGGACGTCACGCACCCCCCGGCCGGCACCGCCGAACGCGCGGCGCTGTGGCGGTCGGAGCTGTCCCGCCGGCGGGTTCTCGTCGTGCTCGACAACGCGGTCGACGCCGAGCAGGTGCGCCCGCTGCTGCCCGGCGCGGGGAAGTCCGCGGTCCTGGTCACCAGCCGCCACCGGCTGGTCAGCCTGGACGGAGTGCCGCCGGTGTCCCTGGAGCCGCTGGCCGACGGCGACGCGGTGCACCTGTTCGCGCGGGCGGCCGGGCTCGCGCTCACCGAAGAGGAGGCGGTCGGCCAGGTGCTGCGCCAGTGCGGCGGGCTCCCGCTGGCGCTGCGGATGGCGGGCGCGCGGCTCCGCCACCGCCCGGGCTGGTCGGTGGCGGTGCTGGCCGAGCGGCTGCGCGCCACCCCCGGCCGCTTCGACTCCGTCTTCGGCATGTCGCTGCATCAGCTCGACGCGGTCGAGCGTCGCATGTTCCGGTTGCTGGGCGTGCTGCCGGGCGCCGACTTCGACGCCGCGGTGGCGGGCGCGCTCACCGACATGCCGCCCGGCCGGGCCGCCGCCGCGCTGGAGGAGCTGGTCGACGCCCACCTGGTCCAGGAGCCCTCGCCCGGGCGCTACCGGATGCACGATCTCATCCGGCAGTACGCGGCGGACCTCGCCGCCGACGAGGAGCCCCGGGCGGACGAGGCCCTGCGCCGGGTCCTGCGGCACTATCTGGCCCAGGCCGTCGCCCACGAACGGACGCTGCCCTCGCCGCAGCGCACGGAGCCCGCCCCTGGGGATCCGGCGAAGGCCATGGCCTGGTTCGACCTCGAGTACGTCAACCTGGTGGCCTGCTTCGACGCCGCCGTACGGCTCGGCGAGGACGAGGTGGTGGCCGAGCTGCCGCAGACCATGCGGGTCTGGTTCTTCCGGCATCGCGGGACCGACGACCAGGCGCGCCTGCTCGAGGCCGCCGCGGCCGCCGCGGCACGTCTCGGCCGTGACCAGGAGCGGGCTTCGCTGCTCGCGGACCTCGGCTACGCCCGGGCCGCCGCCGGACGCCTCTCCGAGGCGCTGTCCGCGTACGAACTGGCCGAGCGGTCGGGGCCGCCGGACGACGACATCGCGGCCGCCCTGGCGCTGCGCATCGGCCTGGTACGCCGGGATCTGGGCGACCTCGAAGCGGCGCGGGCGCACTTCCGGCGGGCACGCGAGCTGTTCGAGAAGATCGGGCGCCCCACGGGCCAGTCCCAGGCGCTGGCCTTCGAGGGATGGGTGACGCTCCACCTCGGGCGGCGCGCGGAAGCCGTCGAACTCGCCCGGGTCTCGGTCGCCCTGGCGGACGGGCCCGCACAGGTCACCGGGCTCGTCACCCTCGGTCTCGCGCTGGCGCCGGACGACCCGGCGCAGTCACTGCGGACGCTGCACGACGCGCTCAAGCTGTCCGAGCAGCACAATCTCCAGCACAACCAGGCGTGGTGCCACAACTACCTCGGGGTCGCGCTGCGGATCACGGGTGCGCCCGACAAAGCGCTCGAACACCACCGCCGGGCCTTCGAGCTGCTGGAACCGCTGGCCGAGGTGCAGCTGGAGATGGACTTCCTGCACACCTACGCCGAGACGTGCCGCGTGGCGGGCCGCCGTGACGAGGCGCTGGCGCTGCTCGACCGGGCCATCGGGCTCGCCCGCGAGCTGGGCCGGCCGTACGACGAGGAGCTGGCCCGTGCGGCGCGGGAGGTCGTGCGCGCGGGCTCATGAGCCGCCGACGTCCGTGTCCGTGTTAATCGTTTGTCGGCCGCCTTGTGCGTCGTCGATGATGCGGCCATGGCTACGACTCGGCGAACCGGCACGGGTGACGGGCGCGGCACGCCGGTCGAAGCCCTCCGCGGCCGGGCGCTCGACGGTTATGAGAGCGGCCCTGACGCCCCGCTCCGGGCGATGGAGCGGGCTCTGGCGGCGGCCGGCGACGCCGTGACCATGGTGCTCGTCGAGGGCCCCAGCGACCAGATCGCCCTGGAGACGGCCGCGGTGGGCCGTGGCCGGGATCTCGCGACGGAGCGGGTCGTGATCGTGCCGATCGGCGGGGCGCACGCGATCGGCCGATTCCTGACCGGGCTGGGGCCGCCGGGCACCCGGATGCGTCTGGCGGGTCTGTGCGACCTGCACGAGGAGGAGATATTCCGGCGCGCGATGGTCGCGAACCGGGTCGGCTCGCCCCGCACGCGCGCCGACATGGAGCACCTCGGGTTCTACGTCTGCGTGAACGACCTGGAGGACGAGCTGATCCGCGCCGTGGGCAGCGTGGAGATCGAGGCGCTCTTCGACTCCCACGGCGACCTCAGGGCGTTCCACTCGTTGCAGAGCCAGCCCGAATGGCGCGGCCGGGAGCCCGAAGCGCAGATCCGGCGGTTCCTGGGCAGCGGCTCGCGCCGCAAGCTCCGCTACGCACGGCTGCTGGTCGAGGCGGCGCTCGGCCGGGACCGCCTGCCTCGGCCGCTCGACGCGCTGCTCGCCGCCGTCTGAGACATCGGGAATGGACAGGTGACGGGCGTGCCGGAGGATGACGTGGCGACACGGGGCGGAACCGCGATGAGACGCCGGCGTCTGCACCGGGCCGTCTTCGTCGCCGCCGGGGTCTACAACATCGCCTGGGGCGCGTACGCGGCCCTGGACGCGCAGTGGCTCTTCCGGTTCGCGGGCATGCCGCTCCAGAACCATCCGCAGATCTTCACGACCCTGGGCATGGTCCTGGCGCTGTACGGCGTGCTGTACCTGGACGTGGCGCTGCGGCCCGAGCGGGGCTTCCTGATCGCGGCCGTGGGGCTCGCCGGCAAGGTCGTCGGCCCGCTCGGCTGGCTGTGGCTCGTCTCCACCGGCCAGTGGCCGATCTCGTCGGGAATCCTCGTCGCCACCAACGATCTGATCTGGTGGATCCCCTTCGTCGTCTATCTCGTGGACGCCCGGCCGATCTGGTGGCGCGACGTCCGCACCGGCCCCTACGGTGATCACCGTATCTCTGATCTTCCCTAGCGCGGCCGTCCGCCGCGGGATCACGAAGGGATCGCGGTGTCGCGGTCGAACCGATCGTCGTGGCTCGCAGTTCCGGCCTGGCCGGTCGCGGTAGCTCTGGCCGCCGTGCCGACCTGGGAACTGTGGCGGGAGAGATGGGAGCTGGACAGAGCCCTCGACGGCGGTGAGGGATCCTTCGAGATCTACGGGTGCGTAGGAATGATGGGGGCCGACGAATGGCCCCTCGCCGCGATCCGTGACGACCTGTCGAGGGTGGTGGAGACCGCCGAAAGCTGCGCGGTCCCCGCTCTGGCCGTGCTCCTCGGGCTCCTCGCGTACATGCGGGGAGAAGCTCATGGGGTCGCCGGCCGGCGGGTGGCGGGGCTCCTCGTCCTGATCGCCGTCGCCGAGCCTCTCGTTCCGCTGTACAGCGTGCCGGGCGGCTGCGCCGAGACGATCCCGATCCTGAGCATGGAGTGGGTGCGCGCCGTGCTCGGCAGCTGGGGAGCGAACCAGCTGTGCCTGCTGCTCGCGGCGGCGCTGGTGTACGCCGCGTCCCGGACGCGGCAGCGCGCTCCGGAGCCGGGCGTGGCCGCGGCCGGGGCGGCCTGGCGTCGTCCGGTGGCGGCGTTCATCGACTATCTGATCGTCGTCGTGGCTCTCCGTGTCGTCGTGGAACCGGCCTGGACCCTGGTCACGTCGGACTATCTCGGGTTCTCCTGGTTCCGCCAAGGGCTCCTGGGACGGCTCGACGACGTGTTCACGAGCACCGTGAAGCCCGAAGAGGTGCTCGCGCTGACCTCATGGCTTGTCTACTTCTGGCTGCAGCACACCGTGTGGAGCCGGACGCCAGGCAAGCGGCTGCTGCGCCTGCGCCTGGTGGACGCGCGGACGGGCGGACGGCTGGGAGCAGGCAGGGTCGCCCTCCGTACACTGGCCTTCCCCTTCCTCGCCGCCGTCCCCGGCATCGGGCTGGTGCTCCTGTTCGCCGATGGGTTGTGGATGTTCCTTGACCCCGACGGGCGGGCCCCGCACGACCGGCTGCTGGGCGCGGCGGTCGTACGCCACCGGCCTCGCGGGTTCGAGGCGGAAGGCGACCGGCATGCCGCCGATCTCGCGTAGCCACTGCGAAGTGGCCGTCCACGACGGGGCGTTCTTCGTCGTCGACGTGTCGTTCTCCGGCGGCCCGGACGACGTGCCCGGCCGCGGCCCGCTCAGTCTCTCGGCGGAGGACGACCTCGTGAGCGTCACGCTCGAATCGTGGCCAGAAGAACCGGGAGACCAGCGAGACGAATGGGCCGATGACACCACGTTCGTCCTGCGGTCCGTGACCGGCGAGATCTGCGTGGCGGAGCTGTACACGGATGTCCAGGACGGATTCCTGCTCCTGGGGGAGCCGGAGCGGTCCTGGAACGTACGCGTGTACACGCGGGCGGACGACGAAGCGCATCCACGGGAGCAGTTCCTGGTCCAGTTCTGGCCGCGAGGGGGCTCGACCTAGATTTAGATCTTCCCTGTGCGGGGTCGGGAGACAACAAGATCCGGCCAACTGTCGGCACGGCCACCCGTGTCGTCCCGCACCCGGCCTCGTCGTCGGACGAATCTTCCCTGCGGTGCCAGCGCCGTTCATACGGCCTGGTCGATCGCCACGACGAGAGGACCTTCATGATGAGGCACATCCCCGGGATGTGTTACCCCGTCGCCGCCCTGGTGGCGGCGGCTGTGCCCCTGACGCTGTCCGGCCCGGTCCCGGCCGGGGCCGCGCCCGTCCGTGCGCAGGCGGTGGCCGCGGCGCCGAACCCCGCGTCGTGCCCCGAGCAGGTGGCCCTGGTCAACGGCGGCTTCGAGAACCCCGTCGTCACCGGGACGTGGGCTTCGCTCCCCGATGCCTCGCAGAACACCCCGAACGCGGTGCCGGGCTGGCGGACGACCGCCACCGACCACAGGATCGAGGTCTGGAGCCCCCGGATGAACGTCCCGGCGGTCGAGGGCGCGCAGTTCGCGGAGCTGAACGCCAACCAGGTCTCGACCCTCTACCAGGACCGCCCGACCACCCCCGGGCAGAAGCTGTACTGGCGGCTGTCCCACCGCGGACGTCTCGGCACCGACCAGATGGCTCTGGACATCGGCGCCCCCTCGGGCCCCGTCCAGCAGGGGACGATGTCCGACGGCAACGGGAAGTGGGGCGACTACCACGGCACCTACACCGTGCCCGCAGGGCAGACGACCACCAGGTTCGCCTTCCGCTCCATCTCCGCCGCCGGGGGCAACGCGTCGGTCGGCAACTTCCTCGACGACGTCTTCTTCGGCACTCCGCCGTGCGTCGTCGTCGGCAAGTCCGCGAGCCCGCAGGGGCCGGTCGACGTCGGCGCCGAGATCACCTATCGGATGACCGCCGTCAACAAGGGCGGCGACGTGGCGCAGAACGTCAGGCTCACCGACAGGATCCCGGCCGGGACGACGTACGTGCCCGGTTCGCTCCGCGTCGTGAACGGCCCGAACAGCGGCGCCATGACCGACGGGGCGGGCGACGACCAGGCCGAGTTCGACGCCGCCACCGGTGTCGTCTCGTTCAGGCTGGGGGACGGCGCGACCGGCGCGGCGGCGGGCCGGCTGGCCAACGACACCGTGCTGGCGGACGGCACCACCGTCGAGTTCCGGGTCAAGGTCGGCCGGGCGGCCGCCGGGAAGCGGCTCGTCAACCAGGGCGCGGTCGACTACGAGAACCGGCTCGGCCCGGACCCCGAGCCGCTGGCCTCCACCAGCGGTGAGACCGTCACCGAGGTGAACCCGGCCGTCGACCTCAGCGTGGTCAAGTCCGCCGACACGACCGAGGTGACCGTCGGCGAGACCGTCACCTACCGTGTCACGGTCGCCAACGCCGGTCCCAGCGACGCCACCGGTGTCGCCGTCAAGGACGCGCTGCCGGCCACCCTCGCCCTCCTGTCGGCCACGCCCTCGACCGGCACGTACGCAGGCGGAACGTGGACCGTGGGCACACTGGCCAGTGGCGCGACGGCCACGCTGGTCGTCCACGCGAAGGCCACCGCGGTCGGAGAGACGGTCAACACCGCCACCGTCGGCGGCGAGGAACTCGACCTCGACCCGGACAACGACAGCGACGCGGTCAAGGTCTGCGTCCAGCGCGAGCCGTTCTGCCCGTTCTGCGCGCCGGGAGTCAGGCGGGGCGCCGGCACGTGACCCGCTGAGACCGGGAGCCGTCCTGCCGTGGCCCGCGCCCCATGGCGGGGCGGCGACCGCCGGGGCTACCGTCGTGCCGAGACGAGCGACGACGGAGAGGACCCCCATGGCAGGCCGCACCCTTCTGGACGAGCTGTACGAGGCCGAACGGCGACTGCAGAAAGCGCAGCTCACCGGTGACGTGGAGGAGCTCGACCGGCTGCTCGACGAGCGGCTCGTCTTCACGGGACCGCCGGACGGCCGGCTGCACGCGGAGGCCAAGCAGCTCGATCTCCACAACCACCGCTCGCGTACGCAGGTGATGACGAAGGTGGCCGAGGAGGACCTCACCGTCGTCGTCTCGGGGACGACCGGGGTCACGTGTTTCCTCGGCACCCTCGAAGGCGCCTTCGCGGGGGAGCCGTTCGCCGGCCGGCTGCGCTACACCCGCACCTGGGTGCACACCGACGAGCACGGCTGGCGCGTGCTGGCGGCGCACGCGAGCGAGGCCTGAGCCGGGGATCGGAAGCGAGAGGCCCCTCCGGACCGCCCGGAGGGGCTTTCGCGTGCCGAGGACCGGAAGACACCCCGAGCAGCGGATCGGCGTGGGTCCGCGTTCACTGTGCATGGATCCTGAATCCCTACGGCTGACGGCGCTCGCGCCGCCCCCGCCGCCTCCCCAGGCCGATCTGGCGGACCTGTACCGCGAGCACCGCGTCGGCCTGGTGCGGCTCGCGGTGCTGCTCGTCGGAGACCTGGAGACGGCGGAGGACGTGGTGCAGGACGTCTTCGCCCGGCTGCAGGGCCGGCGGCCCCCGGACCTGACTCTCGCCTATCTGCGGACCTGCGTGCTCAACGGGTCGCGGTCGGTGCTGCGCCGCCGTGCGGTCATGCTGCGCCGGACGCAACGGGTCACCGATCTCGCCGACTCGGCGGAGACGGCGGTCCTCATCGGCGAGTCCCGCAGGCAGGTGCTGCTGGCGCTGGCCGAGCTGCTGAAGGCGGTCAGAGTCGAGGACATGCCGGAGTCCTTCCGGATCAAGGTCGCCCCCGGCGCCGACCCTCTGGCGGTGGTCAGGGCGGTGAAGGACCTGCCCGGCGTGTCCAACGTCATCCACGAGGCGTGCGGGAGGGACGACCTCGAGCAGGCCTCCGCACAGTGCGTGCACCAGGGGAGGGGACGCTGAACGCGCACGGACACGTGGAAGGGGCACGGGCGGGAACGCCCGTGCCCCTCGTGGCCCTCACCGGCCGTCAGGACCTCGCCCGCCGGCTCACTCGCAGGACTCGCTCGAGTGGTGCATCATGGGCCGGCTGTAGCTGCTGACCTGCTGTGACTCGGTGACGTACCGCGTCTCGGTGATCGGACGCTGATAGGTCATCATGCGCGTGTAGCTGACCGGACGGCTCTCGGTGACGAACCGGGTGGACTTCACCGCGTGGGTCTCCGGCACCATCCTGGTGTAGCTGACCGGACGGCTCTCGGTGACGAACCGCGTCTGCGTGATGGGCCGCTGGTAGGTGACCTGGCGGGTCACGGGGCGGCTCTCGGTGACGTACCGGGTTTCCGTGATGGGCCGCTGGTAGGTGACCTGGCGGGTCACCGGACGGCTCTCGGTGACATAGCGCACCACCGGACGCTGGTAGGTCACATACCGCGTGACCGGCCGCGACTCGGTGACGAACCGCGTCTGGGTGATCGGGCGCTGGTAGGTCACCTGGCGGGTGACCGGCCGGCTTTCCGTGACCATGCGCGTGTAGGTCACGGGGCGCTGGTAGGTCACCTGGCGCGTTTCGGTGACCGGACGCATCCGGGTGACCATCCGCGTTTCGGTGACCGGGCGCTGGAAGGTGACCTGCCGGGTGAACGTGACCGGACGGCTCTCGGTCACCATGCGCGTCTGCGTGACCGGCCGCTGGTAGGTGATCGTCCGCGTGTAGCTGATCGGACGGCTGTACGAGGACTGCTCGCCGAGCGCCAGGCTGCTGCTGCGGCTGCGCAGGGACGACTGGCCCAGCGAGGACTGCTCGCCGAGCGCGAGACTGCTGCTGCGGCTGCGCAGGGACGACTGGCCCAGCGAGGCGCGTGAGTGGTAGGCGAGGTTGCTGCCGGACTGGCCGCTCGACTCCTCGCTCGATGAACCCTCCTGGGCGCTCTCCCGCCCGTACCCGCTCTCCTCCTCGTACGCGCGCCGGCTCTGCTCGGCCGCCTCCTCCGACTGTTCGCCGAGGCTGGTGCCCGGCTCCTCGGCCCGCGGCGCGCTCAGCGCGGCGGCGAGGCCGGAGGGGTGGGCGGCGGTGGAGGCCGATGCGATGGCCGGCCAGAGCGTGACTGCGGACAGGACTGCCGGACCCAGCAGTAATGAGAATCGAGTGCCGTGCATAGAGATACTCCTCTCCGATCAGCGATCGGGTCGTATCTCAATCGTTGGCACCGCGGCGGGAGCCCGTCCAGGCGAGTTGACCCGTCCCGGGACGTTCGCTGTCGCATTCCATGTGCGCCAATGGGGGTGGCTATCGGCGGCGCGGCCGATGACCGTGCTCCGTTTTGCCGCCGTGTTCCGGGGACGATGCGCTTTCAATCGTTGCCGACACGTTTACGTATTCGGTATTGCGCGTTTTTCCGGAAAGAACCGCTCAGCGGTGGGCGATGACGGCGTAGCGCTCGTCGTGGACGGGTTTGCCCCACAGCACGGGATCGGACAGCGGCTCCGCCCGCACGCTCGCGGCGTACGGCCGCAGCACCTCCACGAGGGGGTCGGCGCTCACCCCGCCGAGCCAGGGCAGGGACCCGGCGCCCGGCACGTACGGCGGGCCGTCCCCGGAGGCCCGCCAGTTGCCCTCGATGAGGATCAGCCGGCCGTGCGGGCGCAGCAGGCCCATCCAGGTGCGCAGGGCGCGTTCCGGCGCGGGCAGGGTCCACAGCAGGTGCCGGGCCAGGACGACGTCGAAGGAGGATCCGGCGGCGGCCGGCGGGTCGCTCGCGTCACCGGTGAGGATGGGGGTCGTGAAGCCCGCGGCGGCGAGCTTGCGCCGGGCCGCCTCGGCCATCCTGGGGGACAGGTCCACGCCCACGGGCCGGTGCCCCTGCTCGGCCAGCAGCAGCGTGAGGGAACCGGTGCCGCAGCCCAGGTCGAGGACGTCGGCCGGAGGGTGCGGCATCCAGGACCGCAGCCGTCCCGCCCAGGCCGCGCGGACCCGCAGGTCGTGCAGTCCGTGGTCGGCCTCGTGGTCGAAGGTGTCGGCCTCCGCGTCCCAGTAGGAGGCGATCGACTGGGGATCCAGATCGGGCACGGACGCATTTTTTCACCAGCGTCCGACAAAAGCGGATGCAAAGAGTAAGACGGACGGCATCCACCGAGATCGGAGGGCCTGTGGAGGTGAACCGTTCACTTCGCTGGCGGAAGGCCCCGCAGACGCCAGGACCCCGGCAGGAGGATCTCCTGCCGGGGTCCCGCACGTGTGGTGCCGGTGCCGGGTCGCCTCTCGGCGAAAGGCACAACGCGGCTCCAGCCGAACGGTAGTCCGCGAAGGCAAATTAGGTGAGGCCCGGGGACACCTGCACACCGGCCACGCTTCATCCAACCACGTGTCCGCCCCTGTTGTTCCCGGGCCACGCCATCTTTTTCGGGCCGATCTTCGGAGCCGGGTGCTCAACCACGGAGGAAGATGGTCTTTCCGGACGAGCCGGGGAAGACGAGGACCAGGTGCTCCTCGACCGGCCACTCGGACGCGTACTTCAGAGCCTCCTCCTGTCCGCGCACGTAGACACGGACGCGGTAGCGCCCGGGCCCCGAGACGGCGAGGTTCGGCAGGGGGTCCCCGCCCTCGCCGCGGAGCTCGATCCTGCCGTCCACACTGGAGACGGCGGTCTCGGCCACCGTGTCCCAGCCCCTCAGCCGTGCGTGCGGAGCCTGGTTCAGCGCCTTGACCGTCAGGCAGATCGGGAAGTTGTCCACGGCGGTGCGGACCTCCACGGCGGTCGTGGTCAGCCAGTCGATGACGCCGTCGAACGCGCGGTCCAGCCGACGTGGCCCACCCTCGCCGGTCCCGTACGTATCGCCTTCGACGAGGTAGCCGCCGCCCTCGCCCACGGACAGGGCGGTGGTCGCCCGCCGCACCGCCCTCAGGCGGCGTGCGGGGTCCGCGCAGTGGGCGGTCATCCTCGCCCGGTAGTCGTCCTCCTTCTTCCGCCCCTCGGCCTCGGACAGCACCAGATCGGGCCACTTGCGGGCGACCGCGTCCGGGCACAGGAACACCAGCGCGTTCATGAGCGACCAGCTCCAGTCGTAGGCTCCGGCCTGGTCGAGCAGGGTGCGGACGCGTGGCTCGGTGGAGGGCCGTCCGGCGACCCCGCACAGCGCCCGGCCGAAGGCGAGCAGCTCCCGGTCGGGCAGCGTCACGAGCCGAGGCGCGTATCCCGCGACGTCCCGCGCCGTGCAGAGGAAGGCGCGCTCACGGTCGCGGGGCGGGGTGTCGCCGTAGGACTGGTGGAGCATCGTCCACGTGTCGCAGTCGTCCTCCTCCGAGAGCCCGCCATCGTCATCGGCGTACTGATCGGCCGCGATGCCGGCGAGCAGCCGCTCCGTCTCGTCCGGGGCGCCCGTGCCGGGGGCACCGGCGTACACGCTCATGGCCACGTCGAGGCCGGTGTAGCGGTCGTCGGCGCCCCGGTCGGCCACGGGCGCCGCCAGCAGGAGGCAGCACACCCCGAAGACCCCGGCCGTACGGTGCAGCCGGACGTGCGGGCGGGACCCGGCGGGCCGGACCGCCGGCAGGATCAGGGCGGCGGCGAGCACGTCGCAGGCGCTCACGCCCAGGTTCCACCCGGCTATCGGCTCCCACAGCCGCCAGCAGCCGGAGCCGGCCGTTACCACGTCGTACGCGACGGAGGCCGGGTTCACAAGCGCCAGGAGCAGCACGTAGCAGGCGACGACGCGGCCCGTCACCCTGCTCGCGGGCCCGCCGCGCGTCACCAGCCAGAGCGCGAAGGCGGCAGGGATGGCGAGAAGACGCGCCCAGAGCAGGGACGCCAAGAGCGGGCCGGGAAGCACCGTCGTCTGGAATTCGAAGGCGGGACAGGACGGGACGCCGTACGACGTGAATCCGAAGGACACCCAGCCCTCGGAAAACGCCGACAACGCCAGGGGCAGCAGCGTCATGACGATCGCGAGCATCCAGAGCCGGAAACCCCGTGTCCGCCACATGACGCCGCTCCCCGTCCGCCCGACAAACCAGAGGCACCTTATCCACAGGAAGATCGAAATGTGGATGATTGAGTGTGATTCGATTCGGGGAAAAGCCCTTGCCACGTCCCCGGTGCTGCGAAAGCCTCCCCTTCTGTGGAACGAGTGATTCTGGCCGGGGCGGACGGCCTCCCGGCCATCAGTTATGTCGAGGACAGGCGGAACGGGCTGCCGTGCGCCGACCTGGTCGAGGTCGTGGGCGCGGGCGCGATCGACGCGATCATGACGAAGCTGCCGGGCTGGGCGGTGGCGGGGCCGGTCGACCTGGGCGAGGCGCTCGTCGCGCGCGGCGCCCGCGTGCTGCGGCACGCGCACGAGATGACCTGTGAGCTGGCCACGGCGCTGCCCGCCGAGGCGGCGGCGCCCGGCGGTTTCCGGTTCGTGCCCGTCGACCGGTCGCCCGAGGAGGTGTTCGCGGCGTGGCGGGCGGCCTACCCGCCGGGCCACCCGGACCACCGGGGCGTGGACGACGACGCCGCGCTGCGCGACATCCTCACCCCGCTGCTGGGCGGGAAGATCACCGGCGAGGTCCTGCCCTGGGGCCTGCTCGCCGTGGACGAGGACGACGCGGTGGCCGGCGGCGTGGTGGTCACCCTCTTCCACGGCCGGCCCTGGGTGGTCGAGGTCTTCCGCCACCCCGCGCACACGCCCCCGGGGCTCGGCGCCCGCATGCTCGCCGCCGTGCGGACGAGGGCGGCGGCCGGCGGCTGCGAGCGGCTGGGCCTGGTCGTGAGCGAGGGCAACCCGGCCAGACGCGTGTACGAACGGCTCGGCTTCACCCTGGTCGCGAGTTCGATGACCGTGGTCATCCCGCGTTGACCGTCACGAACTCCTTCAACTCCCGCTCGTACCGCGCGGGGTCGGCGTTCCACGAGCCGGTGTGCCCGCCGCCGCTCGTCCGTACGAGCCTGACGATGTCGGGGCGGGCCGCGGCGAACCGCAGCGCCGGGCCGACCGGCACGGTCGCGTCGCCGTCGTCCACGAAGACCAGCGTGGGGATCTTGAACTCGCGGGCGTGCCGCAGGTGGTCGACGTCGTCGAAGGACATGCCGGTGCGCCGCTCGACGACCCATTCGCCCACCGTCACGAAGAAGCCGGGCACGCCCATCTGCTCGGCCCCGAGGGCGATCGGCGCCCGCCAGTCGATGACCGGGCTGTCGAGGATCATGGCCTTGATCGGCTCGCCGGGCAGGTTGCGTACGGCCATCGGCACGATGCCCCCGCCCATCGACCAGCCGTACAGGACGACGCCGGTCGCGCCCTGCTTCCTGGCGTACGCGATGGCCGCGGCCACGTCCCGCCATTCGGTGGCGCCGAGGTGGAACTTGCCGTCGGGGCTCGCCGGGGCGCCCTCGTCGTTGCGGTAGGTGATGCCCAGCACCGGCATCCCCAGGCTGTGGAAGACCGGCAGCACGCGCAGGGCCTCGGCCGGGCCGCCGTTGCGCCCGTGCACCGCGATCACCCAGGTCGCCGAGGTGCCCTCGGTCCGCCAGCCGGGGAAATCGCCGAGCGGCGAGGGGATCGTCACGTCCCGGTACGGCACGCCGGCGGCGGCCGGGGTCGCGTGGCCCCACATCCAGCGGTCGAGGTAGGCGCGCACCCCCGGACGCAGCTCGCCGCGGACGACCTCGGTGACCTTTCTGGTCACCGTGCCCGGCCCGGACACGGTCGCCGGTCCCAGTACGGCGTTGCCGCCGGCCCAGGTCAGGCCGTACGTGCCGGGGGCGTCCGTGTCGGTCCCGCCCTTGATCGTGACCTGGTCGCCGCTGACGGCCGTCACTTCCAGGGGATAGCCGGAGGTGTGGTCGGGGTCGATCACGAGCCCGGAGTAGTACCAGCCCGCCCCGCCGACGGCGGCCACCGCGAGCACCACCACGACGGCGAGCGTCTGCAGCAGCCGGCGCCGCCAACGCCTTGTCCCGGGCATGGCCCAGAATCTACTGGGCCTTCTTCAATTGGTTAAGTGCGTATGACGCCTTTCGTCCGCATGAGGAACTCGCCGAGGTAGGCGTCGTGGGGAACCCACGCCGGCATCCGGTAGGTGGGGGTGTCGCCCAGGTAGACGTTCCTGATCGACGGGTCCTCCACGAGCCGGTCGATCAGCCCGTCGTCCTCCGTGATCGCGGTCAGCACGAGCGTGTTCCGCAGCGGCTCGATGCCGTCCGCGCGGCTCCAGGGCGCGAACCACACACAGGGGAACGACAACTCGATGCCCGTCTGCGGCGCGTCCGGCCGGTCCACCCGGAAGACGGCCGGGCGCAGCACCCCGCTGCCGTCGCCGAGCTCGTCCACCACGCCGTCGCCGCCGAGCACCGGCGTCGCGCCGTCCACGTGGTCGAGCAGGTACTTCTCGATCGCGCGCGCGTCCTCGGCCGGCTGGACGGGCAGCACCGCGCCGTCGTCCTCCGGCGGCAGGCTCGGGATCGCGGCGAGCCGTTCCGCGACGGCCTCGGCCACCGGCGCGGGATCGCCCTCCACGAAGACGGCGGTCGTGTTCACGCAGGCCGTCCCTCCGAAGGCGCTGACCGAGTCCACGATCGTGCCGAGGTGGGACTCCCAGTCGTCCCCGGTGAGCAGGATCTTGGACCGTCCCGGGCCCTGCGGCAGCACCCTGACGTCGTTGCCGTACTTGTTCACGACCTCCTCGCCGCCGTACACCATGGCGAGGTCCGCGTCGCGGATGATGTCGTCGGCCACCGCGTAGTCGGTCGGCAGGAGCACCACCTGGTCCTCGCCGAACCCCGACTCCCGCAGCGCCGTGATCAGGCGGTGCGGGGTGAACGGCTCGCGCCGCGAGGGCCGCACCGCGACCCGGTAGCCGAGCGCCAGGGCCTCCAGCCACAACGTGTGCACGCCCGGATGGTTGCCCGCGGCGTGCACGGCGAAGACGTCGCCGCGCCGGGTCCAGACCGCGTGGCCGTCGCAGGTGAGCGGGTCGCGCCAGTCGTCCACCGCGCCCTGGGGCCGGGCGTGCCGGGTGGTGCGGTACGCCTCGCCGGCCCGCCGTCCGATGCCCGCGGTCGCCGAACGGACCACGGTGATCGGCATGCCCGAGACGCGGCTCACGATGTGCTGGTACTCCTCCGCCGCAATGCCGTTCACCGTGCCGGTCGCGAACAGCCGTCCCGCGCGGGCGAGGGCCGCCGCGCGATCGTGGGGCGGCGAAGTCCGCGCTTCGCGCAGGGCCGCCATCGTCCGCTGGACGAACAGGCGCGGCACCAGGCTCAGCTCGGCGACCGGCGCACCGGTCAGCTCCGTGATCGTCTGCCGGCTGCGGCTGTGGTACGGCCCGCCCGCGCCCAGGGCGTCGAGCAGGATCAGCTCCTCCATCTAGTACACCCCCTCGATGACCGGTTCGTTGTCGAAGGTGGGGAGCGGGCCGACCTCGGCGACGGAGTCGCCCATCTGTCCCGGCGGCGGCGCCACGCGGGTGGCCAGGTCGCGTTCGAGGTTGTTGGGCAGCAGGAAGCTCTTGCTGACGTGGTGCATCACCACCTGACCGCGGTCGCCGTACCGGACGACCTCGCCGGTCTCCTGGTCCACCACCGAGAACGTGATGTAGGGCGAGAACGTGTCGAAGATGACGATGTCCTCGTCGGGCGACGTGACGCGCTCGCCCAGGCCGCCCAAGATCATCGTGCTGCCGTACGTGCCGTACAGCTTGACGCCGGGAAACACCTCGGTGCGGAGCAGATAGCGGGTGTCGGGGTCCATGTGGGCCCCGCCCCAGCTGATCGCGGCGATCTTGGCGTTGATCAGGTCGACGAGCGCGTTCCTGCGGGCCAGCCGGGTCAGCAGTGGCGGCGTGGTCACCAGCACCCGCACGTCCTGCGTCTCCAGGATGTAGGCGCTCTGGTCGATCAGGTGCTCGGCGTAGCGCTCGGCCTCCTCGGCGCGGCCCTCGGCGATGCATCTCTTGACCCACCGGGGGTCCATGTCGACGGTGAACCGGATGCCGCCCCGCCGCGCGGCCTGCCAGCGGACCAGCTCGCCGAAGACGTGCGGCCCGGTCGGCCCGAGCGACAGCCAGTGGCCGCTCTCGGGGTAGCCCCTGGCCTGCAGGTCCTGCTCGGTCCGGTGCATCAGCCGTTCCAGCCAGTCCCGCAGCACCACGACGCGTTTGGGCGGCCCCGTCGTCCCGCCGCTCTCGTACACGCCGACGACCTCGGCGTCCGGGCCGTAGCCCCGGGGGATCAGGTCCTCCACCCGGACGTCGCGCAGCTCGTTGGCCACGTTGGGAAACCGGCGCAGGTCGTCGAAGGTGCGCACCTCCTCGCGCGGGTCGAAGCCGAGCGTCTTCGCCCGCTCCAGCCAGTACGGCGAGCCGGTCTCGGGGCTGAAATGCCACCGCATGGCGGCCTCGATGAACTCCGGGCCCTCCGGGACCTGGTCGAGCGGGCAATCGAGAATCTGTTCTGTTGCCATATCCCGCCCCTTTGGCTTGGAAATGCCCTGAAAAGCCAGGCTATTTCCGCGTGATTCGCCACCGGGTCAAGAGAATCCGGTACTGGGCAAAGACTGCGCGGGTGTCAGGGACGCGGGGAGGTCCGCTGCCAGGAGCGGCCCTGGCCTTTGCCGGTCCCCGCCCGGCACTTCGGGCACACCCGCTGAACCTCGTCGGCCGCCCCGCCCGACTCGGGGAAGGAGTCCGGCCAGGGGATGTGGTGGAACCGGTACAGCCGCGACCGGCTGAGCGCGAGGCCGCACACGGTCTGGTTGGTCCCCGGCCACCACGCGTGCGCCTCACCGGCCGGCTTGCGCACGCCGTCCTCGTCCCGCCACTCGCCGGAGGCCGCCACGGAAGGCTCCCCACGCGGCATCGCGCGCCTCCTCACCCCTCGCCTCCGCCCCATCGTGCCCCCACCGGCGGCGGCCAATCACGGTCGTCACGAGCTATCCCCGGGTGAGGACACGCAGGGCGACGCGGGGACGCAGCAGGGCCGGGGTCGGGTCGAGGTAGCCCGCCACGCGCCAGAAGGCGTCGGCCACGGCCACGTCGGTCGCGCCCACGCGGTGCAGTCTCGACACGTAGCGGTTGATCAGGCGGGTGAGGAGCGGGCGGGACCCGGTGATCTCGGGCAGGGCCAGGTCGCCGGCGGCGGACAGCTGCCAGGCCGGATCGATGACCTTCGCGGCCGCGCGGTAGAAGCGGTGGGCCAGGTCGCCGCGCCCGGCGGCGAGGCAGGCCCGCAGGGCTTCGGCCTGCAGAGACGCCACCGTCATGCCCTGACCGTAGATGGGGTTGAAGCTGCACAGGCCGTCCCCGAAGACGAGCAGACCCTCCGGGTGCGCGGGCAGCTTCTCGTACCGCCGGCGGACGCTGGCGGGGAAGGCGTGGGTGACCGGGTCGGAGAGGCGGTCCGACCTCACGATGACGTCGTGGACGTCGCGCGGGGCGATGGTCCCGGCGAAGTCGACCAGTGCGCCGGGGTCGGTGGGCGGATGGTCGCCCGCCATGCCGGCGACGGTGAGCAGCCAGCGGTCTCCCTCGCACGCCATGAAGGCCATCGCGCGCGTACGGCCGGGGACCGGGCCGACGAGGATGCCCTGCTCGGGCGCGAGGGCGCCGGGGGGCGTGCGGAAGAAACAGCTCACGTATTTGATGCCCACCTTGATGCGTTCCTCCGCCGGGGCGGGATAGCCCAGCCGCGCCACCCACTCGACGGACCGGCCCGACCGGCCGAGGGCGTCGACCACCAGGTCGGCCTCGACGGTCTCCTCCCGGCCGCCGGCGCCGGAGCGGCGGACGAAGCGGGCGCCGGTGACCCGGCCCGCGGAGGTGACCAGGCCGGAGACGTCACAGCCCTGGACGAACTCCACACCGGGCAGGGCGGCGACCCGGCGGCGTACCGCGTGTTCCAGGGTGGCGCGGGTGGGCTGGAGCATGATCGGGCCGGGACGGCCGCGGGTCAGGCGGTGGCCGGAGACGACGAACCTGATCTGCCGGGCGAGCTGCGTGTGCGGCACCCCGGCCAGGCCGAGCTCGCCGGCGAGACCCGGGAAGAACGAGCCGAGGACCTGGGAACCGCGCGGGAGCAGCACGTGGACGTGCCGGCCCTGCGGCACGCCGCGCCGGTTCAGCGGCTCCGCGGGGAGCTCGTCCCGTTCCAGCAGCGTCACCCGGGCGTACGTCTCGGTGAGCGCCCGCGCGGCGAGCAGGCCGCCCATGCTCGCCCCGAGCACCACGGCGTGACCGGCCTCACGTCCCATCGCGCACCCCTGCCGCCGGAGAACATGCCAGCGTCATTGTGCGGGCGGCGGATCGGGGCGTGAATCCGCGAAAGTGCGGTCTTGTCCGTCCTCCACGTACGGGCGATCCGGTGACGGCGCGCCACCCGTAAATGGAGTGCCCGGCCCGGAAGACGGCATGTAGCCTCTCCGCGAAGCCGGGGAGGGGACAGCTGGTGGGGCACGTCGAGGTCGGGCATCTGACGCATGTGCTGCCGGACGGCAGGATGCTGCTGAACGACGTGTCGTTCCGTGTGGGCGAGGGCGTCAAGGCGGCCCTGGTCGGCCCGAACGGCGCGGGCAAGACGACGCTGCTGCGGATGATCGCGGGCGATCTCCAGCCGGTCGAGGGCACCGTGGCCCATTCGGGCGGCCTCGGGGTGATGCGGCAGTTCGTCGGCAACATCCGGGACGGCCGCACCGTCCAGGACCTGCTGCTCAGCGTCGCGCCCGAGCGCGTCAGGACGGCGGCGGAACGGCTCCACGCCGCCGAGCTCGTGATGATGGAGCGCGACGACGAGAAGACCCAGATGCGGTACGCCCAGGCGATCACCGACTACGGGGACGCCGGGGGCTACGACATCGAGGTGCTCTGGGACGCCTGCGCGATGGCCGCCCTCGGCGCGCCGTACGACCGGGTGAAGTATCGCGAGGTCGCCACGCTGTCCGGCGGCGAGCAGAAGAGGCTGGTGCTGGAGGCGCTGCTGCGCGGCCCCGACCAGGTGCTGCTGCTCGACGAGCCCGACAACTACCTCGACGTGCCGGGCAAGGTGTGGCTGGAGACGGCGCTGCGCGAGACGCCCAAGACCGTGCTGCTGGTCTCCCACGACCGGCAGCTGCTCGCCAACGCCGCCGACCGGATCGTCACGGTCGAGTCCGGCAACGTCTGGATCCACGGCGGCGGCTTCGCGACGTACGCCGAGGCGCGGCGGGAGCGCAACGAGCGGCTCGACGAGCTGCGCAGGCGCTGGGACGAGGAGCACGCCAAGCTCAGGCGCCTGGTGGTCATGCTCAAGCAGAAGGCCACCTACAACGACGGCATGGCCCCCGCCTACCACGCCGCCCAGACCCGGCTGCGCCGGTTCGAGGAGGCCGGGCCGCCGGAGGTCGCGCCGAAGGACCAGGTCATCAGCATGCGGCTGCGCGGCGGCCGTACGGGCAAGCGGGCGGTGATGTGCGAGGCCCTGGAGCTGACCGGCCTTATGAAGCCCTTCGACCTGGAGGTCTGGTACGGCGAGCGGGTGGCCGTCCTCGGCTCGAACGGGTCGGGCAAGTCGCACTTCCTGCGACTGGTGGCGGGGGAGGACGTGCGTCATTCGGGCACGATGCGGCTCGGCGCGCGGGTGGTCCCTGGGCACTTCGCCCAGACCCACGCCCGGCCGGAACTGATCGGCCGTACGCCCTGCGAGATCGTCATGACCGAGCACGCCCGGCTGAAGAACGAGGCGATGAAGGCCCTGGCCCGCTACGAGCTCGCCGGCCGGGTCGCCGAGCAGCGGTTCGAGACGCTGTCGGGCGGCCAGCAGGCCCGGCTGCAGATCCTGCTGCTCGAACTGTCCGGCGCCACGCTGCTGCTGCTCGACGAGCCGACCGACAACCTCGACCTGGCCAGCGCCGAGGCCCTGCAGCAGGGCCTGGACGCCTTCGCGGGCACCGTGCTCGCGGTGACCCACGACCGCTGGTTCGCGGCCGACTTCGACCGCTACCTCGTCTTCGGGTCGGACGGCAGGGTCTACGAGTCGCCGGAGCCCGTCTGGGACGAGACCCGGGTGGTCCGCCCCCGATAGTCGGGCGGTAAAGATACCGGCGGGAGCGCGCGTGTCCCGGAGGCGGCGTCCCATTCAGGGGTTATGACGGCTAAGTGACGCGACGTTGCCACATGACCGCCGCACTCGCCTTCGCCGCGCTGGCGATGGCGTCGTGCGCGAGGAATGACAATCAGGAGGGCCCGCGACCGCTGGCCCTGAAGGAACAGGTGTCCTCGATCGTGCGCTCGGGAGCCGGGTACGCGGTGAGCTGGGCGGGGGTGCTGAGCAACCCCAACCGCTGGCACTTCGGGGAGAACGCCGTCGCCGTGGTCACGGCGGTCGACGCCGGCGGCAAGGAGGTCGTGCACCTGGAACAGCCGCTGGACGCGGTGCCGCCCGGCCGCCCGCTGGCCTTCAGCGGCCAGGTCACGGCCGCCGCCCAGCCGGTCCGGGTGAAGATCGACTACCGTCCCGCCTCGTGGCGGCCGATCCCGCGCACCCCGTCGGCGTTCCTCAAGTTCCCGATCTCGGACGTCCGCACGGACAAGCTGAAGAACGGGTCCTACCTCGTCACCGGCTACGTGCTGGACCCGTTCCGCAAGCCCGCCGCCGGCCTCGCCGTCACGGCCCTGTTGCGCGACGCCGCGGGCACGCTCGTCGGCGGGGCCACGTCGTACGTGGACGACGTGCGTCCGGGTGCCAGGCGCCGGTTCGTCATCACCGTCGAGGGCGTGCGCGGCTCCGTCGGGGCGACCGACGTGCAGGCCACGACCTGGGGCTCGACCGCCAAGGCGTACGAGGAGCTGGCCGGGGCCGGGGCCGTCCCGCTGCACACGGTCGCGCCGACGACGGAGCCGTTCGCCAAGGACCGCGGGTATCCGCCACCCAACGACCGGCGCCAGTGAGCGGCCCACTGCCGATCTTGACGGGGCGGGCGGGTTACCGTAGCGGGATGGCCACCCCCAGGATCGTGCTGTTCGGAGCCACCGGTTTCACCGGCAGGCTCACCGCCGAGGCGCTCGTCGCGCGCGGGGCCCGGCCGTTGCTGGCGGGCCGGGACCAGACGCGGCTGGCCGCCCTCGCCGACTCGCTGGGCGGCGACGTGTCCATCGCGGTCGCCGACGTCGGCCGCCCCGAGTCCCTACGCCGGATCGTCGCGCGCGGCGACGTGCTGATCTCGACGGTCGGCCCGTTCGTCCGGTGGGGAGAGGCCGCGGTCGCCGCCGCGACGGAGGCGGGCGCGGTCTACCTCGACACCACCGGAGAGCCCACGTTCATCAAGCGGATCTTCCAGCGGTACGGCCCCGCCGCGGCGGCCAGGGGTGCCGCCCTGATCACCGCCTTCGGGTACGACTACGTGCCCGGCAACCTCGCCGCGGCCCTGGCCCTGGGCAAGGCCGGGCCGGGGGCCGTCCGCGTGGACGTCGGCTATTTCGTGGAGGGCGGCATGGCGCGCCGCGCCAGCGCGGGGACCCGCGCCTCGGCGCTGGGAATGATCCTCGAACCGATGTACGGCTTCCGCGAGGGCCGCATCGTCCCCGAGCACGGCCGCACCCGCAGGTTCGTCGTGGACGGCCGGGTCCGGCACGGGCTGTCCATCGGCGCGTCCGAGCACTTCACGCTGCCGCCCGCGCACGCCGGTCTGCGTGAGGTGAACGTCTATCTCGGCTGGCTGGGCGGGCTCACCAGGGTCGCGGGCGTGCTGGCCAGGGCGACCCCCGTCATCGGCGCGGTGCCCGGGGTCCGGCGGGCGACCGAGGCGCTCGCCGACCGGGTGCTGCGTACGGGCGGGGGAGGCGCGCCCGCCGCGGCGGGCGTGTCGTCGCGCATCGTGGCCGAGGCGTACGACGCGGAAGGCCGCCGCCTGGCCGCCGTCCACGTCGCCGGCGGCGACCCGTACGAGTTCACGGCCGGCGTGCTGGCCTGGGGGGCGGCGACGGCGCTCGCGGAGGGCGTGCACGGCACCGGCGCACTGGGGCCCGTGGACGCCTTCGGGCTGGAGAATCTCGCCCGGGGGTGCGCGGAGGCGGGAATGACCGTACGGGAGTGACGGCATCCGTACGACTGCCCGGATTTATCGTGATTGATTGCGCAATAAGGCGGCGAATCGCGGCAGTTCGTTTGGATGGTGGAGCGTAAAAGTCCGCCGTGTAGTTACGCGACTTCGCCTGAATGGGTGGAGCGGGGAGTTACCGAGCATTTACGCTCCGTTATATGAATGATGGCGTCCTGGTCGAGGCGTTGCGAGCCCGGGATCCTGGAGCGCTGGCCGCCCTTTATGACACATACGCGGAGAACCTTTACCGGTACTGCCGCACGTTGCTGGCCGGGCCCGACGCCGCCCAGGTCGCGCTGCGCGACACGCTGATCGCCGCCGAGGCCCTCGTCGGCTCGCTGGCCGATCCGCACCGGTTCCGTCCCTGGTTGTACGCCCTGGCCCGGGGCGAGTGCATGCGCCGCCGCACGCCCGGACCGGAGGACGAGCCCGGCACCGGGCCGATTCCCGTCGCCACCGTGCCCTTCCCCGGCATCGCGGCCGACGGCGCGACGGCCGAGGGGACCGACCTGCGCATCGTCGCCGGCAGCGCGGTGGGGGCGCTGTCCCCCGAGGACCGGGAGGTGCTCGAACTCGCGGCCAGGCACGGGATGACCGGCCAGGACCTGGCCGCCGTGCTCGGCACGGGCGAGGGGTACGCCGAAGGGCTCCTCGACGCGGCCACCGAACGCCTGCGCGAGACGGTGACCGCCGAGATCCTGGCCAGGCGCGCCGCCCGCGACTGCGAGCGGGCGTCCGCGATCCTCGCGGGGTTCACGGGAGAGCTCACCCCGCAGGCGCGGGCCCAGCTGATCCGGCACCTCGCGCGGTGCGAGACCTGCGGACGTCAGCGTGTCCGGCAGGTCTCCGCGGCCAAGGTGTTCGGCCTGCTCCCCCAGGTCGCCCTGCCGGAGACGCTGCGGGTGCGGGTGCTCAGCAGCTTCATCGACCCCGAACTCGTCCCCTACCGGCGGTACGTCGCCAAGCGCGTGGGCAAGCTGAACGCCGCGGGCTTCCCGAGGGCCGGCCGCCGCGAGGGCAGGCTGGCACAGGCCGTGGCCGGCGCCGTGGCCGCCCTGGCGGCGGTGGCGACGATCGCGCTCGTGTTCGCCCAGTTCGCCGGGGACCTGCGCGAGCAGGCGGCCGACACGATCGCCCCGCATCGGCTCCCCACGGCCGGGGCCCCGGTCAGTCCGTCCGCCGCCACCGGCGACGGCACCGTGTCACCGGAGGGGTCCGAGGGCGCGTCCGGCGGGGCCGACGACGGGGCCACGGCGGGCTCGCCCGCGCCCCCGGCCTCCCGGGACCCGGCCGAGCCCATCGCGCCCGTGCGGCCGGTCGCCCTGCCGCGCCCGGCGCCCCTGCCCCCACCCGCGCCACCCTCCGCCGGACGGCCGCACCGTCCCGCGCCGCCGGTGAGACCGCCAGTGAGACCATCCGTGCGTCCCACCGGCGCGCCGTCCGCCACCGTGCCGAGTCCGGGGGCCTCGCCGTCCGGCCCGACACCCGTGCCCACCATCACGCCCGTCAGCCCCGGCACGGAGCCCAGCCCCGGTGGGTCCGGCTCCGGCTCCGGTGGGCCGGGTTCCGGAGAGCCCGGTTCGGGCCGGCCGCCGAGGGGCGGGCCGCCTCCGGCGCACTGGCCGGGACACCGTCCGCCCTGGCGCGACCACCAGCACCATCCCCGTCCCCACTGGGAGTGCCCGCCGACTCCCGCGCCGCCCCACGGGCCCTCCGGCGGCCACGGCGGGCCCCCGGCCGTTCCGCCCGTACGCGGAGGACAGGTCGGAGGACACGGCGGAGGACACGGCGGAGCACCCGGCAGCGGGCGCGAGGCCCGGGGCGCCGGGGACGGCGGCCGGCCCCTCCCCGGGCCGCGGCCCGCCCGGTACGGCGGCGCCGCTCCCGAGCGCCCGAGCCGCAATGAGTCCGGCCGCGGTGAGTCCGGCCGCGGTGAGTCCGGCCGTGGTGAGTCCGGCGGGGACGGCTCGCGCCGTGACGGCCCGGGCCGCGGCAACGGCCATCCGCCGGACGTGCGCGCCCGGGAAGACGCTCCGAAGGACGCCGAGCATCGTGGCGCGGCCGGCGATACCGCGGCCGGAAGCCCCGGCGGGCCCGGACGTCCCGGAGGATCCGGAGGCGGGCACGGTCCCGGAGGCGGGCACGGTTTCGGCAACGGCCCGGCCCCGGCCGGTCCGAAGGCCACATAGAGGGGCTTTTCGGACAACGGCCCACCTCTTTCCCTGCCTTATCGGGACGACCTACCACATAGGTCGATTACTAGGCGTGGCTTAGATGTGTACGGAGAGTAGTCGCCGGGAAGTGAGGGGAGTGGAGCAAGGAAGGGGAAGTAATGCCACTCCTCAGAGCGTCGGGGCTGGTCGCCGGGCTCGGGTCAAGCCTCGTCCTGACCTTGGGGGCGCCGGCCGGAGCCGATCCGAAGCCGTCGGCCAAGGACGTCGCCAAGGCGCGGCAGCAGGTGCAGGAGCGCGTACGCGAACTGGGCAGGGCCGAGGCCGATCTCGCGGCCGCGCAGGCCGGCAAGGAGACGCTGGACGCCGAGGCCGAGCGGCTCGTGGAGGCCTACAACGGGGAGCTCGTCCAGCTCGAGCAGGCGCGTGCCGCGTACGAGCAGTCGGCACGGCGGGTCCGCCAGGCGGCCGGCCAGGTCGACCGGCTGCGCGGCGAGGTGGCGGCGAGAGTGGCCGAAGCGTACGGCGGGCTGCGGCTGTCGCCGTCCACCGCGGCCATGCTCGGCGGTCTGCACGACATGCGGGGCTTCCTGCGAAGAGCCAGCGTGCTGACGCAGCTGGGCGACGAACAGGTCGCCACGCTGCAACGCCTGGAAGACGCGCAACAGGTCTTCGAGATCCTCCGAGAACAGGCGGCCCGCGCCTACTCCGAGCAGTCGCGCAGCGCCGACGAGGTGCGGCAGGCGAAGGACGCGGCACAGCGGGCCGTCGAGGACCAGCTCGAACAGACCCAGCGCATCGAGCGGGAGAAAGCGGAGATCTCCAAACGGCTGGAGGTCGCCCGTGACCGCGTGGACGAGCTGAAACAGGCGAGAACGAAGGCCCGGCAGTCCGCCGGGAGGGTGTCTCTCCCCGTCGGCAGAAGCCTGGCGGTGCCGGCGTGGACGGGCCGGCTCGGGTCGGGGCCCGGCGAGCAGGCCGCCCAGTGGGCGCTCAAACAGATCGGCAAGCCGTACGTATGGGCCGCCGCGGGCCCGTCGGGGTTCGACTGCTCGGGGCTGACGATGCGGGCCTGGCAGCGGGCCGGGGTGTCACTCGATCACTGGACCGGCACGCAGTGGACCTCGGGACGGCACGTCCCCCTCAAGGAACTGCGCACCGGCGACCTCATCTTCTACGGCCGCTTGAGCCGTAATCCCGGCACCATCCATCACGTGGGCATCTACATCGGGCGCGGCATGATGGTCCACGCCCCCCGGACGGGGGACGTGGTGCGCATCTCGCCCATCTGGCGCCACGATCTCGTCGGCGCCACCCGGCCGGGCTAGGTCGCGCCCCTTGGATCTGCTGTCTACTGCGGTCGCCCAGGCGGCGCCTCGCTGCGTGCTCGTCGTCACCCATAGCTCATCCGCTATGGGCTCCTCCTCGGCCTCGCGATGCATCCACCTGGACGATCCTCGCCACGGCAAGATCCGCGGGACACTTCCTGACTCAGTGCTCCTCGTCGTGGTGCTCGGTCTCCCGGAACCGCTCGATGCTGGCGAGGATCTCGGCCTCGGCCTCGACGCGCCCGACCCAGTTGGCGCCCTCGACGGACTTGCCGGGCTCCAGGTCCTTGTAGACCTCGAAGAAGTGCTGTATTTCCAGCCGGTCGAACTCGGCGACGTGGTGGATGTCGCGGATGTGCTCCATCCGCGGATCGGTCGCCGGGACGCACAGGACCTTGTCGTCGCCGCCCTTCTCGTCGGTCATCCGGAACATCCCGACGGCGCGGCAGCTGATCAGGCAGCCGGGGAAGGTCGGCTCCTGGAGCAGCACGAGCGCGTCGAGCGGGTCGCCGTCCTCGCCGAGGGTGTTCTCGATGAACCCGTAGTCGGCGGGGTACTGGGTCGAGGTGAAAAGCAGGCGATCCAGACGTATGCGGCCGGTCTTGTGGTCAACCTCGTACTTGTTCCGTTGTCCCTTGGGAATCTCAACGACAACGTCGAACTCCACTCGTTCCTCCGCATGAGTCCCCGGTCTCCCGGGTGGGCGTTAATGTCTCGTAGGCGTGGTCAGGGTCGGCGCGAAATGAGGGCGTAGTGGTGCGACGTGAGCGGTGGATGGTGGTGGCCACCCTCGCCCTGCTGCAGATCTTCGTCGTCCTCGCGGGCATTTATTTGGTCACCCATGACGCCGACAGGACCCCGGCTCCGGTCGCGTCTCCGAAGCCGACCCCGATCCCCCTGGTGACCGCGGGTCCGGTTCTGGCCGCGGCGGGGGACGGGGCTCTCCCCGCCAAGGGTACTTTGACCACCCGGCTCGCCGCTGCGATGGGTGACCCCGCATTGGGCGGCAGCGTGGCCGGGATCGTGCTCGACGCCGTCACGGGACAACCGATATACGACGGCCGCTCCGGCACCGCCATCACCCCCGCCTCGACCACCAAGGTGGTCACCGCGCTGACGGTGCTGGCCACGGTGGGGCCGGACGCCCGCCTGGCCACCCGGGTCGTGCGGGGGAGCTCCGCAACGTCGATCGTCCTGGTCGGCGGCGGCGACCCGACCCTGGCCGGCCCGGCCACCGGCGCCGCGGAGCAGAAGCGGATCTACCCGCGGCCGGCGTCGCTCGCCCGGCTCGCCTCGAGCACGGCCAAGGCGCTCAAGGCGGCGAACCTCGCCTCGGTGGACCTGTCGTACGACACCTCGCTGTTCACCGGGCCGCGGACGGCGCCGGGCTGGAAGCCGACGTACATCCCGGAGGGCAGCGTCGCCCCCGTGGCCGCGCTCATGATGGACGAGGGCCGGGCCCGCAACGGCGCGCGCTATCCGGATCCGGCACGGGCGACCGCCGACGCGTTCGCCTCGCTGCTCAGGAAGAACGGCATCAAGGTCGGCAAGAAGGTCGACTCGGCCAAGGCGGCGCCCACCGCGCAGGAACTGGCCCGGGTCGAGTCCGGCCCGGTCTACGCGCTCGTCGAGCGGATGCTCACGCACAGTGACAACGACCTCGCCGAGGCGCTCGCCCGCCACGCGGCCGTCAAGGAAGGTCTCCCGCACACCTTCGAGGGCGTGCCCGCGGCGGTCCGGCGCGTGCTGACCCGCCTCGGGGTGAGCGACGGTGTGGAGGTCCACGACGGCAGCGGGCTCTCCACGAAGAACCGGATCACGCCGACCGCCCTCGCCCGCATCCTGGCCGTGGCGGCGTCCTCCGCCCATCCGGAGCTGCACTCGCTGATCAGCGGGCTGCCGGTCGCGGGATTCACCGGGACTCTGCACAACCGCTATGAGAAGTCCGATTCGAAGGCGGGCGCCGGATTGGTACGCGCGAAGACGGGCACTTTGAACGGGGTGAACACCCTGGCAGGCATCGCGTACACCTCCGACGGCCGGTTGCTGACCTTCGCGTTCATGGCCGACCAGGTGGCCAACCCGCCGGAGGCGATCGCGGCGCTCGACAAGATGGCCACGATCGTCTCCCAGAGCTGACCGTCCCCCTCGCGACTGCATGCGCGGCGAGAAGGCGAAGAACGTACGGTGGTGGGTATGCAGGTGATCGACTGGGATCTGGCCGTCTCGACCGGGGTGCGCCTCGTGCGCCCGGGCCCTCAGGTGAGCCGCGAGGAGGCCAGGCAGGCGGTCCTCGAACTGCGGCGGCTGTCGCGGGACGCCGAGGGGCACGTGCGGGAGTTCACCCGCATCGACTCCGCGCCGCCGGAGGCGGCGACCGTGGTCGACCGCCCCGGGTGGATCCGCGCGAACGTGGACGGCTTCCGGGTCGTCCTGGAGCCGCTGACGCAGAAGATGTCGAACATGCCGGCGGTCGTCGGCGCGGTCGGCTCGCGCATCACCGGGCTCGAGGTCGGCGCGGTGCTGGCCTTCCTCGCCTCGCGGGTGCTCGGGCAGTACGAGCTGTTCCTCCCGCCCGATCCCTCGGGCAACGCCCCGACCGGGCGGCTGACGCTGGTGGCGCCCAACATCGTGCACGCCGAGCGCGAGCTGGGCGTCGATCCCCGTGACTTCCGCCTGTGGGTGTGCCTGCACGAGGAGACCCACCGGGTGCAGTTCACCGGCGTCCCCTGGCTGCGCGAGTACGTCCGCGGCCAGATGACCGAGTTCCTTCTCGCGTCAGAGATGGACCTGACGACCCTGCTGGAGCGCCTGCGCGCCGCCTCCGACGCGGTGGCCGACGCCTTCAGGGGCGGCGAGGGCAACCTCATCGAGGCCATCCAGACGCCCGAGCAGAAGGCCGTGCTCGACCGGGTGACGGCCGTGATGACGCTGGTGGAGGGGCACGGCGACTACGTCATGGACGCGGTGGGCCCGTCGGTGGTGCCGTCGGTCGCCGAGATCCGCGCCAAGTTCCAGCGCCGCCGCGAGGGCGGCTCGCGCTTCGACCAGCTCGTCCGCCGGCTGCTCGGCATCGAGCTCAAGATGAAGCAGTACGCCGAGGGCTCCCATTTCGTGCGCACCGTCGTGGACGAGGCTGGCATGGAGTCCTTCAACAAGGTGTGGACCTCGCCGGAGACCCTGCCCGACCGCCGGGAGATCGCGGACCCGCACGCCTGGATGTCCCGCGTCCTCACCTCCACCTCCTGACCCCCCTTTCCACCAGCGTGATCTTGTAATTTGTCGCAGAGACTCCCTCTGACCTGCATCGCAACCATTCGTGATCATGCAAATAATCCGGCGTTTCCGGGCTGACCTGGCCAGACGTCTTTCGTGATCATGCAGCGTCCGGGCCGCGGGCGTTACCCGGCTCGCGAGCGGCGCCGCCAGAATGGCGGCATGGGCCCGCATCCCGCCGTCGCCGACGTCCGCCGTGCCGTACGGCTCTCGCTCGCGGACCTCGCCGTCCCGCGCGACGTGGCGGAGTCGCCGCTCGTCCTCGTGGCCTGCAGCGGCGGCGCCGACTCGCTGGCGCTGGCGGCGGCCACCGCTTTCGCGGCCCCGCGCCTCGGCCTGAGCGCCGGGCTGCTGACCGTCGACCACGGCCTTCAGGAGGGCTCGGCCGGGCGCGCCCGCGACGTCGTACGGCTCGCGCACTCGCTCGGCCTCGACCCGGCCGAGGCGCTGACCGTCACGGTCGGCACGGCCGGGGGACCCGAGGCCGCGGCGCGGGAGGCCCGCTACGCCGCGCTGTCCGCCGCCGCAGGCCGGCTGGGCGCCGCCGCGGTCCTGCTCGGCCACACCCGCGACGACCAGGCGGAGACCGTGCTGCTGCGCCTGGCCCGGGGCAGCGGCACCCGGTCGCTGTCCGGCATGGCGGAGGTCACCGGAATCTACCGGCGCCCCCTGCTGGGGCTCGGCCGCGAGCGGACCAGGCAGGCGTGCGACGCCCTCGGCCTGCGGCCCTGGGACGACCCGCACAACGAGGATCCGGCGTACACCAGGGTCCGGGTGCGGCGCGACGCCCTTCCGGTGCTGGAGGCCGCGCTGGGGCCGGGGATCGCCGAGGCGCTGGCGCGTACGGCGCGGTTGTGCCGGGACGACGCCGATGCCCTGGACGAGTGGGCGGACAGCGTCCACGCCACGTCGCGGGGTCCGGGCGGGGAGCTGGACGTGTCCGTGCTGGCCGGCGTGCCGGGGGCGGTGCGGCGGCGGGTCATCCGGCGGGCGGCCGTCGAGGCCGGGGCGAACGCCGCCGCGCTCGCGGCCGTGCACATCGAGGCGGTCGAGCGGCTGGTGACCGGCTGGCACGGGCAGAAGGGGGTGGACCTACCCGGGGGGGTGGGGGTGGTCAGGCGCTGTGGCACCCTTGTGTTCGCCGTGGACAACCTCTCGCTCGCGTAAGGAAAACCCCAGGTGGACGCAGCAGACATGGGCAAGGATCTCTCCAGAGTCCTCATCTCCGAGCAGGAGCTGCAGGAGAAGATCAGGGAACTGGCGGGCCGGATCGACGCCGACTACGCCGGCAGGGAACTGTTGATCGTCGGCGTGCTCAAGGGGGCGGTCATGGTCATGGCCGACCTCGCCCGCGCGCTGCACGTGCCCGTGCAGATGGACTGGATGGCCGTCTCCTCGTACGGCGCCGGGACCAAGTCGTCCGGTGTCGTGCGGGTGCTGAAGGACCTCGACACCGACATCGCCGGCCGGCACGTGCTCGTGGTCGAGGACATCATCGACTCCGGGCTGACGCTTTCGTGGCTCCTGAACAACCTGAAGTCGCGCGACCCGGCGTCCGTGGAGATCTGCACCCTGCTGCGCAAGCCGGACGCGGTGAAGGTGGAGTTGGACGTCCGTTACGTAGGTTTTGACATCCCCAACGAGTTCGTCATCGGGTTCGGCCTCGATTACGCGGAGCGCTATCGCAACCTGCCGTTCATCGGGACTCTTGCGCCTCATGTGTACGGAGGGGAGTAAGCCCTTAGCGAAGTGACCCTCGAATCGTGCGTTATTGGGCGCCAGGTCGGGGAACACGGGGTTGGCTGACGTACGTTGGAAAGGCAAAGCCGGAGCCGCTCGGGCAGTTACCCGACGCGGCTGCCGGGTGTACCTTCGGATATCCGTGGGAGGCCGCTGAGGCGGGCCCGCGGTAGTCAGAAGGAGCGGTAAGGGATGCCGCGACCCCGGGTTCTCCCGGGGCAGGCCTTGGTCAGGAAGGGACGGGCCCGCCGGGGTTCCGCAACGGATGGATCTCAAGCGATTTACACGTGGCCCACTGCTGTGGATCCTGGGCATCGTATTGCTTCTCCTGCTCGTCACCACGATGTTCGGCGGAGACGGCAACTACGCCACCGCTGACACCTCGACGGTCGTCCAGCAGATCCAGCAGGGCAATGTCAAGAGCGCGACCGTGGTCGACAAGGACCAGCGCGTCGAGCTGACACTGAACAAGCCCATCGAGGTCGCGGGCAAGACGACCGACCGCATCCAGGCCCCCTGGGTCGAGGGTCAGGGCGTCCAGCTCGCGCAGGCGCTCGACCAGGCCAAGCCCAGCCAGGGCTGGACGGTCGAGGTGCCGAAGCAGAACTTCCTCGTGAGCCTGCTGGTCAGCTTCCTGCCGATCATCATCGTCGTGCTGCTCTTCCTGTTCATCATGAACCAGATGCAGGGCGGCGGCTCCCGGGTCATGAACTTCGGCAAGTCGCGGGCCAAGCTGATCACCAAGGACACCCCGAAGACCACCTTCGCCGACGTGGCGGGTGCCGACGAGGCCATCGAGGAGCTCCAGGAGATCAAGGAGTTCCTCCAGGCGCCGGCCAAGTTCCAGGCCATCGGCGCGAAGATCCCCAAGGGCGTGCTGCTGTACGGCCCGCCCGGCACCGGCAAGACCCTGCTCGCGCGCGCCGTCGCGGGTGAGGCGGGCGTGCCGTTCTACTCGATCTCCGGTTCCGACTTCGTCGAGATGTTCGTCGGCGTCGGCGCCTCCCGCGTCCGCGACCTGTTCGAGCAGGCCAAGGCGAACGCCCCGGCGATCATCTTCATCGACGAGATCGACGCCGTCGGCCGGCACCGCGGCGCGGGCCTGGGCGGCGGCCACGACGAGCGTGAGCAGACGCTGAACCAGCTCCTCGTCGAGATGGACGGCTTCGACGTCAAGGGCGGCGTGATCCTCATCGCCGCCACCAACCGCCCCGACATCCTCGACCCCGCCCTGCTGCGTCCCGGCCGCTTCGACCGGCAGGTCGTCATCGACCGGCCCGACCTGGAGGGCCGCAAGGGCATCCTGCGCGTCCACGGCCGCGGCAAGCCGTTCGCCTCGGACGTCGACCTCGACGTGATCGCCCGCAGGACCCCCGGCTTCACCGGCGCCGACCTCGCCAACGTGATCAACGAGGCGGCCCTGCTGACCGCCCGTCAGGACCAGAAGCTCATCACGATGTCGACTCTGGAGGAGTCGATCGACCGCGTGATGGCCGGTCCCGAGCGCAAGTCCCGGGTCATGTCGGACCAGGAGAAGAAGATCATCGCGTACCACGAGGGCGGCCACGCCCTGGTGGCCCACGCGCTGCCCAACTCCGACCCGGTTCACAAGATCACGATCCTGTCCCGCGGCCGCGCGCTCGGTTACACGATGACGCTGCCGATGGAGGACAAGTTCCTGGCGACCCGGTCCGAGATGATGGACCAGCTCGCCATGCTGCTCGGCGGCCGCACGGCGGAGGAGCTCGTCTTCCACGAGCCCACCACCGGCGCGTCCAACGACATCGAGAAGGCGACCTCGATCGCCCGCCGCATGGTCACCGAGTACGGCATGAGCGAGCGGCTCGGCGCCCGCAAGTTCGGCAGCGGCAACGGCGAGGTCTTCCTCGGCCGTGAGATGGGCCACGAGCGCGACTACTCCGAGCAGATCGCCTCGGCGATCGACGAGGAGGTCCGCCGCCTCATCGAGAGCGCGCACGACCAGGCGTGGGAGATCCTCGTCCAGTACCGCGACGTGCTCGACAACCTCGTGCTCGAACTGATGGAGAAGGAGACGCTCTCCCGGGAGCAGGTCCTCGAGATCTTCTCGCCCGTCGTGCCCAAGGAGAAGCGCCCCTCCTACGCCGGATACGGCAAGCGCCTGCCGTCCGACCGTCCTCCGGTCATCACCCCGAAGGAGCGCGCCAACGGCAACGGCCAGGCGCTGCCCGCCGGCGGCGCCGGCTCGACGCCGTGGGCCAACGACCAGTCGGCGCAGCGGGACGAGGCCTGACCATGGCCGAACCCATGGCGGGGCCGCCCCCCGGCTTCGACCACGACCGGATCGAGAAGGCGGTCCGGGAGATCCTGTTCGCGATCGGGGAGGACCCCGATCGCGACGGGCTCCGGGACACCCCCGCCCGGGTGGCCAGGGCGTATGCCGAGCAGTTCGCCGGGCTCGGCCAGCGCCCCGAGGACGCGCTGACCACGATGTTCGACGCGGACCACGACGAGATGGTGCTCGTCAAGGACATCGAGGTGATGTCCACCTGCGAGCACCATCTGCTCCCGTTCCACGGCGTGGCCCACATCGGCTACACCCCGAACGAGAAGGGCCGCATCACCGGCCTGTCCAAGCTGGCCAGGCTGGTGGACGTCTACGCCCGCCGGCCGCAGGTCCAGGAGCGGATGACCTCCCAGATCGCCGACGGCCTGATGAAGGTCCTCGAACCTCGGGGGGTGATCGTGGTGATCGAGGCCGAGCACATGTGCATGACCATGCGCGGCGTGCGCAAACCCGGCGCGAAGACGCTCACCTCGGCCGTCCGCGGCGATTTCCGCACCTGTGAGGCGACCAGGGCCGAGGCCATGTCGCTGATCCTGCGCGGCTGAGCGCGGGCGAGGGCCGGTTGGGACGGCGCTCCTGCCCGACGAGCACCCTGCCTCATGGCACTAGTCTTGACCCCATGACCGCAGCAAGTGTGCCCGGTATGCCCGAGTCTGGGCGCTGTCTGGTCATGGGCGTGGTCAACGTGACCCCCGACTCCTTCTCCGATGGCGGCCAGTGGTTCGACGCCGGCGTCGCGATCCGGCACGGCCTCGACCTGGTGGCCGAGGGCGCCGACATCGTGGACGTGGGCGGCGAGTCCACCCGCCCGGGTGCGGCCCGCGTCTCCCTGGAGGAGGAGCTCCGCCGCGTCGAGCCGGTGATCCGCGCGCTCAGCCAGGAGGGCGTGACCGTCAGCGTCGACACCATGCGCGCGGAGGTGGCCGAGGCGGCCGTCGAGGCCGGGGCGAAGCTCGTCAACGACGTGAGCGGCGGGCTGGCCGACCCCGCCATGCCGCGGGTGGTGGCCGCGACCGGCGTGCCGTACGTCGTGATGCACTGGCGGGGGCACAGCCGCGACATGGAGAGCCGGGCCATCTACGGCGACGTCGTGACCGAGGTGGCGGAGGAGCTGCGCAAGCGGGTCGACTCCGTGCTCGCCGAGGGCGTGCGGGAGGAGCAGATCGTGCTCGACCCCGGCCTCGGGTTCTCCAAGAACGCCGAACACAACTGGGCCCTGCTGGGCGGCATCGGCGAGCTGAACCGCCTCGGCCGTCCGCTGCTGATCGGAGCGTCCCGCAAACGCTTCCTCGGCCGCCTGCTGGCGGGGCCGGACGGCGAACCCAGGCCGTTCGACGGGAGCGACGACGCCACGCTCGCCGTCACCGCGCTCGCGGCGCGGTCCGGCGCCTGGTGCGTGCGGGTGCACCGGGTGCGGCCGAACGCCGACGCGGTGCGTGTGGCAGCCGCCTGGCGGGCAGCAGGCGTACGACACGCTGACGAGGGCCGGTGACGAGATGCCGACAGGGACGCCGATGAAGGACATCGAGGAGCTCAACCAGGCGTTCTACAACGCCATCGAGAGCGGCGACCTCGACGCGATGTCGGAGATCTGGATCGAGGACGTCCCGGGACGTCCGGCCATGTGCGTCCATCCGGGCTGGCCCATGCTGACCGGACGGTCGGAGGTGCTCCGCTCCTGGGCGCTCATCATGGCCAACACGCCGTACATCCAGTTCGTGCTGACCGACGTGCAGACGACCGTGATCGGGGACGTCGCCGTGGTCACCTGCGCGGAGAACATCCTGACGGCCGCCGACACCGACGAGCCGGGCTTCGCGGCCGGCCGGGTCGTCGCGTCCAGCACCTACGTGCGCACCGGAACCGGGTGGCGGCTGTGGCTCTACCACGGCTCACCGGTCCTCCAGAGCGACGATGACGACGACGAGGAGGAGCAGGAGCATTGACGGTGCGGCCGACGACCAGTCGTGACACGGTGCGGCTGACGGGCCTGCGGGCCCGCGGCAGGCACGGCTGCCTGCCCGCCGAGCGCGAGCTGGGCCAGGAGTTCGTGATCGACGTGGCCCTGCGCTTCGACACCGCCCCGGCGGCCGCGGCCGACGACCTGACCCTCACGGTCGACTACGGGGCACTGGCGGGGGAGCTGGTCCGCATCGTGGAGGGCGAGCCGGTCAACCTCATCGAGACCCTCGCCGAGCGGCTGGCGGCGGCCTGCCTGGCCCACGAGCGGGTCGAGGAGGCGGAGGTCAGCGTGCACAAACCGGCGGCGCCCATCCCGCTGCCGTTCGCCGACGTGGTGGTGACGATCAGAAGGGGGCGCGCATGAGGGTCGTGATCGCGCTCGGCAGCAACCTCGGCCGCCGTATCGAGAACCTCCAGGGGGCCCTCGACTCGCTGTTCGACGCCCCCGGCCTCAAGTTCGTGGCGGTGTCACCGGTCTACGAGACCGATCCGGTCGGCGGCCCCGAGCAGGGCCCGTACCTGAACGCGGTGGTGATCGCCGAGAGCATGCTCGACCCCCGCACGCTGCTGGACCGCGCGCAGAGCGTCGAGAACGCCTTCGGCCGCGAGCGCAAGGAGCGGTGGGGGCCGAGGACGCTCGACGTGGACCTCATCGCGGTCGGCGCCCTGATGTCCGACGACCCCGAGCTCACGCTCCCGCACCCCCGGGCGCACGAGCGGGCGTTCGTCCTGGTTCCGTGGGCGCAGGCCGATCCGGGTGCGGTCCTGCCCGGGCGCGGCTCGGTCGCGGCCCTGCTGGCCGAGACGGACCAGAGCGGGGTACGGCTGCGCACCGACCTCGTGCTCGAACCCCCGGTCTGATCGACGAGGAGTCCCCGAGTGAAGCCCAGCAACCCCGGCGTGCTCGTCGGTCTGGTGGTCGTGTTCGCCCTGCTCACCTGGGGGCTGCTGCGGCAGTTCTACTCCATGTTGCCGACCCTGCCGTGGACCGCGATCCCCACCACGCTGCTGCTGGCCGTCGGCGAGGCGTACACGGGCTGGCTGACCCGGGCGAGGATCCTGCGCCACCCCGGCACCAAGCCCGTCGAGCCGCTCGCCGTCGCCCGTCTGGCGGCGCTGGCCAAGGCCACGGCGTACGCGGGGGCGGCGTTCGGCGGCGTCTTCGCCGGGTTCGTGCTGCGCGTGCTGGACCTGCTCGACCTGGACAAGCCACGGCAGGACGCGTTCGTCGGCGGCGGGTCGTTCGTGGCCTGCGTGATCCTGGTCTGCGCGGCGCTGTTCCTCGAGCACTGCTGCCGGGTGCCCGGCAAGCCCTCCGGGGAGACCTGACACCTTCTACTTGTCGACGTCGCCGACCACGAAGAACATCGAGCCGAGGATCGCGATCATGTCCGCGACCAGGTTGCCCGGCAGCATCTCCCGCAGCACCTGGATGTTGTTGTAGGAGGCGCTGCGCAGCTTGAGCCGCCACGGCGTCTTCTCGCCCCGCGACACGAGGTAGTAGCCGTTCAGGCCGAGCGGGTTCTCCGTCCAGGCGTACGTGTGGCCTTCGGGCGCCTTCAGCACCTTCGGCAGCCGCTGGTTGATCGGCCCGGGCGGCAGGTGCCGCAGGCGCTCGACGCAGGCGTCGGCGAGGTCGAGGGAGACCTTGACCTGTTCGAGCAGCACCTGGAACCGGGCCTGGCAGTCCCCGGCCGACCGGGTCACGACCTTCACCGGCAGCTCGCCGTACGCGAGGTAGGGCTCGTCGCGCCGCAGGTCGAAGTCCACGCCCGAGGCCCGTGCGATCGGGCCGCTCACGCCGTACTGCATGATCGTCTCGCGGTCGAGCACGCCGACGCCGCGGGTGCGGGCCAGGAAGATCTCGTTGCCGGCGATCAGTTCCTCGATGTCGGGCAGCCGCCGGCGCACGGCCGCGACGGCGGCGGTGACGCGGTCGAGCCAGCCCAGGGGCAGCTCCTCCTTCAGCCCGCCCACCCGGTTGAACATGTAGTGCATGCGGCCGCCGGAGATCTCCTCCATGACGTGCTGCAGGGTCTCCCGCTCCCGGAAGGCGTAGAAGACCGGCGTGATCGCGCCGAGCTCCAGGGGATAGCTGCCGAGGAACATCAGGTGGCTGAGCACGCGGTTGAGCTCGGCCAGCAGCGTCCTGGCCCACACCGCCCTGGGCGGCGGCTGCATCCCCAGCATGCGCTCGACCGCGAGCACCACGCCCAGTTCGTTGGCGAACGCCGACAGCCAGTCGTGCCGGTTGGCCAGCACGATGATCTGCCGGTAGTCGCGCACCTCGAACAGCTTCTCCGCGCCGCGGTGCATGTAGCCGACGATCGGCTCGGCGGCCGTCATGCGCTCGCCGTCGAGGACGAGCCGCAGCCGCAGCACGCCGTGGGTGGACGGGTGCTGCGGGCCGATGTTGAGGATCATGTCCTCGGTGGCCAGCTCCTTCGCCTGCACGGCGTCGGCTCCCGCGCCGAGCCCCACGATGCGTTCGGTGCGCCCGCCCTCCTGCTCGGTCGTCATGCCGTCCATGCTTTCACGCCCATCACGCGACCGCGAAGACAGCGGAAGGCCCGGCGAAGCTGACTTCCCTCCGGTCAGGCGGCGGCGATCTCGCGTAGGGCGTCGACGAGGCGGTCGACGTGCTCCTCGGTGGTGCCGATGCCGATCGAGGCGCGTACGGCGCTCACCGTGCCGTCGGCGCAGCCGGCGTCGTCCCCGCCGAGGAGGTGGCGGACGAACGGGTGGGCGCAGAACTTGCCGTCCCTGACGCCGATGCCGTGCTCTGCCGACAGCGTCTCGGCGACCTCCCGGGCCGTGCGGCCCTCCACGGCGAACGACACGATGCCGACGCGCGGGTGGTCGGGGCCCCACAGGGACAGCTCGCGTACGCCGGGGATCGTGGCGAGCCCGGCGCGCAGGCGGGCGAGCAGCCGCTCCTCCTCCCGGACCAGCGCGATCCAGCCGGTCGTGGTCAGCGCGTCGCAGGCGGCGGCGAGCGCGATCGCGCCGAGCACGTTGGGGGTGCCGGCCTCGTGCCGGGCCTCGGGGTCGTCGCTCCAGTCCACCGTCTCGCCCACGGACCGTACGGCTCCGCCGCCGCGCAGGTACGGGTCGGCGTCGGCGAGCCAGTCGGGGCGGCCCACGAGCACCCCGGCGCCGAAGGGGGCGTAGAGCTTGTGCCCGGAGAACGCCACGTAGTCGAGGTCGAGCGCGGCGAGGTTGAGCCCGCGATGGGGGACGTACTGGGCCGCGTCCACGGCGATCCGCGCGCCGTGCCGGTGGGCGACGTGGGCCAGCCCGGCGATCGGCCACAGCTCGCCCGTGACGTTGGAGGCGGCGGTCACGACGAGCAGGGCCGGGCCCTCGATCGCGGTCAGCGCCTCGTCGGCCGCCCGGATCGCCTCGCCGGGGAAGGCAGGCGGCGCGAGCCGTACGGCGTCGGGCCAGGGCAGCAGCGTGGCGTGGTGCTCGGTGTCGAACACGACGACGGTGGTGCCCTCGGGGAGGCTGCGGGCCAGCAGGTTCATCGCGTCGGTCGTGTTGCGCACGAAGATCAGGGCGTCGCCGGGACGGGCGCCGACGAAGGCCCGCACGGTGTGCCTGGCCTGCTCGTACCGCGCGGTGGTGAGTTGTGAGGCGTAGCCCGCGCCCCGGTGGACGCTGGAGTAGGCCGGCAGCGCCGCCGCGACGGTGGCGCTCACCGGCTCGAGACAGGGCGCGCTCGCCGCGTAGTCGAGGTTCGCGTACGGCACGAGCCTGCCGCCCCTGACGGGCACCTCCAGGCCGGCGCCCACGACGGCCGGTAGGCGTACGGGGACGGCGTCGGGCTCGGTGACGCGGGTGACGGCCTGCTGGACGAAGGTGAGTGCGGACAACGCCAAGCCTCCTCGGGGTCTGGGACCCCGGCCATGGCGTCGTACGGCGGAGCCCGCGCTTGCCCGGCACACCTCGTGCCGGACCCGGTCCTCACCCGGGGCACCCCGCCGCGAGCGCGAGGGTTGCCGGCCAGCAAGCCGGGGCTTGACGCTGGCACTCATGACCTGAGCGCACTATAACCCGGCGTCCGGGCCCGAAGGCAAGCCCGCTGGTGAGGGCCGTTTTGCCGTTATGGTGTGCATTGTGAAGTTTGATCCTTGGAATCCCGAGTTCGTGGCTCACCCGTACGACGCCTACCGCGACCTGCGGGACAACGAGCCGGTCAGCTTCTTCGAGCCGACCGGACAGTGGCTGATCGCCCGGCACGCCGACGTGAACGCGCTGCTGCGCGACCGCCGGCTGGGCCGGTCCTACCTGCACGTGGCCACCCACGAGGAGTTCGGCAGGCAGCCCGAGCCGGACTTCCAGGAGCCGTTCTGGCGGGTGATCCGGGCCGGCATGCTCGACGTGGAGCCCCCGGTGCACACGCGGCTGCGCCGCCTGGTGTCCAAGGCCTTCACGCCCCGGATGGTCGAGTCGCTGCGCCCGCGCGTACGCAGGATCGCGACCGAGCTGACCGAGGGACTGGTCGAGCGCGGCGGCGGCGACCTGCTGGCCGAGGTCGCCGAGCCGCTGCCGGTCACCGTGATCGCCGAGATGCTGGGCGTGCCCGAGGCCGACCGTCACCTCCTGCGCCCCTGGTCGGCCGACATCTGCGGGATGTACGAGCTGCACCCGTCCCCGGAGGTCCAGCACACGGCCGTACGCGCCGCGTCGGAGTTCGCCGAGTACCTGCGCGGGCTGGCCAGGGCGCGCAGGGAGCGGCCGGGCGACGACATGATCTCCGCGCTCGCGCAGGTGGTGGACGACGGCGACCGGCTGACCGAGGACGAGCTGATCGGCACCTGCGTGCTGCTGCTCAACGCCGGGCACGAGGCCACGGTCAACGCCACCGGCAGCGGGTGGTGGGCGCTGTTCCGCAACCCCGGCGAGCTGGAGCGGCTGCGCGCCGACCCCGGCCTGATGCCGACGGCGGTCGAGGAGCTGCTGCGCTACGACACCCCGGCGCAGATGTTCGAGCGGTGGGTGCTCGAGGACGTCGAGGTCGGCGGGGTGACGATCCCCCGGGGCGTGGAGGTCGCGCTGCTGTTCGGCTCGGCGAACCGGGACCCCGAGGTGTTCGCCGACCCGGACCGCCTGGACATCGGCCGGGCGGACAACCCGCACATCTCGTTCGGTGCCGGGATCCATTTCTGCCTCGGCGCGCCGCTCGCGCGGGTGGAGATGGCGGAGTCCTTCGGCGCGCTGCTGCGCCTCGCCCCCGGCCTTGAGCTGGCCGAGGAGCCGACCTGGAAGCCCAGCTACATCATGCGCGGCCTGGAGTCACTGAAGGTCACCGTCTGACACGCTGACCGTGTGGTGGGTGACCGTCGCGTCGTAGCCGAGCAGGACGGCCCGGGCGGCGGGCTCGACGACGGCGGCGCCGGGATCGTCGCCCGCGAAGCGGCGGATCGCGTCCATCGACTCCCACAGCGTCACGACCTGGATCTCCACCCGGCCGTCGCTGTCCCGCCGCAGCAGGTACGCGCCGCGGTGCCCGTCCACGTCGCGCAGGGAGGGCAGGACCGACGCGGTGAAGTGCCGCTCGTAGCCGTCCGCGCCCTCCGGGGTCGCGGTCGCGCGCCAGATTCTCGCGATCATGATCGCTCCTCTCGATGTCGTGACTGGCTGAGCCAGCCGAAGCCGCCGAGGCCGGCCGGGTCGATCAGCTCGGCCTCCTGGGAGGCCCGGCCGAGCGCGCGTACGTACCCCGCCGGGTCGGTGGACGCGAGCGCGAGCGGCGGCCGGGCGCCGGTGACCCCCAGCCCGCGCAGCGCCTCCCGCTGCGTGGTGAGCGTGGTCGCCCGCGCGCCCGCGCGCTCGCCCGCCGCCGCGCAGGCGTCCAGCGCGACGTGGGCGGTGATGTCGCACGACCCGTCCGGTACGGCGGGCACCGGCGAGCCGTCGCGATATCCGGTGAGCGTGCCGAGCGGGGGCCGCCGTCCGGCCGGATGGGCGTAGTCCACGGCGACCGCGGTGCCGTGCGCCAGCCGCTCGATCACCGACGCCCACGCCTCGTCCCGGGGGCGGCCGATCTCGGCGCGCTCCCCCGGGGAGCGCAGCGGCCACCAGCGCTCCAGCCAGGCCAGATCCTCGGGACAGGGAGCCGGCCCCGGCCGCTCCTCGCCGGTCTCCGGATCGACGAGCACCAGACGCGGGCCGTCCGGCGTCATCTCGGCGACGTCGAGCGGCACGTTGTCCAGCCACTCGTTGGCGACCACCAGGCCGCTGACGCCGTACGGGACCTGTGGCTCCCAGGCGACACGGGGATCGAGACCGCCGGGCCGGGGGGACAGGTCGACGGCGGTGACCCGCAGCCGTTCCGCGAGGTCCGGCGGCGCGGCGGCGAGCACCCGGGTGGCCAGGAGACCGTCGCCGCTGCCCATGTCCACGAGGTCGAGCGGGCGGGGCCGGCCGAGGGCGGCGTCGACCCGCCGGAGCAGGCGCAGCACCGCCTCGGCGAAGACCGGCGAGGCGTGCACCGATGTCCGGAAATGTCGGCCAGGGCGCTCCCGCAGGTAGAAGCCCCGCTCCCCATAGAGCGCCCGCCGCGTGGCTTCCCGCCAGGTGACTTCCACAGCGCTTCACGGTACCGACACGCCGGGGCCGTGACGAAAAGTAGTCACTTTCGTACTTATGGCTCAACATAGGCCTGTAAGAAACGGGACAAAATCGGACCGTCGGGTTGGGGCGACCGCGGAGTGCCCGCCCGGCGGGGCTTGATCTGCCGGACATGACCTGGAGCCGGGTCGGCGGGAGCGCCGCCGCTACGCTGAACCGAGGGGAGGCGTCATGGACACAAGTGACCGCCCGGCGCGGCTCGCCGTGGGAGTGCTCGGCGCGGGACGGGTCGGTTCCGTGCTCGGAGCCGCGCTCATGCTCGCGGGTCATCGGGTGGTGGCGGCCAGCGGGGTGTCCGACGCGTCGGCGCGACGGGCCGCCGACCGCCTCGGCCTGAAGCTCAGCAGGCCGGACGAGGTGATCGCCCAATCCGAGCTCGTGCTGCTCACCGTCCCGGACGACGTGCTGCCCGGTCTCGTGTCCGGCCTCGCCGCCACCGGCGCCGACCTGCGCGGCAAGCTCCTCGTGCACGCGAGCGGCGCGTACGGCCTGGGCGTGCTGGACCCGGCGGCCGAGGCGGGCGCGCTGCCGCTCGCGCTGCATCCCGTGATGACGTTCACCGGCAGGAGCGACGACCTGACCCGGCTCAACGGCTGCTCGTTCGGCGTCACCTCGCCCGACCTGCTGCGGCCGGTGGCCGAGGCGCTGGTGATCGAGATGGGCGGCGAGCCGGTGTGGATCGCCGACCGGGACCGGCCGCTCTACCACGCCGCCCTGGCCGGCGCCGCGAACCACATGGTGACGCTCGTGGCCGAGTCGCAGGAACTGCTCGCGAAGATCGGCGTGGAGCATCCGGGCCGGATGCTCGCCCCGCTGCTGAGCGCCGCCCTCGACAACGTGCTGCGCCTGGGCATCAGCGGGCTCACCGGGCCCGTGGTGCGCGGCGACGCGGGCACCGTGCGCAAGCACGTCGACGCGCTCATCCTGGCCGCCCCCGAGGCCGCGGACGCGTACGTCGCCCTCGCTAGACTCACCGCCGACCGCGCGCTCGCGGCGGGGCTGCTCAAGCCGGAGGCGGCCGAACGCCTGCTCGACGCCCTGGGAGGGAACATATGGACCTGACCGTCGCCGCCGACCGGGCCGGCCTCGACAAGGCGAGGGACGCGCTCGGCCCCGGGAGGATCGCCCTGGTCCCCACGATGGGGGCGCTCCACGAGGGCCACCGGTCGCTCATCCGGCTGGCGCGCGAGCACGCCGACCACGTGGTGGTGAGCGTGTTCGTCAATCCCCTGCAGTTCGGCCCCGGCGAGGACTTCTCCCGCTATCCCCGTACGTTCGACGCCGACCTCCGGGCGTGCGAGGAGGAGGGCGTGGGCGTGGTCTTCGCTCCCTCGGCCGACGACATGTACCTGCCGGACCGCCAGGTGGAGGTCTCGGCGGGCGGCATGGGCGGCGTGGTCGAGGGCGCCTTCCGGCCCGGCCACTTCGACGGCGTGCTGACCGTGGTGCTCAAGCTGTTCAACCTGGTCCGGCCGGACGTCGCGGTCTTCGGGCAGAAGGACGCCCAGCAGCTCGCGCTGATCCGGCGGATGGTGGCCGACCTCGACGTGCCCGTGTCGATCGTCGGCGCGCCGACCGTGCGGGAGCCCGACGGCCTCGCGCTGTCGAGCCGCAACAGGTATCTGTCCGAGGCCGACCGCCGTACCGCGCTCGCGCTGTCGCGGGCGCTGCGGGCCGGTGCGGCGCGGGCCGGAACGGCGGGGCCGGCCGGAATCCTCGACGCCGCGCGGGCCGTGCTGGAGGAGGCCGCCCGCTTCGACCCGCCGCTGCTGCTCGACTACCTGATCCTGGCCGATCCCGCGACGTTCGGGCCGGTCGGCGACGACCACCGGGGCGAGGCCGTCCTCGCCGTCGCCGCCAAGGTCGGCACCACGCGCCTCATCGACAACGTGGTCCTGACCCTTTAGGGGACTCGGGCTCCCCCGGCCCGCAGGGTGAACCAGAAGGTGGGGAACGGGTTCGTGCCGGGGGTGACGTCGGCCAGCTCCCAGCCGGCGAACCTGGACCGCAGCTCGTCGGCGGTCACGCCGGAGAACGTGTCGTCGAGCGTTCCGGCACCGTACCCGAACATGAGCAGCCGTGCGCCGGGGGCGGCGCGCCGGGTGAGCCCTTCGGCGTAGGCGTCGCGGCGGTGCGGCGGGATGCCGCAGTAGCAGCTCAGGTCGAAGAACAGGTCGTAAGGGCCGGGCGCGTCCAGGTCGTCGAGCCGGGTGGCGTCACCGTGCAGCAGCCGTACGGCCACTCCCGCCGCGTCGGCCTTCTCCCGGGCCTGCTCGATCGCGAGGTCGATGAAATCGACGGCCACGACCTCCCAGCCGTGCCGGGCGAGATAGACGGCGTTGGTCCCGGTGCCGCAGCCGAGCTCCAGCGCACGGCCGGGCGGCAGCGCGTCGCGCCCTTCGATCAGGGCGACCAGCTCGGGCGGCGTCACGCCGGTGTCCCACGGCGGCTTGCCGGCCAGGTAGTACTCCTCCAGCGCCCGGCGCACCACCTCCTCCTGGTCCGCTTCCTGAGTCGTGTTCGGCTTGTCCATGACCGCGCTCCCGGTTGTTAGAGGCGAACTCTAGTGTTTGACTCTAGAGATAGACTCCCGCCGTGGACACCGTCAAGAGGCCGGACAAACGAGCCGAGCGCTCGCGCCGCACCCGGGAGAAGATCATCGAGGCGGCGCGGGAGCTGTTCGTCGCGCAGGGCTACGGGGCGACGAGCCTGCAGGAGGTCGCCGACCGGGCGGGCGTGGCCGTCCAGACGGTCTACTTCGTCTTCGGCAACAAGCGCACGCTGTTCAAGGACGTCGTCGACACATCCATCGCCGGCGACGCCGAGCCGGTGGCGACCATGGACCGTGAATGGTTCCGCGCCGCGTGCGCCGCGCCCACCGCGGCCGGCCAGCTGCGCGCGCATGTCCGCGGCACGGGCGAAATCCTCGGCCGGGTCGCCCCGCTCATACCGATGATCGAGTCCGCGGGGGCCGCCGACCCGCAGATCGCCGCGCAATGGCCCGACGGCCCCGACCCGCGCTATGTCGTGCAGCACGCCGCGGCCCGGGCGCTGGTCGCCAAGCCCGGCGCCCGCCCCGGCGTGTCCGCCGAGATGGCCGCGGACCTGCTGTTCTGCCTGCTCAGCCCGCAGCTCTACCTGCTCTTCGTCCAGGACCGCGGCTGGTCGCCGGACAGGTGGGAGGAGTGGGCCTACAACACTCTGGCCGCCCAGCTCTGCGCCGATCCCGGCGAGTGCCCCGTGTAGGAGGGGGCGGGGCGGCACCATCGCCCGGGGGGCGTTATCGTCATTATGACGAAAGGGGATCCCCTCATGGTGGCGCTCGCACGCAGACTCACCGCCCCCGCACCCGGCTGGACCGTCGAGGCCGACGCCGTCGTGATCGGGTCCGGCATCGCCGGCCTCACCGTGGCGCTGCGCCACGTCGAACTCGACCCCCGGGCCCGGGTGCTCGTGGTCACCAAGGACGTGCTGTCGGCCGGGTCCACCCGCTGGGCCCAGGGCGGCATCGCCGCCGTCCTCGACCCCGAGGACACCCCCGACGAGCACCTGAGGGACACGCTCGTCGCCGGGGTCGGCCTGTGCGACGAGGAGGCCGTACGCGTCCTGGTCACCGAGGGCCCCGACGCGCTGAAGCGGCTGATGAGCCACGGCGCCGAGTTCGACCGGGACATCGACGGCGAGCTCCAGCTCACCCGCGAGGGCGGCCACCACCGCAACCGGATCGTGCACGCGGGCGGCGACGCGACCGGCGCCGAGGTGCAGCGCGCTCTGGTCGAGGCCGTGCTGGCCGAGCCCCGCATCGAGGTCATCGAGCACGCCCTCGCCCTCGACCTCCTCCTCGACGCCGAGGGCCACGCCTGCGGGGTCACGCTCCACGTGATGGGGGAGGGCGCCCGCGACGGCGTCGGCGCCGTACGGGCCGGGGCCGTGGTGCTGGCCAGCGGCGGCATGGGCCAGGTCTACGCGGCCACCACCAACCCCGTCGTGTCCACGGGGGACGGCGTGGCGCTGGCCCTGCGGGCCGGCGCGGTGGTCAGGGACATCGAGTTCGTGCAGTTCCACCCCACGGTCCTGTGGCTGGGGGAGGGCTCGACCGGTCAGCAGCCCCTCGTCTCCGAGGCCGTGCGCGGCGAGGGCGCGGTGCTGATCGACGCGAACGGCGAGCGCTTCATGCGGGGCGTGCACGAGCTGGCCGATCTCGCGCCCCGCGACGTGGTCGCCAAGGCGATCATGCGCCAGATGGCGCGGACCGGCGCCGACCACGTCCACCTCGACGCCACCCACTTCGGCGAGGAGAAGTGGCGCTCCAGGTTCCCCACGATCTTCTCCGTCTGCCGGGAACACGGCATCGACCCCGTCACCGAGCCCATCCCCGTCGCCCCCGCGGCCCACTACGCCAGCGGCGGTGTGCGCACCGACCTGTACGGCAGGACCAGCGTGCCCGGCCTGTACGCCTGCGGAGAGGTGGCCTGCACGGGCGTGCACGGCGCCAACCGGCTGGCCTCCAACTCCCTCCTGGAAGGGCTCGTCTACGGCGAGCGGATCGCCGCCGACCTGGCCGCGAGGAAGCCCGCCCCGCGCGAGCCCGCGCCGGACGACCGGCCCGAGGGCCTGGCCGACCCGCGTACGCGGCCGAGGGTCCAGAGCCACATGAGCCGGGGCGCCGGGGTGCTGCGCAGCGACCGGAGCCTCGCGCAGGTCGCCCGCGCGCTGTCGGACGCCCGCTGGACGCCGGTCGCGGTCGAGCCCTGCACCGAGTCGTGGGAGGCGACCAACCTCCTCACCGTGGCCTCCGCGCTGGTCGCCGCGGCGGCCGTGCGCGAGGAGACCCGCGGCTCCCACTGGCGGGAGGACCACCCCGACCGCGACGACGCCCGCTGGCGGGCGCACATCGACATCGCCCTGACTGCGGAGGGACTGACCTTGACGTACACGCCTCACGAGGAACTGCGGACCGAGCTGGACAAGGCCGGCCTCGACGCGGACGCCGTGCTCGGTCTCGTCCGGGCCGCGCTGGAGGAGGACCTGGCCGGGGGGCAGGACGTGACCTCGGTCGCCACCATCCCCGCCGATCAGCGGGCCGTGGCCGACGTGGTGGCCCGCAAGGAGGGCGTGGTCGCCGGCCTCGCCGTGGCCGAGACCGTCTTCCGCCAGGCCGCCGGGCAGGTCGAGGTCGAGCGGCACGCCGCCGACGGCGACCGGGTGCGCCCCGGCGACGTGGTCATGACCGTGCGCGGCGCCACCAGGGACCTGCTCACGCTGGAGCGGACCGCGCTCAACTTCCTCACCCACCTGTCCGGCGTCGCCACCCAGACCCGCCGCTGGGTGGACGCCGTCGAGGGCACCGGCGCCCGGATCCGCGACAGCCGCAAGACCATCCCCGGGCTGCGCACGCTGGAGAAGTACGCCGTCCGGGCCGGCGGCGGGGTCAACCACCGGATGGGCCTGCACGACGCCGCGCTGATCAAGGACAACCACGTCGTCGCCGCCGGAGGCGTCGCCGAGGCGTTCCGCGCCGTACGGCAGGCCTTCCCCGGCCTGCCGATCGAGGTCGAGGTGGACCGGATCGACCAGATCGAGCCGGTCCTCGCCGAGGGCGCCGACGAGATCCTGCTCGACAACTTCACCGTGGACCAGCTCGCCGAGGCCGTACGGCTGGTGGCCGGGCGGGCGCGGCTGGAGTCGAGCGGCGGGCTGACCCTGGACTCGGCCCGCGCCGTCGCCGAGACCGGGGTCGACTACCTGGCCGTCGGCGCGCTCACGCACTCGGCCCCGGCACTCGACCTGGGCCTGGATCTTCGTGAGGCATAATCGGGGAATGCTGCTCACCATCGACGTCAGCAACACCCACACTGTGCTGGGCCTGTTCGAGGGTGAAGAGGTGATCGAGCACTGGCGGATCGCCACCGATCCGCGCCGCACCGCGGACGAGATCGCGGTGGTGCTCCAGGGTCTCCTCGGGCAGTCGCCGCTGCTCAAGGACGCCGACATCAGCGGCATCGCGATCTGTTCCACGGTCCCGTCGGTGCTCAACGAGATGCGGGAGATGTCCCGGCGCTACTACGGCGACGTCACGGCCGTGGTCGTCGAGCCCGGCGTCCGCACCGGCGTCCCGGTCCGGATGGACAACCCCAAGGAGGTCGGCAGCGACCGCATCGTGAACGCGCTCGCCGCCACCGCCCTGTACGGCGGGCCGTGCGTGATCGTGGACTTCGGCACGGCCACGTCGTTCGACGCCGTCTCGGCCCGGGGCGAGTACGTCGGCGCGGTGACCGCTCCCGGCCTGGAGATCTCGGTGGACGCGCTCGCCACGGCCGGGGCCCAGCTGCACAAGGTCGAGCTGGTCCGGCCGCGGTCGGTCATCGCCAAGAACACCGTGGAGGCGCTCCAGTCGGGCATCATCTACGGCTTCGCCGGTCTGGTGGACGGCATCGTGGACCGGATGACGGCCGAGCTGGCCTCCGACCCCGACGACGTCACCGTGGTCGCCACGGGCACCGGTGCGCCGCTGATCATCGGCGAGGCCCGTACCATCGACGTGCACGAGCCCTGGCTCACGCTGATCGGCCTGCGGCTGGTCTACGCCCGTAACGCGTCCTGACGACTCCTCCGCGTACGGGACCATAGAAGGCAGGATCCCGTTCAGAGAGGACTGACGTGATGGACGCCGACTGGGTGGCGCGTTTCGCCGATGAGGTCATCGCCGAGGCTGAACGGCGCGCGCCGGGCAAACCCATCGTCTGCGCGTCCGGACTCAGCCCGTCGGGCCCGATCCACCTGGGCAACCTGCGCGAGGTCATGACCCCGCACCTGGTGGCCGACGAGATCAGGCGGCGCGGCCACGAGTGCGTGCACATCATCTCGTGGGACGACTTCGACCGCTTCCGCAAGGTGCCGGTGGGCATCGACCCCGCGTGGAACGAGCACATCGGCAAGCCGCTGACCACCGTCCCGGCACCGCCCGGCAGCGAGTACCCCAACTGGGCCGAGCACTTCAAGGCGCCGATGATCGCCGCGCTGAACGAGCTCGGGGTGGAGTTCCACGGCATCAGCCAGACGCAGATGTACACCTCCGGGGCGTACCGGGAGCAGGTGCTGCTCGCCATGCGCGAGCGGCGGCGGATCGACGCGATCCTCGACCAGTACCGCACCAAGAAGGCGAAGGCCAAGGAGGTCACGGACGCCGACGAGGCCGCCGCGCTCGAGGGCTCGGGGGCCGCGAGCGAGGACGACGGTTCGGGCGCCGGGGGCTACTACCCCTACAAGCCCTACTGCTCGGCCTGCGACCGCGACCTGACCACGGTCACGTCCTACGACGACGAGACCACCGCGATGACGTACACCTGCGTGTGCGGCCACAGCGAGACCGTGCTGCTGTCGGAGCACACCCGCGGCAAGCTGGTGTGGAAGGTCGACTGGCCGATGCGCTGGGCGTACGAGGGCGTGGTCTTCGAACCGTCGGGCGTCGACCACAGCTCGCCGGGCTCGTCGTTCGTCGTCGGCGGTCAGATCGTCCGTGAGGTGTTCGACGCGCCGCAGCCGATCGGGCCGATGTACGCCTTCGTCGGCATCAGCGGCATGGCCAAGATGAGCAGCTCCAAGGGCGGCGTGCCGACCCCGGCCGACGCCCTGTCGATCATGGAGCCGGCGCTGCTGCGCTGGCTCTACGCCCGCCGCCGTCCCAACCAGTCGTTCAAGGTCTCCTTCGACCAGGAGATCCAGCGGATGTACGACGAGTGGGACACGCTGACCAGGAAGGTGCAGGACGGCACGGCGCTGCCGGCCGACCAGGCGGCCTACCGCCGCGCGTCGAGCACGGCCTCCCGGGTCCTGCCCGAGACGCCGCGACGGCTGCCGTACCGGACGCTCGCCTCGGTGGTGGACATCGCCACCGGGCACGAGGAGCAGACGCTGCGCATCCTGCGCGCGTTCGACCCGGAGATCGCCGGGCTGGACGAGCTGCGGCCGCGGCTCGACCGCGCCCGGCACTGGGTGAACACGTACCTGCCCGCGGAGGAGCGCACGCAGGTGCGCGAGACGCCCGACAAGGAACTGCTCGACACGCTCGGCGAGCAGGACCGCGAGTCGCTGCGCCTGCTGGCGGAGGGTCTCGACGCGCACTGGTCGCTCGACGGGCTCACCACCCTCGTGTACGGCGTGCCTAAGGTGCAGGCCGGGCTCGACATGGACGCCAAGGCGGCCACGCCCGAGCTGAAGGCGGCCCAGCGGGCCTTCTTCGCCCTGCTCTACCGCCTGCTCGTCGGCCGCGACACCGGCCCGCGCCTGCCCACGCTGCTGCTGGCCGTGGGCCGTGACCGGGTGCGTGAGCTGCTCGGTCGTTCCTGATCGGTCGATCCCGATCCCTGCGTCCGATCTCCTGCCCGCGGGCCGGACGGCATGGCCGTCCGGCCCGCGGCCGTACTGTCAGGGCAGCAGGACCAGCCGGCCGCGCAGGCCGCCCCTCCGCAGGCGCTCGTACGCCTCGGCCGCCCGCTCCAGCGGATAGGTGCCGGCGATTCGCATGGTCAGCCGTCCCTCCTCGGCCAGCTTCGCGACGTCCCGTAGCTGGGCCGCGTCGGCGCCGACGGACACCGTCGAGACCCGGATGCCGCGCAGCGGGATCGGGGCCTGTCCGGCGACGACGGTGACGAACGCGCCTCCGTTGCGCACGGCGTCCAGCGCGGGCAGGCCGACGACCGCCGCGTCCACCAGGCCGTCGACGCCGCCGGGTACGACGGCCCTGGCGGCCGTGGCCAGGTCGGCGCCCCGCGGCACGAACCACTCCGCGCCGAAGCCCCGCACCAGCGGCTCGTCGCGGGGTGCCGCGACCGCGGCGACCCTGATCCCCCGTGCCACGGCCAGCTCCACCAGATAGCCGCCCAGGCCCCCGGCCGCTCCGGTGACGAGCAGGGTCTCGCCCTCGGCGAGCCCGGTGAGGTCGAGCGCCTGGACGGCGGTGAGCGCGTTCAGCGGCAACGTCGACGCCTCGGGCGCGGTCGCTCCGGCGGGTGCGGGCGCGACGGCCGTCTCGTCCAGCACCACCAGGTCCGCCTGGGCCTTGACGGGCTCCGTCAGCCGGTCCGACAGCCCGATGACGCGCTCGCCCGGGAGCACGCCCGTCACTCCCGGACCGACGCGGTCGACCACGCCCGCCACGTCCCAGCCGAGCGCGTACGTCTCCAGCCGGGGCGCGAGCTTGAAGTCGGGCAGGGCGCCCGAGGCCGTGAGCAGGTCGATCGGATTGACGGCCGCCGCCTCGACCCTGATCCGCACCTGCCCCGGTCCCGGCTCGGGCTCGGGCGTCTCGACCAGCCGTACGGCACCGCCTCGTGCCACCAGTGTTCTCATGGGTTCTCCTTCCGTACGGCAGGGAGCGTAGGAAGAGTTACTCTCTCTTGGTAAGTAGGCACCAAAAAGTGCGTAACAAACGCGGAGGGAAGACATGGCCACCCGGACGGCCGCCGAACGGCGCGAGGAGGAACGTCAGCGGTACAACGCGTACGTCGCGACCTGTCCGTCGCGGAAGCTGCTCGACACGCTCAGCGACAAGTGGGCGAGCCTGGCGCTCACCGCGCTGGCCCACGGCCCGCTCCGCTACAGCGAACTGGCGCGGATGATCGCCGGTGTCAGCCAGAAGATGCTCACGCAGACGCTGCGGACGATGGAACGCGACGGTCTGGTCTCCCGTACGGTCACGCCCTCGGTGCCGGTCCGGGTCGACTACCGGCTCACGCCCCTGGGCGAGAACCTCTTGCCGCTGCTCGAAGCGATCAAGCGCTGGGCCGAGGTTCACATGGAGGATGTGGAGGCGGCCAGAGAGGCGTACGACCGGCGGGTCGACTCCCAACCTTGACGACCTTCGCGGCAGGCGTTTACCGTCCCTGGAGGGTGGGCCGACGAATCATCGTCGTGGGGGAGGGCGGACGATGGGTGTTCCCGAGGTCGTCTACCGAGGTGACAGTCTCGCCTCGGATTTTGATCGTGCCGGTCTCACCGATGAGGACTTACTTCTTCTCGCGGAGCTGGCCAAGGGCGTGACCGCGGACCGGGTGGGCCGCAGTCTCGACGTCAGCGGGCGTACGGTGCGGCGGCGGCTGCGGTGCATCTGCGACCGCATCGGCGTCGCGACGGCGATCGAGGCCGTCGCCTGGGCGGCGCGCCGCCGCCTCATCTGACCGCGATCCGGACCGCACGGTGGTGGCTCCGGATCGCGCGGTCTCCGGGCCGGGGCCGGCCGCGTGCGCTCCGGAGCGCACGCTCTCGTGGCCCGGGTCAGTCGGCGACGCGCACCGCTCCCGCGAACGGCCGTCCGGCGATCTTCGCGATGTGGATGACGTCTCCCGTGCGCGGCGCGTGGATCATGTAGCCACCGCCGATGTAGATGCCCACGTGGTGCAGGTCGGAGTAGAAGAACACCAGGTCGCCGGGGCGGAGCTGGTCGCGGGAGATGTGCGTGCCGGCCGTCCACTGGTCGCCCGTGTAGTGGGGCAGGCTGATGCCGACGGCCTGGTAGGCCGCCATGACCAGGCCAGAGCAGTCGAAGGAGCTCGGGCCTTCGGCGCCCCACACGTACGGCTTGAGCTGCTGCCTGAGAGCCCAGCGCGCGGCCTGGGCGGCCTTGCCGTCGCCCACGATCGGGAACGACATCCGGCTGCGCGTCTCGCTGCCGACCGTGCGGGCGACCTGCCGGTAGAGGCTGCTCTCGGTCTTCTTGATCAGCTTGGTGATCTTGTCGCGGCGGGAGTCGAGGCCGGTGAGCAGTTTCTTGACCTCGGCCTGCCGGGCGGAGGCGCTCTCCCTGGCCCGCGCGGCGGCGTCCATGGCCTTGGTGACCTCGGCGACCTCCTGGCTCTCCTGCAGCTCCAGCGCGTACGTCGTGGAGGCCTGGCTCAGGTACTTCCGCGGGTCGGCGTCGCTGTCGATGAGCACGAGCGCGTTGCCGAGCCCGTTGGTCATGTAGGAGTGCTGCGCGAGGGCGCTGGCCTTCTGCCGGCGGACCTCCAGCTCGGCCTCGCTCTTGGCGAGGTTCTTCTTGGCGAGCTCGGCGGACCGCTCGGCCGCCTTGAGCCGCACGCGCTCGCCGTTGTACTGCTCGGTGAGGCTCTCGATCTCGGTGTAGAGGCTCTCGACCTGTTCCGTGAGCTCCTTGAGGCTCGGCTTGGGGTCGGCGGTGGCGCGGACCACCGGGGCGCCGAACGTGATCGCGGTGAGCGCGACGCCGACGAACGCCAATCGGCGGATGGCAGCCGGACCGGCCGTGCCGGATCCGGACCGTCGGCGGCGGGCGTGCCTGCCCGCCGGCCGTCCTCCACGCGTGCGCAACCGAGCTCCTCTCCCACATGCGCCCCGCGGCAGGCCGTGTCGTGGAGCATGGCCATGTGGCGGGGCGCTACTGAGCGCCTACCGGGTTAGCTGACGGGTTCGGGCCGGAGTAGCCCTACCTTGGCGGATTCACCCCTTGACGATCTGAGACCGAACCGATCCTGATCCTGCAGTTGGGTCCCCGGCTCCCCTCCGCACTCGGTGCTTCGAAGATTCGGCGCCCGGCCGCCGTGAGCGCTCACGATGACCGGCATCGTCGCTGGACGATAGTGCACGGCGAGTTCTTGCTCAACCAGAACTCCGAAACCCGTCTACGTTTGACAACCAAACGATCACAGCTGGGTCACGGGCTCAATGGGGATACATCCGCGTTCACCTGGGTTTGGAGTGATCTGAGGTGTTGGACGTGCCGTGCGGGCTGCCGGAAAAAGTAGGACGAACCGGATCGAGGTCGCGCAGGGCGGCCGGGCGTCCTTCCGTATCCTTACGGCTACAGAGGGTCAGACCTCATGTCGGGCGTGGTGTTTGGGAATGACCGTTATCCGGAGAGGTCGTTCGCGCCGACTGCGGGCGATCCGATCCCGTCCGGCTAGGCTGACCGCTCATGGAGCAGGTCACCGCGCAGACATCCAGTGGATCGGGTGCCACGGCCGTGACGGTGCGCCGGGCCAGGACGCCGGACGTCCGGGCGATCCGGCGTCTCGTCGACGCGTACTCGGGCGTCGGCCCCCGGCTCCTCAAGAAGAGCACGGTGACGCTGTACGAGGACGTGCAGGAGTTCTGGGTCGCGGAGGTGGACGGGCAGATCGTCGGCTGCGGCGCGCTGCACGTGCTGTGGGAGGACCTCGCCGAGATCAGGACCGTCGCCGTGGACCCCGCGGTGCGCGGTGGGGGGATCGGCCACCGGATCGTCGCCGCGCTCATCGAGACCGCCCGGGACCTCGGCGTGCGGAGGGTCTTCTGCCTCACGTTCGCGGTCGAGTTCTTCGCCCGGCACGGCTTCCGGCCCATTCAGGGCACACCGGTCTCTCCCGAGGTGTATGCGGAACTGCTCGCGTCGTACGACGAGGGTGTCGCCGAGTTCCTCGACCTGGAGCACGTCAAGCCGAACACTCTGGGGAACACCCGGATGTTGCTGCACCTCGATCGTCATTGACCGCCGTTCACGGCCGGTCAGATAATGATCTTGACGTGAATTGTCAGCGTCCGCAAAGGTGACTGTTGTTACGCCTGTCGCTACTTTTGGCAATATCAGCGTGTGCTACGGACGTGCGGCGCATGCGTCTTCGAAACGAGGTGACACGGTGAGCACCGGACAGCCGCCGTACCCCCAGGACGAGTCGGACGGAACGCCACCGCCGTCATCGAACCCCGGGTACGGCACGGACAGACAGGCCCAGGACTACGACCCTGACGTCACGGTCGTCAACTACCGCCACACGGGGCAGAACACGGGCCCGCAGCAGCCGCCCGCCTACGGCCAGCAGCAGGGTTACGGCCAGCAGGGCCAGCAGCAGTACGGCCAGCAGGCCCCGCAGCAGGGCTACGGCCAGCAGCAGGGCTAC